>NC_002620.2:357650-715300 GCF_000006685.1 Chlamydia muridarum str. Nigg | reverse complement strand
TCTGTCTGTGAGAGGTCGTATTGTTATTGTCTTGGATTGGCTGATACGGAGAGAGCTCTTATGGTGAGAGCGTCTTTTTAATAAATCCAAGTGGTGTTGTAAAATCATTTGATTGCGGATTAGATGACATTGCATAAGAGCTTGTCGAATCCGCTCTTCTTGTTTATTGAAAAGATCTCGATCAGCTATATATCCTGGGCCTGATTTGAATCGATAGCCATAAACAGCTAAAGTGCTTGTTTGGTTCCCTAAAAAAGCTCCGATAGCAAAACCAATAGCTTGAGGAGAGGCATAAATGAGCGCTGAAATGGACGCAACGATTGTGGCTAGGAGAACTTGCCTTGTTCCATTTGGATCTAGCTGTTGTAGTCCGTGATTGGTGATGTTCCATAGGCTGTTCAGGTGAGGATATTTGTTGTTTTTATCTAAGAAATTGGCAGAGATCACTCCCAAGATAAGTCCTGCTCCAAATCCTATTCCTAGCCAAATGCTTAAAACAAGAGCAACGGAGCTGTGACATATCAAAATTAAAGACCAAGCAAGAGTATACAGGAGTAGATACTTCCAGTTTCTTTGCAAAAAATCTCCGATAGTATTGGCTACTGCTCGTACTCTGTTTTTACTCTGAGTGGGTTCCGGAGAGAGTGTCGACAGCGCCACTGGAGTCAAAGAATTTGATGATTCGGAACCTTCATAGGAGCCGCAATAGCCCCCCTTTTTTGGAGAACGTGAGGGCGATATCTCATAAAAATAAGATGTTGAGAGGGTAACGGCTTTGACCATGGCCTATCTACCTTAAAAATAAACAAATTTTTTGAGTTTGAGTGAGGAATGTCTCAAAATATTTTTTCTAAAATAGAAACAGGGTTTCTTGCTCGAACGGGGGAAGGGAAGTTTGCTGCGAAGTATTGAGTCTAAATAGGGCAATTTTAATGTATCTGGTTTTTGCTTGTAAACCAATTAAAAATTATCGTTATAACGGCGAAAGCCAAGTGCAAAGCATCGAAAGATACTTTCTCCTCCGTTTTTTGACAAGTTGTTTGACATTTTCTATTTAGTCGATATAATCGCTCTCTCGAGTTTCCTGAGGATGGCAGGTGTTATAGTCCTAACGAATATTCAAACCTGTTTTTTATTTCGATCAGGGATCAAGAGATAGGATATTTTTTAGGTTTTTTTAGGAATGGCAAAAAAAGAAGATACGATCGTTCTAGAAGGTAGAGTGGAAGAATTATTGCCCGGAATGCATTTTAGGGTGATGTTGGAGAACGGAGTCCCTATTACTGCGCATTTGTGTGGTAAAATGCGCATGAGCAATATCCGCTTGCTGGTTGGAGACCGCGTAACTGTCGAGATGTCTACTTATGATTTGACGAAGGCTCGCGTTGTCTATAGACATCGTTAGGGCTGTTTTGCTGTCCTTTAATGACCTTTAATAGAGGTAAAGTCACGCAGTTTTAAGCGGAAAGCTTGATAATAATCTGCGTCTGAAGTTACTATGCTCGCGTCGAGACCGAGATTATCTTCAGTTGTATTCTGCACCACTTTTGTCTGCGGCTGAGGGGATGAGGAGACTAGTTGGAGCTAGTTGAAAGTTTGATTGCGGGGAATTTGCAATACTGGTTAGGTTGATTCCTTTTTGCGCTAAGCCCAGGTAGCTCAGTGGTAGAGCACTTGCATGGTAAGCAAGTGGCCGTAGGTTCAATTCCTATTCTGGGCAAAAGATATTGGTAGCAAACTAATTTTTAATTTGAGGATTTTTGAGATGTCAAAAGAAACTTTTCAACGTAATAAGCCTCATATCAACATAGGGACCATTGGACACGTTGACCATGGTAAGACTACGTTGACAGCTGCTATTACGCGTGCGTTGTCTGGAGATGGGTTGGCTGATTTTCGTGATTATAGCTCTATTGACAACACTCCTGAAGAAAAAGCTCGCGGTATTACAATCAACGCTTCTCACGTTGAGTACGAGACTCCTAATCGTCACTATGCTCACGTGGACTGCCCTGGTCACGCCGACTATGTTAAAAACATGATTACTGGTGCGGCTCAGATGGACGGAGCTATTTTAGTAGTTTCCGCAACAGATGGAGCTATGCCTCAAACTAAAGAGCACATTCTTTTGGCAAGACAGGTTGGGGTTCCTTACATCGTCGTTTTCCTCAATAAAATTGACATGATTTCCGAAGAAGATGCCGAGCTTGTTGACTTGGTTGAAATGGAGTTGTCTGAGCTTCTTGAAGAAAAAGGGTATAAAGGTTGCCCAATTATCAGAGGTTCTGCCCTGAAAGCTTTGGAAGGGGATGCTGCTTACATAGAGAAAGTTCGAGAGCTGATGCAAGCTGTCGATGACAATATCCCTACTCCAGAAAGAGAAATTGATAAACCATTCTTGATGCCTATTGAGGACGTCTTCTCTATTTCTGGACGAGGAACTGTAGTAACTGGACGTATTGAGCGTGGAATCGTTAAAGTTTCCGATAAAGTTCAGTTGGTTGGTCTTAGAGATACTAAAGAAACGATCGTTACTGGAGTTGAGATGTTCAGAAAAGAGCTTCCAGAAGGTCGTGCTGGAGAGAACGTTGGATTGCTCCTCAGAGGTATCGGTAAGAATGATGTAGAACGAGGAATGGTTGTTTGTTTGCCAAATAGCGTTAAACCTCATACACAATTTAAGTGTGCTGTTTACGTTTTACAAAAAGAAGAAYGTGGTCGTCATAAACCATTCTTTACAGGATATAGACCTCAATTCTTCTTCCGTACAACAGATGTTACCGGTGTTGTAACCTTACCTGAAGGGGTTGAAATGGTCATGCCTGGTGATAACGTTGAATTTGAAGTGCAATTGATCAGCCCTGTAGCTTTGGAAGAGGGAATGAGATTTGCTATTCGTGAAGGCGGCCGTACAATCGGTGCTGGAACTATTTCTAAGATCATTGCATAATTTAAGCGATGTGTTGGCAAGGCTTTCTTGGCATTATTGTAGCCTTGCCTTTTGGGTGTGTAGCTTAGATGGTAGAGCAGTGGCCTCCAAAGCCGCCGGTCGGGGGTTCGAATCCCTCCGCACTCGTATTAGGTAACTGAAAGAAGAATTCGCTTATGGGGCAGGATCATCGAAGAAAGTTTCTCAAGAAAGTGTCTTCCGCAAAAAAGCAAGCAGCTTTTGCGGGTGACTTTATGGAAGAAATTAAGAAGATTGAATGGGTAACTAAGCGAGATCTTAAAAGATATGTCAAACTTGTTTTGATGAGTATTTTTGGCTTTGGCTTTTCCATTTATTGTGTGGATTTAGTTCTTCGAAAGTCTCTTTCATTGTTAGGTAAAGTAACAAGCTTTTTCTTTGGTTGATTCATGTTTAAGTGGTATGTCGTCCAAGTTTTTACGGCTCAAGAGAAGAAAGTAAAAAAGTCTTTAGAGGATTTTAAAGAAGCCTCAGGGATGTCTGATTTTATTCAGCAGATTATCCTCCCTTCCGAGAATGTCATGGAAGTAAAAAAAGGCGAACATAAGATTGTTGAAAAGTATATTTGGCCGGGCTACCTCTTAGTTAAGATGCATTTAACAGATGAATCTTGGTCCTATGTAAAGAAAACTCAGGGTGTAGTTGAATTTCTTGGAGGAGGGGCTCCTGTAGCTTTGTCCGAAGAAGAAGTAAAAAATATTCTAGCAGATCTAGAAGAGAAGAAATCTGGAGTTGTTCAGAAACATAAATTTGAAGTGGGATCCCAAGTTAAAATTAATGATGGTGTTTTTGTTAATTTTGTTGGGGTTGTTTCAGAGGTATTTCATGACAAAGGACGGCTTAGTGTCATGGTTTCTATCTTTGGAAGAGAGACTCGTGTTGATGATTTAGAGTTCTGGCAGGTAGAAGAAGTCGCTCCAGGACAAGAAAGTGAGTGAGAATAAGGAATTCTGTGTATTCTTATTCTCCTTGTTCTTATAATTTAACTTTTTCGTTTTTCCCCCTCGTTTTTGAGAGGAATACTAAGGTAGAGTAGGGCTGAATATGTCGAATAAAAAAATTATTAAAATCATTAAATTGCAAATCCCTGGAGGGAAAGCCAACCCAGCCCCACCAATTGGTCCTGCTTTAGGTGCTGCAGGCGTAAACATTATGGGATTTTGCAAAGAGTTTAATGCGGCAACTCAAGACCGTCCAGGTGATTTGCTTCCTGTTGTAATCACTGTATATTCGGATAAAACTTTTTCTTTTGTGATGAAACAGCCTCCTGTTTCTTCATTAATCAAGAAAGCTTTGGGACTAGAATCTGGATCTAAGATTCCTAATAGAAACAAAGTTGGTAAATTGGCTCGAGCACAAATTACAGCGATTGCTGAGCAAAAGATGAAAGATATGGATGTTGTTCTCTTAGAGTCTGCCGAAAGAATGGTTGAAGGGACTGCCCGAAGCATGGGTGTGGATGTAGAGTAATTAGTTAAAGAGCTGCATAATTATGACAAAGCATGGAAAACGCATTCGTGGTATCCAAGAGAAATACGATTTCACAAAGCCGTATTCCTTAGGTGAAGCGATAGATATTTTAAAACAGTGTCCTGCTGTGCGTTTTGATCAAACAGTTGATGTGTCTGTTAAATTGGGAATCGATCCTAGAAAGAGCGATCAGCAAATTCGTGGTTCGGTTTCTTTGCCTCATGGTACAGGTAAAGTTTTGCGAATTTTAGTTTTTGCTGCAGGAGATAAAGCTGCAGAAGCTATTGAGGCTGGAGCAGACTTCGTTGGTAGCGACGACTTAGTAGAAAAAATCAAGGGGGGATGGGTTGACTTTGATGTTGCTGTCGCCACTCCTGACATGATGAGAGAAGTCGGTAAGCTAGGAAAAGTTTTAGGCCCAAGAAATCTTATGCCTACGCCTAAATCTGGTACTGTGACAACTGATGTGGTCAAAGCTATCGCGGAACTGCGAAAAGGTAAAATTGAATTTAAAGCTGATCGAGCAGGTGTATGCAACGTAGGAGTTGCGAAACTTTCTTTCGATAGTGCGCAGATCAAAGAAAATATTGAAGCTTTGTGCGCTGCTTTAGTTAAGGCTAAACCAGCAACTGCTAAAGGACAATATTTAGTTAATTTCACTATTTCCTCGACCATGGGGCCTGGTGTTACCGTGGATACTAGGGAGTTGATTGCGTTATAATTCTAAGTTTAAAGAGGAAAAATGAAAGAAGAGAAAAAGTTGCTGCTTCGCGAGGTTGAAGAAAAGATAACCGCTTCTCAAGGTTTTATTTTGTTGAGATACCTAGGTTTTACTGCTGCGCATTCTAGAAGCTTTAGAAACAATCTTTCCGGTGTTTCTGCTGAATTTGAAGTTTTGAAGAAGAAAATATTCTTTAAGGCTTTAGAATCTTCTGGGGTGGAAATGGATCCAGAAGATAGTGAGGGGCATCTCGGGGTTGTGTTTGCCTACGGCGATCCTGTGTCTGCAGCAAAGCAAGTATTAGATTTTAATAAACAACATAACGATTCTCTGGTTTTTCTGGCTGGAAGAATAGATAATGCTTCTTTGTCTGGGAAGGAAGTTGAGGCCGTTGCTAAACTGCCTTCTATGAAAGAGCTCAGACAACAGGTTGTTGGACTCATTGCTGCTCCTATGTCTCAAGTTGTAGGAATCATGAATTCGGTTCTTTCTGGTGTTATTTCTTGTGTCGACCAGAAAGCAGAAAAAACTCAAGAGTAGTGTTAACATTCTAAAAAATAAGGGTGACAAAGTGACAACAGAAAGTTTGGAAACTTTAGTAGAACAGTTGAGCGGCTTGACGGTGCTTGAATTGTCTCAGCTTAAAAAAATGTTGGAAGAAAAGTGGGACGTTACTGCTGCTGCTCCTGTAGTAGCTGTCGCTGGTGCTGCTGCTGCTGGTGATGCTCCTGCTTCTGCAGAGCCTACAGAGTTTGCTGTAATTCTGGAAGACGTTCCTGCTGATAAGAAAATCGGGGTTCTGAAAGTTGTTAGAGAAGTTACTGGATTAGCTTTGAAAGAAGCTAAAGAAATGACTGAAGGATTACCTAAGACAGTTAAAGAAAAAACTTCTAAAAGTGATGCAGAAGACACTGTTAAGAAGTTACAAGAAGCTGGTGCTAAGGCTGTTGCTAAAGGACTGTAATTGTTATGGAAAAGAGATGCTTGGAGGTTTCTACAAGCTTCTCTTTCCGTTTAACTGCACAGGAGAGTTCCCGGTATATCTTAACGGATTTGTCTGGACTTAATTTTTAGTATTTGGCATCGCATACAGAATACTTCTGTTGCAATGGTTTTTTCTTAATGAAATCAAGGTGATATGTTTGTTGAAAGGATAGTTTTATTGAGAATATCCAGTTTTCAATATTGGATAGGCTCGGTCTTGTCCTAGTCAGTAAAGCATTAGTCATAGCCTGTTTAGGGATCTCTATAGAGAAACTAAATAAGGGAATGTATCGCCAAAAGTCTTAAAGTCTTAGGAGAGCTCGCATGTTCAAGTGCCCGGAGCGGGTCAGCATCAAAAAGAAAGAAGATATTTTAGATCTTCCTAATCTTGTCGAAGTTCAAATCAAGTCGTATAAGCAGTTTCTTCAAATTGGGAAGCTAGCTGAAGAGCGAGAAAACATTGGTTTAGAAGAAGTCTTCAGAGAAATTTTCCCTATCAAATCATACAATGAAGCTACGATTTTAGAGTACCTCTCTTATAACTTAGGAGTGCCCAAATACTCCCCAGAAGAGTGTATTCGTCGGGGAATTACTTATAGCGTTACCTTAAAGGTTCGTTTCCGTTTGACTGATGAAACGGGAATTAAGGAAGAAGAAGTCTATATGGGAACTATTCCTATTATGACTGACAAGGGAACCTTTATTATCAATGGAGCAGAAAGGGTCGTTGTTTCTCAAGTTCACCGTTCTCCAGGGATTAACTTTGAGCAGGAGAAACATTCTAAAGGGAATGTTTTGTTCTCTTTTAGAATTATTCCTTATCGAGGAAGTTGGTTAGAGGCTTCTTTTGATATTAATGACCTCATCTATATTCACATTGATAGGAAAAAACGTCGTAGAAAGATTTTAGCTATGACGTTTATTCGAGCATTGGGGTATTCGACAGATGCTGATATTATCGAAGAATTTTTCGCTGTAGAAGAGCACTCTCTGCGTTCAGAAAAAGATTTTGTTGCTTTAGTTGGTAAAGTTTTAGCAGACAATGTAGTAGATGCGGATTCTTCGTTAGTTTACGGGAAGGCTGGAGAGAAACTCAGTACTGCTATGCTGAAGCGCATTTTGGATGCTGGGGTACAATCTTTAAAAATTGCCGTTGGAGCTGATGAAAATCATCCAATTATCAAGATGTTGGCAAAAGATCCTACAGATTCTTACGAAGCTGCTCTTAAAGATTTTTACCGCAGATTGCGTCCAGGTGAGCCAGCAACTTTAGCTAATGCTCGTTCTACGATTATGCGTCTATTTTTCGATTCTAAACGTTATAATTTAGGTCGTGTTGGACGTTATAAATTAAATAAAAAATTAGGGTTCCCTCTAGATGACGAAACACTGTCTCAAGTGACTTTGAGAAAAGAAGATGTTATTGGAGCTCTAAAGTATCTAATTCGTTTGCGAATGGGTGATGAGAAGACGTCTATCGATGATATCGACCATTTGGCAAACCGACGTGTCCGTTCTGTTGGAGAATTAATTCAGAATCATTGCCGATCAGGATTGGCTAGAATGGAAAAAATCGTTCGAGAAAGAATGAATCTCTTCGATTTTTCTTCCGATACGTTAACTCCTGGAAAAATTATTTCTGCCAAAGGGCTAGTTAGTGTCTTGAAAGATTTCTTTAGCCGTTCCCAGTTGTCCCAATTTATGGATCAAACGAATCCTGTTGCGGAATTGACACATAAGCGTCGATTATCTGCATTAGGACCTGGAGGATTGAATAGGGAAAGAGCCGGTTTTGAAGTTCGAGACGTTCATTCCAGCCACTATGGTAGAATTTGTCCAATTGAAACTCCAGAAGGACCAAACATTGGATTGATCACTTCCTTGTCCTCTTTTGCTAAGATCAATGAATTTGGCTTTATTGAGACTCCTTATCGCGTTGTGCGTGATGGCATCGTAACAGATGAAATTGAGTACATGACTGCTGATGTTGAAGAGGATTGTGTCATCGCTCAGGCATCTGCGGAGCTTGATGAATATAACATGTTTAAGGATTCTGTATGTTGGGCTCGGTATAAAGGAGAAGCTTTTGAAGCGGATACGAGTACGGTCACACATATGGACGTCTCTCCTAAACAATTGGTGTCTGTAGTTACCGGGCTTATTCCTTTCTTAGAGCATGACGATGCTAACCGAGCTCTTATGGGATCGAACATGCAACGGCAGGCTGTGCCTTTATTGAAAACGGAGGCTGCTATTGTCGGAACTGGATTAGAAGGACGTGCAGCTAAGGATTCTGGAGCTATTGTTGTTGCTCAAGAAGATGGGGTTGTTGAATATGTCGACAGTTACGAGATTGTTGTAGCGAAGAAAAATAACCCAACGCTGAAAGATACATATCCACTTAAAAAGTTCTTAAGATCTAACTCTGGAACATGCATCAACCAGACTCCGTTATGTTCTGTCGGAGATGTAGTGACACATGGGGATGTTTTGGCTGATGGACCTGCAACGGATAAAGGAGAACTTGCACTTGGTAAAAACGTGCTAGTAGCCTTTATGCCTTGGTATGGGTACAACTTCGAAGATGCGATTATCATCTCTGAAAAATTAATCAAACAGGATGCCTATACTTCTATCTACATAGAAGAGTTTGAACTGACAGCCCGAGATACTAAACTTGGTAAAGAAGAAATCACAAGAGACATTCCGAATGTTTCTGAGGAAGTTTTAGCAAATTTAGGAGAAGACGGAATTGTCCGTATTGGTGCTGAAGTTAAGCCTGGGGATATTCTTGTTGGTAAAATCACTCCAAAATCTGAAACTGAGTTAGCTCCTGAAGAACGCTTATTGCGAGCTATTTTTGGTGAAAAAGCTGCTGATGTTAAAGATGCTTCTTTAACGGTTCCTCCTGGTACAGAAGGGGTCGTGATGGATGTTAAAGTCTTCAGTAGAAAAGATCGCTTGTCTAAGAGTGATGATGAACTGGTTGAAGAGGCTGTGCATCTTAAAGACTTGCAAAAAGAGTATAAGAGCCAGCTTGCTCAGTTGAAGATGGAACATAGAGAGAAGTTGGGAGCTTTATTGCTTAATGAGAAAGCTCCTGCGGCAATCATTCATCGACGCTCTGCAGATATTTTAGTGCAGGAAGGGGCTGTTTTTGATCAAGAAACTATAGAGCTTTTAGAAAGAGAGTCTTTAGTTGATCTCCTAATGGCTCCTTGTGATATGTACGATGTTTTGAAAGACATTCTTTCTAACTATGAAACAGCTGTTCAGCGTTTGGAAGTAAATTACAAGACAGAGGCTGAACACATAAAAGAGGGTGATGCCGATTTAGACCACGGGGTAATCCGACAAGTTAAGGTCTATGTAGCCTCCAAACGAAAATTACAAGTTGGGGATAAAATGGCTGGACGTCACGGAAACAAAGGGGTTGTTTCCAAGATTGTTCCTGAAGCGGATATGCCCTTCTTGGCGAATGGAGAGACGGTACAGATGATCTTGAACCCATTAGGGGTGCCTTCTCGAATGAACCTTGGACAGGTTTTGGAAACGCATCTGGGATATGCTGCAAAAACAGCAGGTATCTATGTTAAGACTCCTGTCTTTGAAGGGTTCCCTGAATCGCGTATTTGGGACATGATGATCGAGCAAGGCTTACCTGAAGATGGTAAATCCTACTTATTCGATGGTAAGACTGGAGAGCGTTTCGACAGTAAAGTGGTTGTTGGATACATCTATATGTTGAAATTGAGCCACCTGATTGCAGATAAGATCCATGCTCGTTCGATAGGACCTTACTCTCTCGTTACCCAACAGCCTCTCGGAGGAAAAGCTCAGATGGGAGGACAAAGATTCGGGGAGATGGAAGTTTGGGCCTTGGAGGCATATGGAGTAGCTCATATGTTACAAGAGATCCTAACCGTGAAATCTGACGATGTTTCGGGAAGAACTCGTATCTATGAGTCAATCGTTAAAGGAGAAAACTTACTTCGTTCTGGAACGCCTGAGTCGTTCAATGTTTTGATTAAAGAAATGCAAGGTCTAGGGCTCGATGTTCGCCCTATGGTAGTAGATGCTTAAAAAACACTTGTTGGAGATAAGTTAATGTTCAAAGAAGGTTCTCGAGACGATGCAGCCCTAGCAAAAGAAGGGTTGTTTGATAAGTTAGAAATTGGGATTGCTTCAGATGTGACTATTCGCGACAAGTGGTCTTGTGGCGAAATTAAGAAACCTGAGACGATCAATTATCGCACATTCAAGCCTGAAAAAGGCGGATTGTTTTGTGAGAAGATTTTCGGTCCTACTAAGGACTGGGAATGTTACTGCGGTAAATACAAGAAGATTAAGCACAAAGGTATTGTGTGTGATCGTTGCGGAGTGGAAGTCACGCTGTCTAAGGTGCGACGAGAAAGAATGGCTCATATTGAATTAGCTGTTCCTATTGTTCACATTTGGTTTTTCAAAACTACTCCATCTAGAATTGGTAATGTTTTGGGAATGACAGCTTCGGATTTGGAGCGTGTAATTTACTACGAAGAATACGTTGTCATTGATCCAGGTAATACTGATCTTGTGAAAAAACAACTTCTGAATGATGCAAAATATCGAGAAGTTGTTGAGAAATGGGGTAAAGATGCTTTTGTCGCCAAAATGGGGGGAGAAGCTGTTTATGATCTTCTTAAATCCGAGGATTTAGAAAGCCTCCTTGGTGAGCTTAAAGATCGTTTGAGAAAAACAAAATCCCAGCAAGCAAGAATGAAGCTTGCTAAGCGGTTGAAGATTGTAGAAGGGTTTGTATCTTCCTCTAACCGTCCAGAATGGATGGTCTTGAAGAACATCCCTGTTGTTCCACCAGATCTTCGTCCTTTAGTTCCATTGGATGGAGGGCGTTTTGCTACTTCAGATCTGAACGATTTATATCGTAGGGTTATTAATCGAAATAATCGTTTGAAAGCTATCTTGCGCTTGAAGACTCCTGAGGTAATTGTTCGCAATGAGAAACGGATGTTACAGGAAGCTGTGGATGCTCTGTTTGATAATGGACGTCATGGACATCCTGTTATGGGAGCAGGAAATAGACCCCTTAAGTCTCTATCAGAGATGTTAAAAGGGAAAAATGGTCGTTTCCGACAAAACTTATTAGGTAAACGAGTAGACTACTCTGGCCGTTCTGTTATTATTGTTGGTCCCGAGTTGAAGTTTAATCAATGTGGTTTGCCCAAAGAAATGGCGTTAGAGTTGTTCGAGCCATTCATTATCAAGCGACTAAAAGATCAGGGTAGTGTTTATACTATCCGTTCAGCAAAGAAAATGATTCAACGAGGCGCACCAGAGGTTTGGGACGTTCTTGAGGAAATCATTAAAGGACACCCAGTCTTATTGAACCGAGCTCCTACTTTGCACCGATTGGGAATACAGGCTTTTGAGCCAGTGTTGATTGAAGGGAAAGCGATTCGGGTTCACCCATTAGTGTGTGCAGCGTTTAACGCCGATTTCGATGGAGACCAAATGGCGGTTCACGTGCCTCTTTCTATTGAAGCTCAGTTAGAGGCGAAGGTGTTAATGATGGCTCCTGATAACATTTTCTTGCCATCTTCTGGAAAACCTGTTGCCACACCTTCTAAGGATATGACATTGGGCATCTATTATTTGATGGCTGATCCAACGTATTTTCCTGAAGAACACGGAGGGAAAACTAAAGTATTTAAAGATGAAGTAGAAGTACTTCGTGCTTTGAATGCTGGAGGTTTTATCCTTAAGGATGAGATATGTGGTTCTCGTCGGGATGAAACTGGACGAGGGATTCATATTCATGAAGCCATTAAAGTTCGAATTGATGGTCAAATTATTGAGACCACTCCTGGCCGCGTATTTTTCAACACAATCGTTCCTAAAGAACTTGGCTTCCAAAACTATAGTATGCCAAGTAAACGTATCAGTGAGCTAATCTTGCAATGCTATAAGAAAGTTGGTTTAGAAGCTACTGTACGCTTTTTGGATGATTTGAAAGAGCTAGGTTTCGTGCAATCTACGAAAGCTGCAATTTCTATGGGATTGAAGGATGTTCGAATTCCTGAAATTAAGAAAGAGATTTTGAAAGACGCTTACGATAAGGTTGCTGTCGTTAAGAAACAATATGAAGACGGTATTATTACCGATGGGGAGCGGCATTCCAAGACAATTAGTATCTGGACTGAAGTTTCCGATCTTTTATCTAATGCGTTGTATGCTGAGATCAAAAAGCAAACCAATAGCAAACATAATCCGCTGTTCTTAATGATTGATTCTGGAGCTAGAGGAAACAAATCTCAGTTGAAACAGCTTGGAGCTTTGCGGGGATTGATGGCTAAACCTAACGGAGCCATTATTGAATCTCCAATTACTTCTAACTTCCGAGAAGGATTGACAGTGCTTGAGTACTCTATTTCTTCTCACGGAGCTAGAAAAGGATTAGCAGACACAGCGCTTAAAACTGCGGATTCCGGATATTTAACCCGTCGTTTGGTGGACGTTGCTCAGGATGTTATCATTACAGAAAAAGATTGTGGTACATTGAATCATATTGAGGTGTCGACAATCCGTCAGGGGTCTGAAGAATTACTGCCTTTGAAAGACCGTATTTATGGACGTACAGTTTCTGAAAATGTCTATCAGCCAGGAGATAAAAGTAACGTTTTAGCCTATGCTGGGGATGTATTAACTTCTTCCCAAGCTGAGGCTATTGATGATGCAGGTATTGATAGCGTAAAAATCCGATCTACGCTTACTTGTGAAAGCCGGCGAGGAGTTTGTGCCAAGTGTTATGGTTTGAACCTTGCTAATGGCCGGCTGATTGGATTAGGAGAAGCTGTTGGTATTATTGCTGCTCAATCCATTGGGGAACCTGGAACTCAGTTAACAATGAGAACGTTCCACCTTGGGGGGATTGCTGCGACATCCTCAACTCCAGAAATCGTTGCCGAGTGTGATGGAATTCTTGTTTACTTAGACTTACGCTTTGTTGTAGACCAAGAAGGTAATAATCTTGTTCTGAATAAGATGGGAGCTCTTCACTTGGTCCGTGACGAAGGACGAAGTTTGAGTGAATACAAGAAGCTTTTGAGTACGAAGTCCATCGAAAGCTTAGCGACATTCCCAGTAGAATTGGGAGCTAAGATTTTGGTTGATGACGGTGCAGCTGTCACGGCCGGACAAAGAATTGCTGAAGTTGAGCTCCACAATATCCCAATTATCTGTGATAAGCCAGGATTCGTTCACTATGAAGATTTAGTGGAAGGAGTTTCCACAGAGAAAGTCACGAATAAGAACACGGGTCTTGTCGAATTAATTGTGAAACAACACAGGGGAGAATTGCATCCTCAGATTGCTATATATGCTGACGCCAATATGCAGGAATTGGTTGGTACATATGCCATTCCTTCTGGGGCTATTATCTCTGTTGAAGAGGGGCAACGTATTGCTCCAGGAATGTTGTTAGCGAGATTGCCTCGAGGAGCAATTAAAACGAAGGATATTACTGGTGGTTTGCCTAGGGTTGCAGAGTTAGTAGAAGCTCGTAAGCCTGAAGATGCCGCGGATATTGCTAAGATTGATGGGGTTGTAGACTTCAAAGGTATCCAGAAGAATAAGCGTATTCTTGTTGTGCGTGATGAAGTTACGGGAATGGAAGAAGAGCATCTGATTTCTTTGACCAAACACTTGATCGTGCAACGTGGAGATAGCGTAATCAAAGGTCAGCAGTTAACGGACGGTTTAGTCGTTCCTCATGAAATTCTTGAAATTTGTGGGGTTCGTGAATTGCAGAAATATTTGGTTAATGAGGTTCAAGAAGTATACCGACTGCAAGGTGTGGACATTAATGACAAACACATTGAAATTATTGTTCGACAGATGTTGCAGAAAGTGCGTATTACTGATCCAGGTGATACAACCTTGTTGTTCGGAGAGGATGTCGATAAGAAAGAGTTTTATGAAGAAAACCGCCGTACGGAAGAGGATGGAGGGAAACCTGCTCAAGCTGTTCCAGTGCTGCTTGGAATCACTAAAGCTTCTTTGGGAACGGAGTCCTTTATTTCCGCGGCCTCATTCCAGGACACAACTCGAGTTTTAACAGATGCTGCTTGCAGTAGTAAGACAGATTATCTGCTAGGATTCAAAGAGAATGTGATTATGGGGCACATGATCCCTGGTGGTACAGGATTTGATACGCATAAACGTATTAAGCAGCACCTCGAAAAAGAGCAAGAAGACTTGGTCTTTGACTTCGATAGTGAGTTTGAGTCTGTAGCAGGCTAAGGGTCTGCCTCAAAAACTTGAAAGGGGGGAGTAATATGATCACAACCCCCTTGAATAGTATCATTTTTTTTGGTAGGCTTCGCATAAAGTCAAAAATTGACAAGGTGTTTATGTCTAGCCAGTTCGATCAGCTTAAGCTTTGGAGTGTCCTTGTTGGAGATTCTGGAGATCCTGATTTAATTAAGACTTTAGATGTTCAGGACGCTACAACAAATCCTTCTTTGATCTTAAAGGTTGCTCAAGAGCCTAAGTATCAGTCAATGTTGACAGAGGCTATTTCTTGGGGAATTAGACAGAATGGTGATGATGTTCAGACACTTACTTTTGTTTTAGATAAGATCCAAGTCAATTTAGGCCTTGAGATTCTAAAATATGTTCCTGGGCGGGTTTCATTAGAAATCGACGCTCGTCTTTCTTTTAATACAGAAGCAATGGTTCAACGGGCGATTTTCTTGTCCCAACTATTTGAAAAAATGGGGGGAGATAAGAAGCGTTTGTTAATTAAAATTCCTGGGACATGGGAAGGTATTCGTGCTGCAGAAGTATTAGAAAACCAAGGGATTGCCTGCAACGTGACCTTAATTTTTAGTCTTGTACAAGCGATTGCGGCAGCGAAAGCAAAAGTAACATTGGTTTCCCCTTTTGTTGGTCGAATTTATGATTGGTGGATTGCGGCTTATGGTGCAGAGGGGTATTCTATTGAAGCAGATCCTGGAGTCGCTTCAGTCGCGAATATCTATTCATATTATAAGAAATTTGATATTCCAACGCAGATCATGGCAGCTTCTTTCAGAACAAAAGAACAAGTGTTAGCTTTAGCTGGGTGTGATTTTTTAACTATCTCTCCAAAGATATTAGAAGAACTCAAAAAAGAGCAACAACCTGTTGAAAGAAAGCTAAGTGTTGAAGAAGCTAAAAAATTAGATATTCAACCTGTTGAGCTATCAGAAAGTGTGTTCCGATTTTTGATGAACGAAGATGCTATGGCAACAGAGAAATTAGCCGAGGGAATTAGAATCTTTTCTGGAGATACTCAAATTTTAGAATCTGCAGTTACTGAGTTTATTAGACAAATTGCTGCTCAAGAAGCCTAGTTTTATAGTAGTGATGTAAAGCAGCATTGAATAGAAAGGATGTCATGGGAAAAAAGGAACAGGCTTTGTGTTTTTCTTGTCCACATTGTTGTGGTGGGAACGTGGCTTTCTCTGTAATAGATTTAGAAAATTTTCTTACATGCGATAAGTGTGAGGCTTCTTTTGTATTCGATGCTGAGATATGTGATGCTATCAGACGATTTTCAGCTCTTTGTTTAAGAATTTATGAAGCTAAGTCTATTCTAGGAGATGCTGCCGTCTCCGTTTCTGTTGAAGAGAAAAGTGTTGAAATTCCTTTTCAGCTGCTGTTCTCTCGTTTCCCAGTCTTTTTGAATTTAAATCTAGCTGGCAAGTCTGTGCAAGTGCGATTTATTTTCGATTCTCTGCGAGGAGAAGTTTTATATCACGGATAGCATTGCGCTATTTTCCATTTTGTAAATCTTGCAAAGCTTTTTCTAGAATGGCGTCACCCCGGGCAGCTTCTTCTTTTTCTGAAAGTTTGAAAGAAGAAGCTGCTTTCAGGAGAGAAAGGGAGACGTTAGGATAGTCTTCTATAGTAGAAGTACTAGTAAGAATATAGGCCGTGTGGTCAATTACAGAAACCCCTTGAAGGCAAAAAACGCGTCCCCAAGAGGTGTTTTTTTCTGTTTTAATAATGGTGAACTTGCCACTGGGGGCCTGAATATGTGTAAAGATAGATGACTCAAGAGTCATTTCATTTGCACGATGGTATTCTAAAATTTCCTGAATATAAGCTTCCTCTGTTTTATGAATAATCTCGTGGGAGCTATTTATCGTCGGAGTTAATCCTCCAGCGCCGTTTCCGATGAATAAAACATCTAATTTTTCTGGAAGTTGTGTTTTATCATCGATGCATTGCCAGGTGTTAGGGATTAAGAAAGAGTATGTCGAGTTAGAATAGGTTACCCAGCTTACGGAGGGCTTATTTTTTTTTGCTTCTAAAGCTCGTTTCCTTAAAGCATAGCGAGGGGAGGGTTTCCCAGAAACATGAAGAAGTTCTTTTCGTTTTTCTCGTAATTGGGCTGCTCTAGAAAGAGATTTTTTGTCTGAAGATGCTTTTGCGACGGAAGGAAAACTAGCTAACAAAAGAGAGCAGAGGATAACTCTTTTCATAAGGATTAGTGTTTGATTTTAAACGTTATTATGATCTAATCTTGGGGGTTAACCGGATCATAATTGATTGTTTTTTTAAGATAAACGTTGTTTTTCTTGGTATTCAGATATGGCAGATCTCAGCGCTCAGGATAAATTGAAGCAAATATGTGATACTTTGCGAGAGGAGACTTTAAAACCCGCTGAGGAAGAGGCTGGTTCTATTGTCCATAATGCAAGAGAGCAAGCAAAACGTATTGTGGAAGAAGCAAAAGAAGAAGCGCAAAGGATCATTCGCTCTGCGGAAGAAACTGCTAGCCAAACCTTAAAAAAAGGAGAGGCTGCTCTAGTTCAGGCTGGTAAGCGTTCTCTAGAAAATTTAAAGCAAGCTGTGGAAACGAAGATTTTCAAAGAGTCCTTAGTAGAGTGGTTGGATGGGGTTACTACCGATCCTGGAGTAAGCGCTAAGTTTGTACAAGCTTTGGTGCAGACTGTTGAAACACAGGGGATTTCAGGGAATCTTTCTGCATGTATAGGAAAGCATGTATCGGCTCGAGCTGTTAATGAAGCTTTAGGGAAGGAGATTACGTCTAAGCTCAAAGATAAGGGAGTGGTAATTGGAAAATTCTCTGGTGGAGCGCAATTGAAAGTGGAAGAGCGCAATTGGGTTTTAGATATTAGCTCAGAAGCTTTATTGGATTTATTGACTAGATTTTTGCAAAAAGATTTTCGAGAAATGATTTTTCAGTCTTGTTAGAAATCTTTGCGTTGAGGAGCTATGTTATTTGAATCGTTGTTAGGGAATACTCGTTGATAATAAAAGCTCCGGTATTTTCGGAGCTTTTTTATATGCATTGAGAAAAGAAGACTGGTCTCTGGAAAAGTTAATCCAGGGAATTTCTTAGTTGAGGTTGCAAGAGTGCGTTATGAATCAATATTATTTTTTATCTTCCTTTCTTTCTCCTCAACAACCAGAATCCCCCCCTCTTTATTTATTCCAAGAAATCAACGATCTATTATCTCTGAACTTTACAGAGCAGGATTGGAAATCCTATGTGGTGCTGCTTCGTTTTTTTGATTTAGAGAATTTTGCTTTTTTCTGGTCTGGTAAGCCCGTTCCGTTTTCCTTTGGGACTGTCACAAACAATAATGTAGAAACTTTATTGCGACTGCAGATGTGGTCAGATGAATGGGAATTTGAAGACTTTTTTAAAGACTTTTTATTGCGATATAAAACTTCTCAAGAACGTTTGGCTAATTTTTCAGAGCTAGTTAGGAGTTTTCTAGATCATTATCAAAGTTATCCTTCAGAATTTCTTAGAACCTATTTTCGCTTTAAGCAAGATTTACGCATTATTTTAGCGGGCTTTCGAGCTAGAGTAATGCAGAAAGATGTCTCTTTTGTCCTTCGGGATGAAGATAGTTCGAATCCTGTTGTTTTGCATGTGTTGATGCAAAAAGATTCTCCCAATTACGAACTTCCGGATGAATTTTTTGAGTTGAAAGATGTTTTAGGAGATTACGGGCGTCTTCCGCACATGTTAAATCAGACTCTCTCCCTCTACGAGTTTCACAAAGTGGAAGAGATGTCACGAGACAAATACTTTAACGCAGATGCAATTCTTTCTCGTGTAACTACCTATTTAATGGCTATTCGTAATAGCTATGTGAGCGTTCAAAAAGGGAAAGAACTGATTAATTTGATGGAGAAAGGAATCAAATGGTAGCAACTTCAAAACAAACGACGCAGGGCTATGTCGTAGAAGCTTACGGAAATTTATTGCGGGTGCATTTTGATGGGCATGTGCGTCAAGGAGAAGTGGCCTATGTCAGCGTGGATGATACTTGGTTGAAAGCGGAAATTATAGAAGTTGTGGGAGATGAGGTTAAAGTCCAAGTTTTTGAGGAAACTCAAGGAATTTCTCGAGGCGCTTTGGTAACTTTTTCCGGGCATTTATTAGAAGCGGAACTTGGGCCCGGTCTATTGCAAGGTATTTTTGACGGACTTCAGAATCGCTTAGAGGTATTGGCAGATACAAGCTTGTTCTTGAAAAGAGGGGAGTATGTTAATGCCATTTGTCGGGAAACTGTATGGGCTTATACGCAAAAGGCTTCTGTCGGGGATGTTCTATCTCGGGGAGATGTGCTTGGTACAGTAAAGGAAGGGCGGTTTGATCATAAAATCATGGTTCCTTTCTCTTGTTTTGAGGAAGTGACTATCACTTGGGTCATTTCTTCAGGAGATTACACTGTTGATACCGTTATTGCTAAAGGACGTACTGCTTCAGGAGCCGAGCTTGAATTTACAATGGTTCAGAAATGGCCCATTAAACAGGCTTTTTTAGAAGGGGAAAAGGTACCGTCTCATGAAATTATGGATGTTGGGTTACGAGTATTAGATACTCAGATCCCCGTCTTAAAGGGAGGAACTTTTTGTACTCCAGGGCCTTTTGGTGCAGGAAAGACCGTTTTACAGCACCATTTATCTAAGTATGCAGCTGTAGATATCGTAGTTTTGTGTGCTTGTGGAGAGCGAGCTGGAGAGGTTGTAGAAATTCTTCAGGAGTTCCCGCATTTGACAGATCCTCATACGGGGCAGTCTTTGATGCATAGGACCTGTATTATTTGTAATACATCTTCCATGCCTGTAGCAGCTAGAGAGTCCTCCATTTATTTGGGTATTACTATAGCAGAATATTACCGTCAAATGGGGTTGCATGTTTTGTTATTGGCTGACTCGACATCTAGATGGGCTCAAGCTTTAAGGGAAATTTCAGGGCGATTAGAAGAAATCCCTGGAGAAGAAGCTTTCCCAGCCTATTTGGCGTCTCGAATAGCAGCTTTTTATGAGCGAGGCGGGGCTGTGAAAATGAAAGATGGATCGGAAGGCTCCTTGACTATCTGTGGAGCGGTTTCTCCCGCAGGAGGAAATTTTGAAGAGCCTGTTACACAAGCAACTTTATCTGTTGTTGGGGCTTTCTGTGGGCTTTCTAAGGCTAGAGCAGATGCTAGACGGTATCCTTCTATTGATCCGATGATTTCATGGTCTAAGTACTTGGATTCTGTGGCGGAGATTTTAGAGAAAAAAGTTCCAGGATGGGGAGATTCCGTTAAAAAAGCTTCTCGTTTCTTAGAAGAAGGAGCAGAAATTGGTAAGCGAATAGAAGTTGTTGGGGAAGAAGGGATTTCTATGGAAGATATAGAAATCTTTTTGAAATCAGAGTTGTATGATTTCTGTTACTTACAGCAAAACGCTTTCGATGCAGAGGACTGTTATTGTCCTTTTGATCGTCAAATAGAGCTTTTTTCTTTAATGAGTCATATTTTTAGCTCTAGATTCTGTTTTGATTGTCCAGATAATGCTCGGAGTTTCTTTTTAGAGCTTCAAAGTAAAATTAAAACGCTGAATGGTCAAAAATTCCTTTCTGAAGACTATCAGAAGGGGCTAGAAGTGATCTATAAACTATTAGAAAGCAAAATGGTGCAGACGGCGTAGGTATGCAAACAATATATACAAGAATTACGGATATCAAGGGGAACTTGATTACTGTAGAGGCCGAAGGAGCCTCTTTAGGTGAATTAGTGCAGATTGAGCGAGCTGATGGGCGCTCGTCTTATGCTTCTGTTTTGCGTTTCGATGCGAAGAAAGTGACTCTACAAGTGTTTGGAGGCACTTCTGGATTGTCGACAGGAGACAAAGTAGTCTTTTTGGGAAGACCTATGGAGGTTGTATACGGGGATTCTCTATTAGGAAGACGTTTCAATGGTACAGGGAAACCTATTGACAATGAAGAGATTTGTTTTGGAGAGCCGATACCTATTACAACTCCTTCTTTTAATCCTGTTTGTCGGATTGTTCCAAGAGAAATGGTACGCACGAACATACCAATGATTGATATGTTCAATTGTTTAGTGAAGTCCCAAAAGATTCCTATTTTTTCTTCTTCAGGAGAAAATCATAACGCATTGTTAATGCGTATTGCCGCTCAAACAGATGCAGATATTGTAATCATTGGAGGGATGGGATTAACGTTTGTTGATTACAGCTTTTTTGTCGAAGAATCTCAACGTTTAGGATTCGCTGATAAATGCGTTATGTTCATTCATAAAGCTGTAGATGCCCCAGTTGAATGTGTGTTAATTCCTGATATGGCTTTAGCTTGTGCTGAGCGTTTTGCTTTAGAGCAAAAGAAAAATGTTCTGGTTTTGTTAACAGATATGACAGCTTTTGCTGATGCCTTGAAAGAGATCGCTATCACAATGGATCAAATTCCAGCAAACAGGGGGTATCCAGGATCTTTGTATTCTGATCTTGCTGTACGTTATGAGAAAGCTGTAGATATAGCGCAAGGTGGATCCATTACTTTGATTAGTGTGACTACGATGCCAGGGGATGATATCACGCACCCAGTTCCTGATAATACAGGCTTCATTACAGAAGGACAGTTTTATCTGAAAGATAATCGAATAGATCCTTTTGGGTCGTTATCTCGGTTGAAACAACTAGTCATTGGTAAAAGGACTCGAGAAGATCATGGGGATTTAGCAAATGCGCTGATTCGTCTTTACGCGGACTCTAGAAAGTCTGCAGAACGGATGTCCATGGGTTTCAAACTTTCCAATTGGGATAAAAAATTATTAGCTTTTGCAGAGCTGTTTGAGACGCGATTAATGAGTCTGGAGGTGAATATTCCTCTTGAAGAAGCTTTAGATATCGGATGGAAAATTTTGGCACAAAGTTTTCATTCTGAGGAAGTTGGAATTAAAGAGCAGTTGATTCAGAAATATTGGCCGAAAGCATGTCTTCACAAATAAAATTAACGAAAAATTCTTATCGAGCTGAGAAACAAAAGCTTAATCTATTGGGGATGTATCTTCCTACATTGAAGTTGAAGAAGGCTTTATTGCAGGCTGAAGTACAATCTGCAATGCGTTCCGCAGCAGAAAGTATGGCAGCTAATGAACAGGCTCGAGATAGGATGCATGCTTTTGCAGAACTTTTCAGCATCCCCCTCTATACGGATGCTGTTGAGCAATGTTTTTCTATCGATATTTTTGAAAAGGATGTTGAGAATATCGCTGGAGTGGAAGTTCCTTTGTTGAAGCGCGTTGTACTGACTTCTCTAGAATATTCTTTGCTGGATACCCCTATTTGGATAGATTCTTTAATTGCATCCGCAAAAGAGTATGTTCTGAGTAAAATTTATGCTGAAAATGCTCAAGAGAGACTGCGTCTTTTGGAAGAAGAGCTTCGTCGTGTCTCCATTCGGGTTAATCTTTTTGAAAAAAAATTAATACCGACAACTTCGCAAACGATTAAAAAGATAGCTATTTTCTTAAGTGATCGGAGTATTACCGATGTGGGTCAGATGAAAATGGCTAAGAAAAAAATTCAGCAGCATAAGGAGTAGTCTGCATGCGCATAAACGTGGATAAATACTTATTTATTGGACGTAAAAAGTCTGAATTTTTCTCTGCGTGCCGAGAGCTTGGAGCTGTCGAATTTTTGGCAAAAAACAAACTCAAGGATTCAGAAAATGTTCGTAGGATTTCTGAAGGGTTAAAAACACTCAATTTGTTAACGAATAAATATTCGCCATCAGATTTAGTGTTAGTCAAATCTGGATATCTGACAACAGAACAGCTTCTTCAGGAAATTTTTGATCTTAATCATGAAATTACAACGATTACAGATTCTTTAAAGGCCTTGAGTAAAGAAATTTTTCGCGTTAAACCTCTAGGGAATTTCTCCTCTGAGGAAATTCGTGAATTAACGTTGAAAACAGGTTTATCTGTTCGATTTTTCTATAAAAAACATATAGAAGGAGCTCCTTTAGAGGTTGAGGAAGAGAATGTTTTCTATCTAGCAACAGCATACAACTATGATTACTATGTTGTTATTGGGGTTGTCTCTCTATCCAAAGATATTTTTACAGAAATAGAAGCTCCTCGTTCTGTTGGAGAATTGCGAGAAGAAGAAGAACATCTTCAAACCCTTTTGCGTAAAAAGAAAGCTCGTGTTTGTGAGTTATATGCTTATCGAGAAGAATTATTAGAAGCTTTATGTGAGCAATGTAATGAGCAAACTTTACAGCATGCAGAAGCTAGTACAGAAGATTTATTCGATGACAAAGTGTTTAGTGCTTTGGGTTGGGTTATTGTCGATCGTTTGACTGAAGTAGAAAAGCTTTGTAATAGTTTAGGAGTTTATTTAGAACGGGTGCAACCCGATCCAGATGAAGTAATCCCTACATATTTAGAGAACCATGGACTGGGAGCTTTAGGGGAATCTTTGGTCAATATTTATGATACCCCCGCATCCACAGATAAGGATCCTTCCTTATGGGTCTTTTTATCCTTTTTCGTATTCTTCTCAATGATTATTAATGATGCAGGGTACGGTTTAATATTTTTAGCAACTTCATTATTCTTGTCTTTCAAAGCTCGGAAGCAGGTAAAGCATTCTCTGGCATTAAAACGTTTTCTGAAAATGTTTATGATATTAGGGGGTGGATGCGTTTGCTGGGGTGGGGCTACAACATCCTTCTTTGGCGTGTCGGTCAGCTATACAAGTCCTTTTCGGGAATATTCGTTGACGCATTTTCTTGCTATGAAGAAAGCTGAGTACTACCTGAAGGAGCGCCCCAAAGGCTATAAAGAATTGGTGCATGATTATCCTGTGCTCAAGGATAAAAAAACTCCTAAAGAGTTTCTTTTGGCTCAAGGGACTAGCAGTGGAGATTCTGTATACAAAGCTGTTGTTTATGATAAATTTACAGATAATATTCTAATGGAAATAGCTTTGTTGGTAGGGGTAGTTCATTTGTCTTTAGGGATGTTGCGCTACTGTAGACAAAGGTATTCTTCTATAGGCTGGGTAGTTTTCATGTGCGGAGCGTATATGTATCTGCCTATCTATTTACAAGCCGTTTCTCTGATTCATTATGCCTTACACGTTCCTTATGAATTAGGGGGGCAAGTAGGATATTATGTAACATTTATAGGCTTAGGCATAGCTGTTTTAGGCGGAATTATCCAGAGAGGATTACGAGGCCTGGATGAGGTAACAGCTGTTATTCAAGTGTTTTCAGATGTTTTGTCCTATTTACGACTGTATGCTCTTAGTTTAGCAGGAGCTATGGTGGGGAACACTGTCATGGTAATGAGCGAAAGATTTTCCCCCGCAGTAGGGGTCTTGATAATTATCTTTGGGCATACAGTAAATATTGCACTTTCCATTATGGGAGGTGTGATACATGGTCTCCGTCTTAATTTTATAGAATGGTATCACTATAGCTTTGATGGCGGTGGAAGACTTTTGCACCCATTGAAAAGGGTAATTTGTCAAAAGTCTCAAAATATTTGATACAAAGAGTTTTATGTGTGCTTTGTTGAATAAAATAGGAATGATCTAGGTAAAGGAAAGATATGATAGATGTATCAGTAGTGGGGCCTGTATTAGCTATGGCCTTGGCAATGATTGGTAGTGCTATTGGATGTGGAATGGCAGGGGTTGCTTCTCATGCAGTAATGTCTCGAATCGATGAAGGACACGGAAAGATAATTGGTTTGTCTGCAATGCCCTCATCTCAATCTATTTACGGATTGATTTTTATGTTATTGCTAAACGATGCAATTAAAGATGGAAAAGTCTCTGCTGTCAGTGGTATCGTAATGGGTATAGCTGTAGGATCTGCATTGCTACTTTCAGCTCTTATGCAAGGGAAGTGTTGTGTGAGTGCTATTCAAGCTTATGCGCGTTCCTCAGCGATATACGGTAAATCATTTGCTTCGATTGGGATTGTTGAGTCTTTTGCGTTATTTGCTTTCGTTTTTGCGCTGTTATTGTTTTAAGTGTTTGGCAGCGACGTTCTTGGCTATATGCTTAGAAGGATGTTCGCGGCCTGCACTCTCTTCATTTTTAGAATTTATCGATGAGGAGCACACGGCAGCGGCTCATCTCGGTATAGATCGGGGATGTGTTGTAGAATCTGTAGGGCAGCAACTAGTTGTTACTTGGGGGCTGCCTTTATGTTTTAGAAATTCTCTCCCCATGGTTCTTCACGTATGGGTATATTATGGCAATGGCGAAGCCGAAAAATTCTCTTACGATGTACAATATCTTTCTGGCTATCAGGTATATGTTTTAAAAGATAGCGATTATCAGGATCGGCAAGGTATTATTTCTTATAAGGTTTCTTTGACGAAAGATGATAAAGAGATTCTTAGTCGAAGCCATCATTTGTGGATGGAAGTAATTTCATTGAAGGCTTTTGGTCAAGTCTCTTAAGGCACCTCCCGCTTGATCATAATCAACCTCTAAAGGCAATATGTTTTCCGTTAAAGTACCCCTTTACTCAAAATTCAGATGTTTTGAGAAACCGGAGACTTGTTAACAGTCAAAATAAATGGAATAAGGCATGAACGAAGATCAATTTCCTAAAGCGTATGACCCTAAAAGTTCAGAGTCTGGGGTGTATTCGTTTTGGGAGCGCTCTGGGATGTTTATAGCGGATGCTAATAGTAAAAAACCGGCGTATTCGATAGTTATGCCTCCTCCCAATGTTACAGGGATCCTGCATATGGGCCACGCTCTTGTGAATACATTGCAGGACATGCTTATCCGTTATAAGCGTATGAAAGGATTTGAGGTTTGCTGGGTTCCAGGAACTGATCACGCAGGGATTGCTACGCAAACTGTTGTGGAAAGACATCTGCGATCTTCGCTTGGTAAACGACGAACGGATTTTTCTAGAGAAGAATTTTTGAAACATGTTTGGGAGTGGAAGGAGAAAAGTCAAAATGTCATTCTTTCGCAGCTTCGTCAGCTAGGGTGTTCTTGTGATTGGTCTAGGCAGCGGTTTACAATGGATCCTGAAGCCAATCGTGCTGTAAAAAAAGCTTTTAAAGTTTTGTTTGATAAAGGCGTTATCTATAGGGGATACTATCTAGTTAACTGGGATCCTATTTTGCAAACGGCTTTAGCAGATGATGAAGTCGAGTATGAGGAGCGAGAAGGATGGTTGTATTATATCCGATATCCAGTTGTGAATTCTGAGGAGTTTATTACGGTAGCTACTACACGTCCGGAAACTCTGTTAGGAGACACAGCGATTGCAGTTTCTCCTGAAGACGAACGGTATAGCCATTTGATAGGAGCTAAGGTAATTGTTCCTTTTGTAGATAGGGAAATCCCTATTATTGGTGATTTTTCTGTTGATGCGTCTTTTGGAACTGGAGCTGTTAAGATCACCCCAGCTCATGATAAAGATGATTATCGGACAGGGATGAATCATCGGCTTCCTATGATCAATATTTTGACTCCAACTGGAGAAATTAATGAGAATGGGGGGATTTTTACAGGCTTAGCTAAAGAGTCGGCTCGAGAGAATATTATCACTTCTTTAGAGGCTTTAGGCTTGTTTGTTCGGAAGGAAGCCTATTCATCTCGAGTAGGAGTCTCTTATCGTTCAGGAGCGATTATTGAACCTTACCTTTCAAAACAATGGTTTGTTTCTGTTGATTCATTCAGAGAATCTCTCAGAGAATTTGTAAATAGCAAAGAAATTAATCTTTTCCCTCCGGAATTCATTAGAAATTACCTTACTTGGGTAAATAATCTCAAAGACTGGTGCATTAGTCGGCAGCTTTGGTGGGGACATCGTATTCCTGTTTGGCATAATAAGCATGATGAAGAGTATGTGATTTGTTTCGATGGAGATGGAGTCCCTGAGGAGGTAGCGCAGGATCCTGAGTCATGGTATCAAGATCCTGATGTTTTAGATACCTGGTTTTCTTCCGGATTATGGCCTTTGACATGTTTTGGTTGGCCGGAAGAAAGTGCGGATTTAAGAAAGTTTTATCCTACCTCTGTCTTAGTAACAGGACATGATATTCTCTTTTTCTGGGTTACTCGGATGGTATTGATGTGTTCTGCAATGGTTGATACCAAGCCTTTTGCTGATGTCTTTTTACACGGATTGATTTTTGGTAAGTCCTATAAGCAGTATGATGACAATGGGGAATGGACTTATGTCTCTGGGGATCAGAAACGTGAGTATGATAAAGGGAAAGCTCTTCCAAAAAATGTAGTTGCTAAATGGGAAAAACTTTCTAAATCGAAAGGTAATGTTATTGATCCTATTGAGATGATCGATATGTATGGTGCCGATGCTGTGCGCTTTACGCTTTGCTCCTGTGCGAATCGCGGAGAGCAAATCGATCTCGATTATCGTTTGTTTGAAGAATATAAGAATTTCGTTAATAAGTTGTGGAATGGCGCACGGTTTATTTTCGGACATATTTCCGAGCTAACAAGTCGAGATTTAGAAGAAGGAGTCAATAAGGATCTTCTTGGATTAGAAGATTTTTATATTTTAGATAGGTTTAATGAACTATTAGCTCTTATAGATAGCCACTACAACTGTTATTCTTTCGATAAAATAGCTGCTTTAGCTTATGACTTCTTTAAAAATGATTTGTGCTCTACTTATCTCGAAATCATCAAACCCACATTGTTCGGAAAACAGGGTAATGACGAACAACGAGCTACTAAGCGCAAGCTTTTAGCGACTTTATTGGTTAATATTTTGGGAGTATTACACCCCATTGTTCCGTATATTACTGAGACGCTTTTCCAAAAGATAAAAACAACACTAGGTGTTGTAGGTGATGGATTAGGGGATGCTGTTACTGGACATGCTGTGAGTATGTTACGGTCTGAAGCCTGTATGATTGCAGGATATCCTCAACCTATAGAGCTGTCTTTCCCTCAGGGATTAAGAGAATCATTTGCTATAGCGGAAAAGCTGGTTTATACGATTCGTAATATTCGAGGAGAGATGCAATTGGATCCTAGGGATCTTTTACAAGCATTTATCATTAGTTCAGAGAAAAAGGAATTGCTCGATGCTTGTATTCCAATCATGTGTGCATTGGGAGGAATTAAAACTATAGAACAGCTTTCAGAAGCTCCAAAAGATTGTATTTTTAGTTTGGGGGTTGTGGAAGGAATTCAAGTGGGGGTAATTCTTCCTGCTGAACATCTTGCTAAGGAGCATGCACGTCTAGAAAAAGAAAAAATTCGTTTAGAGAATAGTATAGAAAGTTTGTCTAAGCTATTAGCGAGCGAGGATTTCCGAACTAGAGCTAATCCTAACTTGGTACAAGCTAAAGAAGACGCTCTAAGAAATAGCCGTCAAGAGTTGCAAAGTATTTTGGATAAAATAGCATCGCTTTAAAAGAGGCTTTTCTTTTGCAACGGTACGAATTAATTAGGCTAATAGGCAGAGGAGGCATGGGCGAAGTCTATTTAGCCCATGATAAGGCTTGCTCTCGTAGGGTAGCTCTAAAGAAGATACGTGAAGATCTGAGTGATAATCCTTTGCTGAGGAAACGCTTTCTTCGGGAAGCAAAAATAGCCGCAGACCTCATACATCCTGGTATCGTTCCTGTATACTCCATATGTAGTGATGGCGAATCTGTTTATTATACAATGCCTTATATAGAGGGATTCTCTTTAAAACACTTATTAAAGAGCGTTTGGCAAAAAGAGATCCTTTCCAAGGAATTGGAAGAAAAAACTTCTGTGAAGGCTTTTCTTCCAATTTTTGATAAAATTTGTGCCACTGTAGAATACATCCATTCAAAGGGGGTTTTACATCGGGATTTAAAGCCGGATAATATCCTGCTGGGCTTGTTTGGAGAAGTCGTTATTGTTGATTGGGGAGCTGCTATCTTTAAGCATGCTAAAGAGTTGCAGCAAGAAAAAGATGAAGAAGGTTTTTCTTCATATGGTCAGAAAAATATCTGTTATTCCAGTATGACAGTTCCTGGAAAGATTGTGGGGACTCCTGATTATATGGCTCCTGAAAGCTTATTAGGAGCCGAGGCTTCGGAGAAGACCGACATTTATGCATTAGGTCTTATCCTTTATCAAATGTTGACTTTATCTTTCCCATATCGGAGAAAAAAAGGGCGGAAACTGCCTTATGAAGACAGTATTTTGTCTCCTATAGAGATGGCGCCTTATCGAGAAATTCCCCCTTCTTTATCTCAAATTGCTATGAAAGCAATAGCTGTTGATCCTGTACAGAGGTTTTCTTCTGTTCAAGAGTTGCGTAAAGCTTTGCAGCCACATCTTCAAGGGGAATCAGAATGGACAACTAGAGATATTTTATCGACTAAGGATAGGAAAAATTGGAAATATTACGAACCGATTTTACTTTCCCGTTATTTTCCTGTATTAGCCAGCTCCCCGGCTCAGTGGTACAATTTTATGCTCTCTGATATGGAAGTGAATTCTTCCGTTCGTGTTGAGTGCTCGGTAACAAAAAGCTCTGTTCAAGAAGGAGTCGGTATTTTTTTCCCCCCTTCCAAGGAAGCTGATAAAGGAGAGTTTTATTGTGGTTATGGATTGTGGTTCTCTTCTCAAAATAACGAGCTCTCGGTCTCTCTTATCAAAAATGGAATAGAGATCCAGAAAGAATCCCAAGGCATTATTCCTCAACAGTCCCGTTTTGCAATCTCGATAGAAAAATCTAATAACAAAATTACAGTCTTTGTTGATCAAATCTTATTTATTTTACACATAGATTATCTTCCTAGTTTAGGGGAGCGTATAGAGATAATCATTCAAGATCTACAAGGAATTAGCAATATTACGATTTTAGAAAGCATTGGGGCGTTACGAGTGAGTTGCCTGGCTGTCCCTGATGCGTTTTTAGCTGAAAAATTATATGACCAAGCTGCTCGCTTTTATCGTAAAATCCGAGATTCCTTCCCAGGTAGAAAAGAAAGTTATGAAGCACAGTTTCGCTTAGGGGTGACTTTACTGACTCAGATAGAGGAGCAGGGCGGGGATCTCATGCAAGCTCTTAGCACTTTTGATCTTTTGCATGGAAGCACTGGAGCTCCATTGGAGTATCTTGGAAAGGCTTTGGTTTATCAGCGAAACGGCAGTTTTGTAGAAGAGATACGGAGCTTGCTGTTAGCTTTAAAAAGATATCCTCAACATCCTGAGATTCCTCGTCTAAAGGATCATCTTTGTTTCCGTTTGTATGATAGTCTGCATAAGCATCGCAGCGAAGCTTTAGTTTTCATGCTGTTAATTTTATGGATTGCCCCAGAAAAGATTGGTCTTCGAGAGGAAGAGCGTTTTCTCGAATTTCTTCATCATAGACAGCAATCCACTTTGTTCTGTCGTATAGATAAGACCCCTTTGCAGTTTAAGTCCTCTAAGATGGAGCTTTTCCTTAGCTTTTGGACAGGATTTACCTTATTCCTTCCTGAATTGTTTCAAAGGGCTAGAGATTTACGGGATTATCAAGCTCTTATAGATATCTTCTATGTTGTATGTGCTTCAGGGAATAAAGAAGTTTTCTCACAATTCGCTGAAGATTTAGCCATTTTCGTTGATGAAGTTGTTTTCCCCAAATCTTTGCACAATCAGAGGGGCGAAGAACTAGTGTTATTTGTCCAAGGGTTAGCGGCTTTGCAAAATAGAGAGTATAGGCAAGCAAAGGAGTTTATATCAGCAGTTCCTTTTGCCTTACAGCTGTATGCTTTGGATTTATTTAGCTTACAAGCCTTTATAGATGAAGAAGTAAAGGTGTTTTCTGATTTTCTACAAGATATCTACAATTCTGCTAGTGCAGAGGATCACAAGCATGTTCTAGTTTATATGATCCAAGTCTCTTTGTGGAATCAAGACTTGAAGCAAGCTTATGAACTGTTGAGCAAGAACTTTCCTCAGGATAAAGGGCTTATAGAGTATTCAGAAGCTTTTGTTCTTTGGGGATGCTATTTAGCCTTAACAGGAGATCGGAGCGCTGTTAAAGCGCATTTCTCTCGTTGTCAATTTAAGTACGGAAGATCAGCTTTGATTGGGAAATGTATTGATGATGATTCACTGGACTATTTAGAAGGACTTGTTTGGTGGGAAAAGAAAAAAACTCTTTTTCAAAGTTATTTCTTGCTTCGTTGTTTACATGCTCCGAAAGAACGGTACGAAGTTTACCGACAAGCCTATATTTCTATGGAAAACAGTTTTTTTGGATAAGGAAACAAGAAGAAAACGAGAAAAGCTTTCCCATATAAAAAAGAAACAGCTTTTTTAGTTTTTAAGGAAGACTCTCTTTATGATGAGAGTCTTCCTTAAATCATAACAAAGGCAACTACTCTGTTTTTGTTTTACACGAAAAGGAAATACAGCAAGGCAAAGTAGGATGGTGAAGAAAATTATTAATTTTCTTAAAAGCCAGACGAATTACCAATAGAGTCTGTATTAAGATGTAGGCGATGGCTAAAATTCCTAATCCTCCGAGGACAGCAACCCCAGCATTGCTTTTCCAGTGAACATCTGTTGTTTTAATACATAAATAAAGCGCAACACCTAGCCCTATAACAGGAATTAAGGCCAAAATAAAAAGCAAATGGGGGTTGACTTTTTCTTGAGGACGATCTGGTTCAGAATTTAAAGAAGAAGAGCTTGCAGATAATGTAATGTTGTTCATATTAATGTCTCTAAAAATAAAGGGATTATTGAAAGCGTTTCCCAATAAGGGTTAAAATTTTAGTTGATGGTTTTGCATTGTCTAGCACTGCAATAATGAATTATATTGGCTGCGCGCCGCCCTAGCGAGCAAAGCAACTCACTGACAACCCATATGGAGAGAATCACTATAGCAAGCAGCATAAGAATACCTAAGCCTCCTAGCATAGATAAGCTAAACCATAGTCCCCAAAATTTTCCAGAATTGCCCTTAATTTTGTTATAGACGAGCTCTGCTGCGGTAAAGAGACCTATAATAGGGAAAATTTTCCAAGATATTAGAAAGAAAATTTTTAAAATAATGCACGCGGTGCTGCAAAGCACTAGACGATCTACTTCTGATTTTTTAGAGACGGAAGAGCTGATTGATTTCACAGAATTACAGCGAGCTCTTGCTTGCCTAGGAGTGAAAGGACTGGAGGATCTTCCATCACCACTAGTATAATCACTTCTAAGGTTAGAAGAGGTCATTGACCCGTATGAGTCAGATATCGTCACAATAATCCATAAAATAGAAACTTAGGGAAAGAGTCTAGCTTGGGGGAGTTTTGTTTTGAAGTTTTTTTATATGCGAAGGGAGGGGGGGATGAAACGCGTTTTTCATTTTTATGAGAAAAAATGGAGCAGGTTTATATTTTCTGTTATTTTACAGGTTAAGAATAATTTCTCCCAACTTGCTATATGGTGGCAGGATGTGATTGCTAAACGTCCTTGAAAAGGATGGTATGGGGGGGGCAGGACTACTGTGCAAGGAAGGCGTAATCCCAGTCGAGAAACAGCTGCATTAGCCATCACAATAGCATCAAATTTTTGCTGATCCAAGAGTGCCAATCGAGTTTGGATGGTTCCGCGAATATCTGTGATAACAGCAGAGGGGTATAGAGAAGAGATAAGTGCTCTTCTGCGATCAGAAGAGCACCCGATGCGTAATCGGGATGGGAAAGGCTGCAATAGATATTTTTCTTGAAATACCAAGATATCTCGAGGATCTATACTTGCTGTAATGGCAATGACCCTTGCCTTTGGTTTTTCTGGAAGATCTTTAGCAGAATGTATGGCAAGATCACATTTCCCAGATTGAACAAGAAAATCGATATCATCTGTAAAAAAACCGGTGTTTTCTACGGAATGTAAGGGGGTGTGTTGGTCAAGATCACCTTGTGTTGTTTCTGTGATAACCTGCCCCCATAACCTAGGGAAAAATGTTTGGAGTCTTCTTAGGCATTCATGGGCTTGTAGAACGGCTAAAGGAGACTTCCGAGATGCTAAACGTAAAGGGATCTTCCCTAAACAAAAATCGGATAGAAAAGGGTCATTGTAGTAGGCGGACAGCATCTTTAATTGTTTTTACTCCAATAATATCAATTTGATCCAAATATTCTTTAGGTAAGCCTTTTATTTGCCCAGAGGGCATGACGATACCCTTAAATCCCATGATAATGCTCTCTTTTATGCGATGCTCTATATGTGTGACGTGACGAATCTCCCCGCCCAGTCCAATTTCCCCAGTGTAGGTATAATTCTTGGGTAGGTAGCGATTATATAGAGAGGAGACAACTGATAGAACCGCTCCCAAATCTGCAGAAGGTTGGGTAATTTTTAAACCACCGGCTATCGAAAGAAAGACATCAGACGTGTATAACTTGACATTCGCTCTTTTTTCTAAAACAGCTAAGAGTAAAGAAAACCGATTAGGATCAAATCCTGAAGTTTTCCGTACTGGATTAGAGAAAGGAGAAGAAGAAACTAGAGCTTGCACTTCTACAAGAAGCGTTTCAGATCCTTCTACAATAGGGATAATTGTCGAGCCTGTTGTTTCCACAACTTTTTCTTGTAAAAAGAACCCTGAAGGATTTTCCACTTCATGCAGCCCATCCGTTTGCATAGATAAAATTAATAACTCATTTGTTGGGCCAAAACGATTTTTGACAGAGCGGATCATGCGATAATTGGTGTGCGCATTGCCTTCAAAATAAAGGACGGTATCTACTAAATGTTCAAGAATACGTGGTCCTGCGATTTCCCCTGATTTAGTAACATGCCCAATAATAAAAGTCGTAATTTGTTTTTGTTTTGCAATATGCATGAGTTCTGCTGTAGTTTCTCGAACTTGAGCAACTGATCCTGGAGCAGAGCTTAGTGATGGGGAAAAAATAATCTGAATAGAATCAATGATTAGGATATCAGGAGCAAGATCGGAGATCTGTTGCTTGATATCTTCAAGGTTTGTTTCTGGAAATAGAAAAATATTGCTGCTAGAGATTTGTAGGCGTTGTGCTCGTAATGAAGTTTGGGATACAGACTCTTCTCCACAAACATACAATACTTTATAGCCTTGCTCAGCAAATTGCGAAGAGATCTGAAGTAATAAGGTGGATTTTCCTATTCCAGGTTCTCCTCCTAGTAAAGTAAGACTACCACATACAGTTCCCCCTCCAAGAAGGCGATTCCATCCTTTGGAACGAGTGGAAATTCTTATCTCTTCTTGAAATTTTACAGTGTTAAGAGGAACTGGAGTTGTAGAGCTGAGAGGATAAGAAGAGGTTTTCAGTTTAGAAGAATGTATTTCTTCAACTAAAGTATTCCATTGAAAGCATCCAGGGCATTGTCCTAACCATTTTGGAGAATAGGAGCCGCATTCTGAACATGCCCATTGTGTTTTAATTTTTGTTGTCGTCATGTGTTGATAACGCCTGTTTAGCTGCAAGTTTTTCTGCTTCCTTTTTTGATCCAGCAAAGCCCTCTCCCCAAAGTTTTTCATTAACGAAGACTTGTACATGGTATCCAGGAGTGCCATCTTCGGATGACCAAGGAAGAGCGATATATGTAGGAAGAACCTTTAATGTCTGCTGAGTGAATTGTTGTAAGCGATTTTTAGGATTAACTAGCATTAGAGGTAGTATAGCCTCTTTATTGGGAAGTAAAGGAACGATAATTTGTCTTGCGGGAGCTAGTCCACCATCTAAGTACACAGCGCCTAAAATGGCCTCGAATAGGTTGGCATAGGCAGAAATTTTTCCTCGATGACTTTGCATTTTTTCACCGCGACCGATCAAGAGGTGTTCGCCCAGAGATAATTTTTGCGTATAGTTAAAACATGCTTCAGCATTCACCAAAGCTGATCTTGTTGTTGACAAAAGCCCTTCATTCAAAGAGGGGAAGAGGAGGAAAAGGTGTTCAGTGACGACTAATCCTAAGACAGCATCCCCAAGAAATTCTAAACGCTCACTATCTTCCCCGTCAGAAGGAAACTCATTCCGATACGAGGGATGGGTAAGAGCTGTGACGAGAAGCCGTGGCTGAGAAAATGTAAATTTTAATTTAGACTCTACGGCCTGAATATTTACGGTACGCTGCATAACTATTTTTTAAGAATACAAAATCTAAAATGTCAACCGGGTTTTTATAGGCGGAAATACTCTTAAAGTCTATAGTACTTTCGAGTTTGGTCGCTTAAATTAGATGAGTATGAGGTCTGTTTTACACCTAGAGCATAAGCGTTATTTTCAGAATCACGGAAATATCTTGTTTGAAAAGATAGCGCCCGTTTCTGATTGCAAGAAATTGGAAGCAGAGTTGAAGCAGTTCTTGAAAGAGGTCGCTGTCGCAAAAGATAGATATCTTCAGCGTTGGAGGGAAAATGTTTACCGGTCCCTTCCTGGAGTTCATGCTATAGTAAAAAAAGCGCGCTTAGATAGGTTGGCTGCTGAACTTGTTCATCGTTCGAAGGTTGCTTTGGTTAAGGATCTTTGGATGCAGGCTGAAGAAGAGATCTTTTTTGAAGACTGTGATTGCGCTGTTGTACTCTGTCTATCAGGAGAGAAAGCGGGATGGGCCCTTTTCTTTACAGGAGAGTACCCTCAGGGGGTTCTTGGTTGGGATCCAAAAGCGTCGGTTATCATTCTTGGGTTTTCTTCGGCAGGATTTCCTAACTAGTTCTTTCAAATTTTCATTTCAATTTTGCTTGCCATAAGCAAAATTTTTACAAAAACGGGGTGCTAACGTATAGTCCTGTTTGTCTACTCTTGCTTAGTATTTGTCAGAGTTGGGATGAGTGTTTTGCACTGATCGAAAGGGTGTTCTATGGAAATTCCAAAAAAGAAAATTGAGGAAATGTTTGATCCTCAAACTGCCAAAAATATTTTATCTTGGTTGCAGGATAATGCATGTGATAACACCTTGATTTTAGATTTACTGGATAAGGACCCTGAAAAATTAAAAGAACGGTTCGGAGATATTTTAACTTTTGGGACAGCCGGATTGCGCAGTCTTATGGGAGTGGGCACAAATCGGTTAAATGTGTTTACCGTCCGCAGAGCCACGCAAAGTTTAGCTCAGGTACTAAAGCAACGATATCCTGATGAGGATATCAGTGTTGTGGTTGGATATGATACACGACACCATTCTTTAGAGTTTGGACAAGAGACAGCGAAAGTTTTGGCCGGGAATGGTATTCTTACTTACTTGTTTCAGGTGCCTGAGCCCTTAGCGCTTGTTTCTTATTCAGTTCGAGAATTTCAAGCTAAAGCTGGAGTTATGATCACAGCATCACATAATCCTCCTGCTTACAACGGCTACAAAGTATACATGTCGACAGGAGGGCAGGTTTTGCCCCCAATGGATCAGGAAATCGTGAAAGAATTTCAAATGATTGATCAAGTATTGTCAGTGGATACTTTAGATCACCCTTGTATTCGTTTGATTCAAGAGGAAATAGAAGCTGATTACGAGAAAGCCTTACATCAACTGCAGTTATGTAGGGAAGACAATCGTCAGCACGGTTCTTTACTACGGATGAGTTACTCTCCATTACACGGCACTGGAGTGTCAATGGTCCCAAGGATTTTGAAAGACTGGGGATTCTCTTCGGTCTGTTTAGTTGAAAAGCAGATGATTCCTGATGGGGATTTCCCTACTATAGTTCTTCCTAATCCTGAAGATCCGGAAGCGTTGGTTCTGGGTATTCAGCAGATGCTAGATCAGAAGGATGATTTGTTCATTGCAACAGATCCTGATGCAGACAGGATAGGCATTGTTTCTTTGGAAAAAGATGGTCCTTATCGGTTTAATGGTAACCAGATAGCATGTTTGTTAGCAGCTCATATTCTCAGTAGAGAATCTCAAAAAGCTCCTTTAGGGGTTGAAGATAAGGTAGTCAAAAGCATTGTAACAACAGAACTTTTGACGGCCATTACTGAGTCGTATGGAGGTAGTGTTGTTAATGTTGGAGCTGGATTTAAATATATAGGCGAGAAAATAGAATTATGGCGGTCTGGTATGGAACGCTTTATTTTCGGAGCCGAGGAGTCTTATGGGTATTTGTATGGTTCTCATGTAGAAGATAAAGATGCAATGATATCTGCAGCTCTCATTGCTGAAACAGCTTTACAGCAGAAACTGCGCGGATATACGTTGCGAGATGCTTTGTTAGAACTGTATGAGATCCATGGATATTATGCTAATTTAACAGAGTCTATTGATCTCCCTGTGGATCAACCTAATCAAAAGCAGGAGTTATTAGAGCGTTGGGAGACTCAGGATCCTCTTTATATGTCTTTACCTGGTCGCAAACTGGTTGCCTTTGAAAATTATAAAACTGGAGAAGGGTGTGATCTAGTTACAGGAATTACATACAAATTAGCCTTACCCAAAATGTCGATGCTTTGTTTCTACTATGAAGGATCGGGTAGAGTGATTGTGCGTCCCTCCGGAACAGAGCCAAAAATAAAGTTATACTTTGAATTAAAACACCATTTTTCAGAATTTTCTAAAGAGCGTACGGTTCGAGAATCTCGAGAGAAAGAAAGTTTTGAGGCGTTAGAGAATTTTGTTAAAGAAACAAAAATGCGTCTTTTTCGTACCTAGAATCTACAAATAAAACGGAGAGCTCTTGACAGTGAATATTTTATTGGTGTTCTATAGGGATTCGTCTGTTTAGCTTGCTAGCAGAATAAGCTGGATAGTGGGATAGAAACTTTATTTTTTAGGATGGCTATGGTTTTTTCTTCTTATAAGCTTCCCGATTTACCTTATGATTACGATGCTTTGGAACCTGTAATTAGCGCGGAGATTATGCATCTCCACCATCAAAAACATCATCAAGGATATATAAATAATTTGAATGAAGCTTTGAAAAGCTTGGATGTAGCAAGTGCTACTCAGGATCTCACGGGATTAATCGCAATTAACCCAGCTTTGCGTTTCAATGGCGGGGGGCATATTAATCATTCATTGTTTTGGGAAATGCTAGCGCCACAAAACAAAGGCGGAGGGACTCCACCTCGTCATGAGTTGCTTAAGTTAATAGAAAAATTTTGGGGCTCTTTCGACAATTTTTTAAAAAATTTTATTAGTTCTTCTGCTGCCGTACAGGGATCCGGCTGGGGTTGGTTGGCTTTTTGTCCCAAAAAACAAGAGCTTATGATACAGACCACAGCAAACCAAGATCCTCTAGAGGCTACAACGGGGATGATACCTCTCCTCGGAGTAGATGTGTGGGAGCATGCGTACTATCTCCAGTATAAAAATGCAAGATTGGATTATTTAAAGAATTTTCCAAGTATAATTAACTGGGATTATATAGAGAGTCGTTTTGTAGAAATGAGTAAGTAATAATTTTATTATTGATTGGTTAAGAAGAATTAAAATAAAATTATTGCTCAATTTTTTGTAAAGAGGATGGTTTGTGCGTTTATTTTCTTATGATAAACCAAAGATCAAAGTGCAAAAAATAAAGACCGATAGTTTCAATGGCTGGCTAAAATGTACGCATTGTAGCGAGATGATCCATGCTAATGAGTTAGGGCAGAACTTTAATTGCTGCCCTAAGTGTTCTTACCACTACCGCATTAGTGCTTCAGAGCGGATAGCTCTGTTGGCTGATGAAGGTTCTTGGAATCCTTTGTTCTCAGAATTAAAATCTCAAGATCCTTTGCATTTTGTTGACACAGATACCTATTCTAATCGCTTAGAGAAAGCTCGAAAAAATAATCCTGATAGCGAAGGAGTTTTAGTAGGGAACTGTACGATTGGAGGGCATTCCGTCGCTCTGGCCGTTATGGATTTCAGCTTTATGGCAGGTTCCATGGGTGCAGTTGTTGGAGAGAAATTGACTCGTTTAATAGAGAAAGCTATAGATTCTAGATGGCCTGTGATTATTGTTTCTGCTTCGGGAGGAGCTAGGATGCAAGAATCTGTATTCTCCCTAATGCAAATGGCCAAAACCTCCGCTGCTTTGGCCAAATTACATGAAGCCAAGCTTCCTTATATTTCTGTTTTGACCAACCCTACTTCTGGAGGAGTCACTGCCTCATTTGCTTCCTTGGGAGATGTCATTATTGCAGAACCTAAGGCTCTTATTTGCTTCGCAGGGCCACGAGTGGTTTCTCAAGTAATAGGAGAAGATCTTCCAGAAGGAGCTCAGAAGTCTGAGTTTTTATTGGAGCATGGGATGATCGATAAGGTCGTGGAGAGAAAACAGCTCAAAGCAACTTTGGAAAGCTTGTTAAATTTTTTCAATTGTCAGGCGTATTCCTAAGGGCAAGACAAATCCTCTAGAAGTAGCTCTAAGACCTTTTAGGGGATTTTTTTTGTTGACAGATGACAAGCGAATAAAAGATCATGGGCGGCTCTTCAAAAATAGGGCCTTCTATGAAATTTTTCTGTAAATTAGAGTCGGGTAGCTCTTTACCTGAATACGCTACTTCCGGGGCTTCTGGTGCTGATGTCCGCGCAAATATTAGTGAGCCAATAGCCATTTTACCTGGACAACGAGCTTTAATTCCTACTGGGATTTCTGTGGATATCCCCCACGGGTATGAGATTCAAGTGCGTTCTCGTAGCGGGTTGGCCGTCAAGTATGGCGTTATAGTTTTGCAGTCTCCAGGAACTGTAGATGCGGATTATAGAGGAGAAATCCGAGTTATTTTAGCTAATCTTGGGGAGTCCACATTTATTGTTGAACCAGGGATGCGCATAGCACAACTTGTTGTGGCAAAAGTTGAACAGGTATCTTTTGTCGAAACTCAGGAAGAGTTGACTGCCACAGCGCGGGGAACCGGTGGATTTGGGCATACTGGGGAATGTTAAGATGTCTTGCATTTCCGACCATGAGCCAGCTTTTACTCTAAGTTCATTACTCTCATCGGATTTAGTCGCTTTTTTGCATTCAGATACTCGGGAAGACATTCTCTTTGAACTCTCAGAATTGGCTTTTAAAGCTGGTTTTCTGGAGGATAGGGAGAGTTTTTTTCGCGCTTTGCTGGCTAGAGAAAGAATCATGTCTACGGGTATCGGGATGGGAGTTGCGATTCCTCATGGGAAAATTGACGGAAATGCAGATTTTTTTATCGCGTTAGGTATTCATTCTGAAGGTGTCTTATGGGATGCCATAGATGGGTTGTCCGTGCGTCTTGTCTTTCTTATTGGAGGACCGTCTGATGCTCCTTCGAAATATTTGAAATTGTTATCAGCATTAACACAATCTTTACGAGATGAAGCTAGAAGGTCACAACTTCTACAGGTGCAAACTGTTGAAGAAGTGATGAGCATTTTTCAGGAGTCTAGTTATGGATTTGCGATTAGATGAATTAGCTGTATTATTGGACGTTGCGGAAGATTCTATTCGGCAATGGGTGTCTTTCGAGGGGATTCCTAGTTACAAAATCAATGATGAATTGCGCTTTAATAGAGAAGAAGTTGAGGACTGGCTCATCCATAATCACGGGGTTATTGTGGCTGAGAAGGATAAGAGGGAATCTAAAGATTTGTCTCTTAGATACAGTCTTTACCGAGCTATTTACCGAGGAGGGGTCCTTAAAAACGTCCTTGTAGATAGTAAAGAAGAAGCCTTACAGCATACAGCTAAGTATATAGCTAATAAGTTTGAGTTGGATTCTGGAGTACTCTTCGAAATGCTTATGCATCGGGAGAGCCTTATGTCTACCGGTATTGGAGAGGGGATTGCTTTGCCTCATGCCAAAGATTTTTTGATTAATATTGGATATGACATTGTTGTTCCTGTTTTCTTATCCCAGAGCATTGAATACGGGGCTTTGGATGGTAAGCCTGTTGATACTATGTTTTTTCTCTTTGCAAACCAAGATAGACATCATCTGAATTTAGTGAATAAAATTGTGCATTTGGGAATGTCTTTAGAAGCTCGTCTTTTTCTTAAGGAACACCCGGATCAGCCGCAGCTTTTAGCTTTTATTAAGAATTGGGAAGCTCGAATTCATTAAGTTACCAATAAAAAAGAATTTTACGTCCAAGTTGTGAAAAAAGCTTTAATGTTGCTATGGTGATCCCTAAGGTGGATCTAGGAGAAAGTGCCGTCATGATGGGTTATAAGCTTACTTCGCAACTCGCTATGCTCTCAATCTTGTTGACTTTCACTCATAGTGTAGGTCATGCGAATCAAGTGAGCCAAGCTCTTCCAGCTGCTATAGAAGCGCAAGCGACTTTGGAGAAAACTGAAGAGCCTCTGCAAGCAGAAACAGATATTGCTGTTCAGGCTGTTGAGGAACTTCGTGAAACGGTTGCGTCTTCGGGCAAATCTTCGAGCAAACGCAAATCTTTAGGTAAATCTTATTCTAGCTTGGTTCCTAGTAAGCGGGCTGTCTTTTCCTATATTACAAGAGGGTTCTCTGGAAGCCGTGATCAGCGCTTGGTAGCAAAAAAAGGGAAAAATGTCCAAGGACAGAAACCAAGAAAGGGATTTCGGTCTAAAAAGGAGAGGATTGATTGCCTGTGTAATGATCATAAAGAAGATAAACAGAATCTTCTTAGGGGCGAACAAACAGAGGAACTATGTCCTAAAGCTGCGGCAGTTGCTGCAGCACGAGCTTCTTTGTCCCCAGAAGAGAAACTTCAACTCATACGTGAATGGTTAGCTGAAGAGAAGACCGCTCGTAGGTCTGGTCGTGCGGCTTGTAAAGTAAGTGAGAAGATCAAAAGAGATGGACGTATTACTTCAACTTTACGTTACGATGCAGAAAAAGCTTTGGCTACGAGAGTAAAACGTAATGAAAACTCTGTCAGTCCTAAAGCAAGACAGAGAGCTTCTCAAAGAACTAAGAAAATAGTGGAAGAGAAAGCTGCTAAGGGAGATAAAGCTAAGACTTCCGAAACGGCTCCTAAGAGAGAGTCTAGTCAAGAAAGAGAGCATACAGCTCCGGAGAATTATTTTGCGGCAACAACTTCAGCAAATAATACCAATATTGCGTCTTATTTGAATGCTCGCCAGTATCGTTGTGATTCTTCAGGAACAGATTGGCCTTGCTCTTCTTGTGTTGCAAAACGCCGAGCAAATTTTGGTATTTCGGTATGCACAATGGTGGTTACCGTGATTGCTATGATTGTTGGGGCAGTGATTATTTCTAATGCCTCAGATTCTACAGTTGCTGGGTCTGGATCTACAGGGGGAACTGGAGGAGGTTCAACCCAACCTTAATAGAAAGGCTAAGAAAAGAGGGCTAATAAGCTCTCTTTTTTGTTTTTATGAATTTTTATCGATCCAACACATACTGCGCTAACTGTTGTAATTCAGATAAGATATTTAAAAGGCGGTAAGTTTCTTGGTTTGCTCTGGCTAAGTCCATCATGCTTAAATTGGATTCGTAATAGGCATTTTCGGCACGGTTTTCTAGAGCAGCTAAAGATCTTTGTGCGGTTTGGAGTTGTAGTCTTACTTTTTGGAGGGCTGCTTGGCATTCCAAAGTTTTGTAGCTCATACAATTGTCTACAAGAATAGATAGCTGTTCTTCAGTACAAGCCTCACTAGCTCTCCATAAATCTTCTAATGCTAGATGTTTAGATGGCTTCCATATAGAAAACATATCCTCTTTATTAGAACCAGACTGATTAGCCTTTTCTCTTCGTTGTTTAGCAGCCTCAATGCCTTTATTTAAAATTTCTTGAAAGCCGTCGTTCTCAGAATCTGTTTGCTGGGACTCTGTAGCGCCTGAATCGTTATCAGTGTCGTTATCAGTGATGGAAGAACCGAATCGGTAGGCTCTTTTTTCTAATTGAGCACGCAACAGCTCGTCGTTTCGTAGAGCCTGTTCAAAAGCTGAATTCAATATATCGTATTGTTTTGTTAAGTCACCAATCTTCAATTCAAGATCAGCATGTTCAAGGAAAATGGGCTGATTCCATTTAGTTGTAATCGCTTCATCTAATAAAGTTTCATGAAGATGTGACAGAAGCTGATGTTGATAATAAGCCATGGAGTTCAAAACATCCGGGCCGATAGTTTTTTGAATATCCTCAGCCAGCTGTTTTCTATTTATAGAAGACCGTTCTAGCAAGTACCGAATGCCTCGAGCCATAAGAAAGGCGGCTATTCCTAGTGACAAGGATGCTAATCCCAAGGCAGCTATGATAGGAAGGCTAGGAGGAAGAAAGATAACAAGGCTCGCTACTGCAGCAATCACTCCTAAGGATAAAGAGACTTTCAAGATTGTATACAGAGTGTGGCTGGTTCGACTGAGTGTATTTGCCTTAATAGAAAAGACTCCTCCAGATCTAGGTAAAAGCCTGATCATATTAGAAGTGATTTGCGTGAGTATACGGTTCTTCCTAAGTAAAGGAGTATTCAAGTAACGATTATAACGTTCTTCTCCCTTGTAGAGTTGTTCCCTTTGGTACAGAAGAGACCGTATTTTTGCGAAGCGATTAGAAATGCTTTCAATAGTTTGATTGATAGATTTGTATTCCGTTCCGAAAACCTCTTTTAAAAGCTCCTTTTCTGAAGGATGGACTGTTAGGTCAAGCTGGGAGAACTGTTGGACTAGCTTTTCTAAGGTATCCCAGTTATTTCCTCGAAAATTATTTGTCGTCAGGTACTGAACGTGTTCAGTACCAGTGTCTAAAGGGAGAGAGTCAGCCAATTGTTTTTGTTTTTTATGAGCTAGAGCTTTTTTTGCTGAATAGATTGCAATAGCCGAAGATAAGAGGCCGGTTACTGCAGCAATTCCTCCAATAGCAGCAAGAGGAATCACGGCTCCTCCGGAAAGTGCGGCTATACATCCGACTAAAGCGATAAGAGACAGAGAAACCAAGACTATTGCGGTAATGCGTAGAGCCTTAGCTACTTTTGGATGTTTATCTGAGAAAGAGCGGTTTATTTGTAAAGGAAATGTTCTAGGTGTATGCTCGGGTTGTCCAGCTTTAAAATAAACCATAAAAAGATACTCTAATAATTAAGAATTTTATTTTAGAATAGTTGGATTTTTTTTGACGGCATTAAAAAATTTTTTTGTAAAAATTTCTTCTCTAAGAAAGCTGGTTTTTTTGATCTCTTCTTTTTGCTAACATAGATGCCTTGTAATTGTATTTAAACTTCAATAAACCAAAGACGTTCCCTAGGTTCATTGTGCGTAAGACTGTTATTGTTGCTATGTCCGGAGGAGTAGATTCCTCTGTTGTTGCTTATCTCCTAAAGAAACAGGGGAAGTATGATGTTATTGGCCTCTTTATGAAAAATTGGGAGGAACAAGATGAAAATGGTGAATGTACTGCAACAAAAGATTTTCTTGATGTAGAACAAATAGCTGAACAGCTGTCCATCCCTTATTACACAGTTTCATTCGCTAAGGAATATAAAGAGAGGGTGTTCTCTAGATTTCTTAAAGAGTATACTAATGGTTATACCCCCAATCCCGATGTATTGTGCAATCGAGAGATAAAATTTGATTTATTGCAGAAGAAAGTGCGTGAGCTGAAAGGAGACTTTTTAGCTACCGGGCATTATTGTCGGGGAGGGTTGGATGGAACAGGTTTGTTTAGAGGGGTAGATCCGAATAAAGATCAGAGTTATTTTTTGTGTGGGACTCCCAAAGAAGCTCTATCCAATGTTCTTTTCCCTTTAGGGGGAATGTATAAAACAGAGGTTCGTCAGCTTGCTATAGAAGCTGGGTTGGCAACTGCAACAAAAAAGGATAGTACAGGGATTTGCTTCATAGGGAAAAGGCCTTTTAAGAGTTTTCTTGAGCAATTTGTGCCAAATTCCCCCGGAGATATTGTTGATTTCGATACTCAGAAAGTAGTCGGCTGTCACGAAGGAGCTCATTATTATACGATTGGACAGCGAAGGGGACTAAACGTAGGGGGAATGGAAAAGCCTTGTTATGTTCTCGGTAAGGATATGCAAAAGAATGTGGTTTATATTGTGCGAGGAGAGGACCACCCTTTGCTTTACCGGAAAGAACTTATAGCCAAGGAACTTAATTGGTTTGTTCCATTGCAAGGTTCGATTACATGCAGTGCTAAAGTGCGGTACAGATCTCCGGACGAGAAATGCTCTGTGTATCCTTTAGAAGATGGGACTGTGCAAGTGGTATTCGATATCCCCGTGAAAGCCGTCACCCCTGGACAGACAGTAGCCTTTTACCAGGGGGACGTTTGTTTAGGAGGAGGAGTAATTGCCGTGCCTATGATTCATCAGCTGTAACAGAGGCGGGGCCATCCCCCTCTACAGCTAAAGCAGAAATTTCGTCTTCCCGCTCGAAAATAACACGCTCTTCTATTAGGCGAGCGCATAATTTTCTTGCTTCTTGTCGGCACGACTCTTTCAATAGCATCTCTGCTAAAGGATCTTCCAAGTACTGCTCCACTACACGTCTTAATGGTCGGGCGCCCATTTCTGGAGAATGTCCTTTATCTACCAAGAATGAGACCACCGAATCAGGAATATTAAGAGCCATTTGGTGGTTTTGTAGACGAGATCCCAGTTTATTAATTTCTAGATGAATAATTTCAGAAAGGGCTTCCTTCTCAAGAGGTTTAAAGATAACACTTTCATCTAGACGGTTGATAAATTCTGGTTTTAGATGCTTTTTGACTGCAGCATCTATTTTCTCTTTGATCACTCCATAATCCATATGGGAACGAAGACCAAAACCTATCTCTCCAGTCTTCCGAATTAAATCAGCTCCCAAATTGGAAGTCATAATAATAATGGTATTACGGAAATCAATCTTGCGTCCAAAGGAATCCGTTAGACGGCCCTGTTCAAGAATCTGCAACATAAGATCCATAATATCTGGATGAGCTTTCTCAATTTCATCAAAGAGAACAACACAATAAGGGCGACGGCGAACCTGTTCTGTCAAATGTCCGCCTTCTTCGTGACCTACATATCCTGGAGGAGATCCCATCATTTTGGTCGCAGCAAACTTCTCCATATATTCGGACATATCTACTTGGATAAGAGAATCTTCTCCTCCAAACATTTCAACAGCAATTTGTTGAGCTAGCAAAGTTTTCCCAACTCCAGTAGGACCTAGAAATAGGAAGGATCCCATAGGTCTATTAGGATCTTTAATGCCAGTTCTTGAACGACGAATAGCTCGACAAATACTAGCAACAGCTTGATCTTGGCCAATTACTTTCTTTTGTAGAGTATTCTCTAGCATTAATAATTTTTCGCTTTCTGCTTCTGTTAAGCGAGCCGCAGGAATACCAGTTTGTACTGAAACCACTTGAGCAACAGCTTCCTCATCAACAGGAACTTGATGTTCTTCTTTATTTGATTCCCACTGTTGTTTCATGTTGCTTAGTTTTTCTCTAAGCTTTTTCTCTTCATCACGAAGGCTGGCAGCTTTCTCATATTCTTGAGTTCCTATAGCCTGTTCTTTAGCCTGTTTGGTGCTTTCTATTTCAGCTTCTAAACGTAAAAGCTCCGAAGGTTGCCCCATTGTATTGACACGTACACGAGCTCCAGCTTCATCTAAAAGGTCAATAGCTTTGTCGGGAAGAAAGCGACCGTGAACGTATTGGTCGGATAGTTTAGCAGCAGCAACGAGAGCTTCATCGGTGATGAAGACATTATGATGCTCTTCATATTTTTTCTTCAGGCCTCTAAGAATTTCTACAGTCTCATCAACACTGGGTGGTTGAACAACAATTTTTTGGAATCGACGTTCCAAAGCAGCATCTTTTTCAATGTGTTTTCGATATTCATCTAGAGTTGTAGCCCCTATGCACTGAATTTCTCCACGAGCTAAGGCTGGTTTCAAAATATGGGAAGCATCTATCGCTCCTTCAGCAGCCCCTGCGCCAACAATGGTGTGAAGCTCATCAATGAAAAGAAGAATATTGCCATGCTTACGGACTTCATCCATAACTGCTTTGATTCGTTCTTCAAATTGACCTCGATATTTGGTTCCAGCTATCATCAGAGCCAAATCTAAGGTGATCAATCGTTTTTTACGAAGAGCTTCAGGAACTTCTCCAGAGACAATTTTTTGGGCTAATCCTTCAACGATAGCTGTTTTACCTACACCAGCTTCTCCAATTAAAACTGGGTTGTTTTTTCTACGACGACAAAGGATCAAAATTAATCGTTCGACTTCTGCAGATCGACCAATAACGGGATCTAGACGAGCCTCTTTGAACATTTCTGTTAGGTCATATCCATACGCTTTGAGAGCGGAAAGCTTTTCAGGTTTATCCCCACCTAAAGAATGTCCTCCTAAAGAAGAAGATTTTGAAGAGGAAGACGAAGAACTATTCGTGTTTCTTGGGGTAATAGAGGAAGAAGGAGGGAGCTGCAAATTAAACGTTTCTAGCTCTTTTAAAATTTCCTTTCGGATTTCTTTAGGATCTATATGCAAGTTTTCTAAAACTTGCAGAGCCACACCATCAGCTTGATTGAGAATTCCGAGTAAAAGATGTTCTGTTCCGACATAGTTGTGTTCTAAAATAGAGGCTTCTTCATTAGCTGATTCAAAAGATTTTTTCACTCTACCTGTTAGAGCTGGATCTCCATACACTTGGATCTCCGGTCCATACCCAATGAGTCTTTCTACTTCGTTTTTTGCTGTGTCGAAGTCAACGCCAAGAGTGCGTAATACATTAACAGCCACTCCTTGGCCTAGTTTTAGTAATCCCAATAAGATGTGCTCGGTTCCTAGATAGTTGTGATTGAGTCGTTGAGCTTCTTTTTTCGCCAACTTAATCACTTGCTTTGCGCGATTGGTAAACTTCTCAAACATAAAAACCTGAATATGGCGAGGTGGAATACTCTTCAGCATATACGACATTTATGATAATGATGCAACTTTTCGTAAAGAGGGGGTGTGGCGTAGCGTTTTTTTGTAATAAATTTTTTTTGATGTTTGGGTATCTTTGCTAGGGGACTAGTATTATCTATTTATTAGATCACGATTCTGATGTAATATATTTCTGAAATAAACAAGAGTAGACTGTTCTCGGTTTGTTTATCAGAGATTATAGATATTTATTGCATAATGAGAATTCGTATCATTGATTCTATTAGAGGGACTCCTAGAGAGCTTATGAAGAAGGATCGTTTGCTCCTAGATTCTTTAAAAGCGGGGGAGATGATTCTTCATTTGTATGAGTGGGAAGGTCTTTTTCCTGTGACCTACGGGTGCTTTATCAAGCCTGAAAGATTTTTTTTGGCTAATTGGGAGTCTTTGGGAGTAAGCGCTGCAAGTCGTCCTACAGGAGGGGGGATCACCTTCCATAATGGGGATTATGCATTTTCTTTACTCGTATCGTCAGAAAATCCCTCTTATCAAGACTCTGTTTTAGCAAATTATCATGTGGTAAACCGTTTTGTCCTCAAAGTTGTTAATAAATTGTTTAGGTTAGAAGGTGCATTATCTTCCAACGAAATATCAACTGAACGAGTAGAGTCCGCTAACTTTTGTGTAGCAAAAACTTCTAAATACGATGTTCTCGTAGGGGATAAAAAAGTGGGGGGAGCGGCTCAAAGGTCCGTAAAGCAGGGATTTTTACATCAGGGTTCTATCTTTTTATCTGGAAACTCTCTTAGTTTTTATCGAAAAATTTTATTGCCGCAGCTCTTAGATAAAATCGGACCAGAAATAGAGAAACAAGCTTTCTTCCCATTAGGGATAGAGGCTTCTGCATCTGTATTAAAAGAAGTCAGAGGAGAGGTTAAGGACTCCTTGATGCGAATTTTTATGCAGGAAGGGATTTAGTGGGATGAAGGTAAAATTGTTACAAAAAATTTTTTTGTTTTTAGCCTGTGTTGTGGCGTCTAATGGTTTCGCGCACACAATAGCTATTCCTGATAAGAACAAAGCAGCTAAAGTGCTTATTCATGATAACGGCTATGAAATGTATGAAAGCCTATTAGCTGCTATTGACAATGCTAGATACACTGTAGAATTATGCCCTTGTATGACTGGAGGAGAAATTTTATCTACTATCCTTCAGCATTTGGATCAGCGTATGGAAGAATCTCCTGAGCTTGTAGGGTACATGCTGATTCAGCCTACACTCATTGATGAGCATGATCGGAAAAATTTGAAAGCTCTTCATGAGAAACGAAGAGATCGATTCTTTTACCTATTTTCTGACTGCCCCCCTTATTGTAATCTTTTTGCTCCTAATGTGATTGAGACGCACATTAAGCTTTCTATCGTTGATGGGAAGTATGTTTTTATTGGGGGCACGAATTTAGAAGATCTCATGTGCTCTAAAGGGGATGTTGATCTTGGAATTTCTGATTCTCCTCGTGCTATGATAGGGGGAGTGCTTCGGCCTACTGCTCTTCGAGACCAAGATGTCACGATTGTTTCAGAAGAATTAGGTGCATTGCTTCGAAAAGAGTTTTGTGCTCATTATGCTTTATGGGAAAATTTCACTAAAAAATTCTGGTTTAACAAAAAATTAGATGATTTCAGAGGAATAGATCCTATTAATCTTTCTGTGGAAAGAGCAAGACAGTCTTTCTGTCCAGAGATAGAAACAAGTTCTTGTGCGGTTTCTGTTCCTTTAGACAAGATTCGCTGTATTTTTTCAGGGCCGGATGAACCAAGTAATGCGATTACCCAGGAATATGTTCGGTTGATTGATCAAGCCGAACATTCAATCCGGATAGCGCAGATGTATTTTATTCCTGTAGAGAAAATATACAATAGCTTAATGACGGCCTGTTGGGGTAGAGGTGTGGATATTGGGGTAATAACCAATGGAAGAACAGATCGGAGCCCGTCAATTACTAAAACATATGCTTGGGGGAACCGAATTAACTATTTCCCACTGACTTTTGGGGATAGGCCTGCTTTATGGAAAAGATTTCTCTTTTCCCCCAGTCATGCTACTAAAAAGTTCTCAGTTCATGAGTTTTATATAACCAATACTCAATTACATAAAAAATGCATGCTTGTAGATAATCGCGTTCTAGTTATAGGTAGTTATAATTTTGGAAAGAAGAGTGATGTGTGCGATTATGAATGCATCGTTGTTATTGAGTCTGAAGAGGCTGTAGCTAAGGCTCAGGTTGTATTTGAAAAAGATTTAACTCTTTCTAAAAGAGCGACCTACGATGAGATTATTAATTGGTATTTTGATCCTATGAATTATTGTTTAGGATATTTGGAAAATAAATACATGCCAGCCTAATTTAGTCTCACAGGATCCCTAGGGAAAGGCATTTATACAGCCTTCCCGAAGGGATCCTTTTGAGTCTAGGAGGACTTGATAAAATCTTTCGTAATAAGTACCATGAGGCATTCTGGGGAAAACTCCTTCCCCATTAAGGAATCCTATAAGAGTAGATTTCCTTTTTTCTTAATAAATTTTCTCAAAAAAGAAGGGCCTCTTGTTAGCGTTTTTTAACAAACATCAAAAGAAATTTATCGGATTAGTTATCGCTGGCGTTTGTTTATCTGGAGTTGGCGTAGGTATTGGTCAGACCTTTAAAAAAACGCAAAAATTCGGGTCTAACAAAACCGTTTATAAAACTCCATCGGGTAGAAAATACTCTGAAAAAGAATTTTTTCTTTTAAAACGGTTTTTATCTAACGAAGCTTATCCTTTTACTGGTAATCCCAAAGAATGGAATTTTCTTAATGAAGGGGTATTAACGGAGCGTTTCTTAACGAATAAATTAGGAGAGAAATTATTTCTTAGTGTGTACAAGTCAGGGTTCCCTGCTTTCGATAAGGAACGGAGCTATGAGGGGTATCGGCGTTTTGATGCTCCTTTTATTTCTTCTGAAGAAGTTTGGAAATCCTCCGCTCCTCAATTACGAGATGCTTTTCATATATTCCAACAATTAGAAAACCCAGTTTCTCCGGAAGGGTTTGCTGCTAGAGTAAGGTTATTCTTAGAAGAAAAAAAATTCCCTCATTATGTCCTTAGACAAATGTTAGAATATCGTCGCCAGATGTTTAATCTTCCGGTAGACGGCTCTTTGGCGCAAGGCCGGGACTTGCGTTTGTTTGGATATCGTAATATTAAAGATTGGTTTGGAGATAGGTATGTTTCTGCAGTAACAGAAGCGGTGTTACGTTTCATAGATGAGCAGAAAAAGAACATCGCAATGCCATCTTTGAAAGAAGCTCAGCAGGATTTCTATGATAAAGCACAACAGGCTTTCTTGAGACTCAGTAGGCATGCGGAGTTTAATCTGACATTAGATCAGCTAGTTTCTTCTTTTTACTCTTTTATGGGAGTTGAAGAAGCAGAGTTTATCCGTATGTATCGAGAAATTTTGTTATATAAAAGAGCTCTTTTAGCATTGGAAGGTGCTGTTGCCTTTGACTTCTATCCTTTACAGAAATTCTTTTCTATGGGGAAAGATACGGTCTCTGTAGAAATGTTTCATTTACCAGAAACTTTAGTCTTTAAGGATAAAGAAGATTTAGAGGCTTTTGAGACATATCTCAGTTTAGTAGCCGCGCCTTCGAGTCATATCTTAGACGTTCAAACGAAATTGCTTCCTATCGAAAAGGTAAAAAGCAAAGCTGAGTGTTTGGTAGGGAAGAGATTTTCTGTTTGTTATCGACGTGTGAAACTCTCGGAACTTGAAAAATATATCCCTATGGCTCAGGTATACCAGTGGTATCAGAATCCCGAGAATTTCGAAGAAATTTTATTAGAGTTTCCTGAACTAGAGACGTGTTCTTCTCTTCGTGATGTCTTGAATTTGAAACCAGCAATCGTAGAGAGAGCGCATTCTTATGTAAGGAAGGCGATTCTTCGAGCTGATTTAGGAATCATTCAGTCTGAGTTAGCTAAGCAAGAGCAAAAAGAAGAGGAGCTTTTCTTATCTTTAGGGCCAGATCATCTATTGCCTGGCATTCAAAATGGAGTTCGTCTGGCTAACGTTTTGATGCAGCAAGATTCCGTTGATTACTATACACAGGACGATGAATATTTTTATTCTATCATTGTAAAAAATCGTACTGGTACGGATGAGGTATTGCCTTATAAGGAAGTAGTTCGTAAGGGGCTGAAGAAAGTTTTGCTAGAACGTTATAAAGCAGAAGAGCGCATTACTAGGGTCTTGGCTCATTTACAAGAGGCTTTCCCTAATTGTCAGGGCAAGGATCTCTATCAAAGACGTTTAATTAGATTTGTTAAGTCGCTTCAATCTGGAAGATTTTCTCAAGGAGATCTGTTCTGGGGATTGGAGAAAACTGTGAAGACGTTTTCTAGAGGAGATCAAGGAGTCCCTCAAGAGTTTGAAGAAATGCTGGCCTTGAAAGAAGGGCAAGTATCGGATGTATTATTTGATTCGGATAAAGGTCCTTTCTATTATACCTTTATCTCAAAAACTTATTGCGATTATCCGGTAAGTTTAGACAAATTGCTGTTTGCAAAAAATCATTTGAATGAAGAGCTTTTAAGACCTTATTTATCAGAGATTTTTTTCCAAAACGAGAGTTAGAAATATTGAAATTGAATGGGACATGTATGAAAGGTAAAAAATATTATTCCGACTACCATGTATGGATAGAGCCTATTCATTCTCAAATTGTGAGACTTGGTTTATCATCTCGGATGCAGGAGCATTTGGGGAATATTTTGCATATAGATCTGCCTTCTTTAGGAGCTTCTATTAAAGAAGGAGAAGAACTTTGTGTTTTAGAGTCTTCGAAATCTGCTATTGAAGTGCTTTCTCCTGTTTCTGGAGAAGTGATAGAAGTTAATATTGCGCTTGAAGACGATACTCATCCAATTAATCATTCTGCAGAATCCGAGGGCTGGTTCGTTGTTCTGCAATTGTCAGAAGATTTCGATGGAGAGCGCTTTTCCCTAGATCCTTAGGGTTTGTTTACGCTTTGCCCTGTAGTTTAAGCTTTGTGGTTTGAGCTGAGGCGTTCTTGCGCGGAGGTTGTTTTTGATTTATTGGTGGAAGTGTCTGAAATCACTACAGATTTAGCTGTAGGTTTTGAGATGTCAATTCCTGTTAATCCCATGAATGCCATAGCTATAAGGCCTGTTGTAATGAAGGAGATCCCCATTCCTTGTAAATGTTGAGGGATATCGGAATAGGCTAACTTTTCTCTAATGGTTGCAAAGAGAACAATAGCTAACCACCAACCACATCCTGATCCTAAAGAAAATACAACCATAGGAAGAAAAGGATAGTTTCGGGTAATTCCAAATAATACTCCGCCTAAAATAGCACAGTTTACTGCAATAAGGGGTAGAAAGATTCCTAAAGCTAAATAGAGGTTTCTTGAAAATCGCTCCAGAAGGAGCTCTAAAATTTGTGTGAATGCTGCGATAACAACAATAAATGTAATCAATTCTAAAAAGCTGAGATCTATATTTGCTAATGCAGGAGATAGCCAGGATAAGGCATGAGGCCCTGTGACAAAATGGTGGATCAACCAGTTAATACTTCCTGTAATGGTAAGTACGAGAGCTACAGACATCCCTAAGCCGTTGGCTGTTGACAAGCGAGAAGAACAGGCTAAATAGCTGCACATCCCTAAAAATGTGGAAAGCAAAATATTTTGGATAAAGGTGGCTTGCAAAAAGATGCCTAAGAGATTTATTAAAGAATAGTCTCCTAACCACATATGTTACCTCTTTGTCTTTGAAGCTCTAACAATATTCACCAGCCAAACCATGATTCCTAATAGGAAAAATGCTGATGGAGCTAAAACCATCAACCCTAAGTTTTCATATCCATCGGGGTGAGCTGCTGAAGCATAAAAAATCTTAGGAATGATGTGGAAGCCTAAAATGGTTCCAAACCCGAATAACTCTCTAATGATACTGATGCAAACAAGAACCCACCCATATCCAAGTCCCGATCCCAGACCATCTAAAAACGCAGGAATAGGAGAAATATGTCTAGCCATACTTTCTGCTCGTCCCATGACAATACAGTTAGTAATGATTAGACCAACAAAAACAGAAAGCGTTTTGGAAATATTGAAAAAAAAGGCTTTTAAAAATTGGTCGATAAGGATCACAAAAAGGCTAATGATGATAAGCTGAGCGATCATTCGAACGCTTTCTGGAGTAATTTTTCTTAGTAAAGATACAACAAAAGAAGCGAATCCGGTAACAAAGCTAACGGCTAATCCCATTGTTAAAGCCGTTGTTACTGTGGTGGTAACAGCAAGAGCTGAACAGATCCCTAGAATAGCGACGAGAGGCTGGTTATTGATCCACAAAGCATCAGTAAAGTAGCTTAAAGAGGATTTATTGGTTGTCATGAGATTCTCCACTAGAGTTAAGATTGGCGAAGAAAGTCAATAAGGGGCGGTAAGGAGCTAGCGAATTAGCAAAAGCTTCAGTAACTCCATTACAGGTCAGTGTAGCTCCTGAAATTCCATCAACAGCGGAATTAGCTTTGGGAGAGTCCCCTAATAATGCAGAAACAGATCCTTTTATAACTTCTAGTCCTAGAGTTGTTTTAGCAAAATCGGTTTCTCCGGAAGAGGAAGCGAGAAATACTTTTTTTCCTCTGAAATTTTGTTGCCATTGGGGATTAGTTATATTTGCTCCTAATCCTGGAGTCTCACCATGTTGATACCAGCATGTCCCTAGAACCGTATTACCGTCCTTTTCTAAAGCAAGAAATCCATAGATTGGTCCCCATAAACCAAATCCTTTTATAGGAAGAATAATAGACTCTATGGATACCGGATTTTTTGCTACTTGGGAGGATGATAACTTTTTAGAGGATTCATCGTTTGCTAGAATAGCATAAATTACATGCAGAGAGTGATCTTGTACTGAAGATGTGGGGTGGGATAAGAACTCTTCTAGGTTAAGATTGTGATCTTCAAAAGAAGAAAGATTCCCTTGGGAGTCTGTAAGCAAAACTCTAACAAAATTTTGAAAATAAGAGCATAGAGTCGCCACAGTCACTTGTGGTGGAGTGGAAGAGCTTTTTTCTAGTATCTGTTTTTTTGTATTATAGACAGCAGGTTGCCAATCCCCTTCAGCATATATTTGGAATTTATTGTCATAGGAAATAATTTGTGCGGCCATCAACATTTGCTGATTACGATCAAATTCTGCAGCTTGTTTTTGGATTGGAGATAGAACATAGGAAACTGAAGAAAGAAGGGTACCAGCAACCAGACTAAGAACAAAGATGAATAAGATAATGTACCAAGGCTGGTTAAGATAATGACGAGACTTGGATGCCATTTTATACTCTCCGTTGTCTGTATTGCTTGAGGGCAATACGGTCGAATGATGGTGCAAAGACATTCCCTAATAGGATTGCTAGCATAACTCCTTCGGGATATGCGGGATTAATTAAGCGTATAAGGATCGTAAGAAAACCTATAAAAGCACCGTAAAACCATTTTGCCAGTTTGGTTGCAGGAGAAGTAACAGGATCCGTAGCCATGAAGACTAGGCCAAAAGCTAATCCTCCAATAAAAAGATGGCGATAAACGGGAATAAAAAATTTCGCTGGAGCCCAAGCTCCTGATTGTCCAGCAGCTAAGATGCTTATAATTTTAAATAGCCAGGCAAAAAATAGAGAACTGAGACCAAAAGAAAGCATAGTCCGCCAAGAAGCGATTCCGGTTAATAGTAGGAGACCGGCTCCGAGCAAGCAGGCTACAGTTGAGGTTTCTCCCAAAGATCCCACAATATTTCCAAAAAATAGATTCCCGGTAGAAAATTTTCCAATACCATAAATAGCATCGGTAAGAGAATAGGCTGCGTCAAAATGTGCAGGAAGAAGACCTAGACCTCCTTCAGCTGTAGGAGATGTTACAAAGTTTTGAAGCTGATCTAAAGAAAGCTGATCTACAGTTAATCCAGGGAAGGACTCTGCCCATGTAGAAAATTGTGATTGAAGAACTTCCTGAGAAGGAACGTGTTCAAGTTTTAAAATATTAGAGGCAATAGCGTCGATATGAACGCGTTTAACAGAAGGGGGAGTTGAGTTAAGGATTTGTAAACAGGTAGATTGAGAAAATCCATCGAAATTGCTTCTTTCAGCCAAGGAATTCATCATAGCAAGGCTTTCTTTAATTTTGCTAGGATTGCTTCCAACCCAGACATCTCCGCTCATCTTAGCAGGGAATGTGAAGAATAGAAATGCTCTTCCTGTTAGGGCTGGGTTGAGGATATTCATGCCAGTGCCGCCAAAAAGCTCTTTCCCGATAACCACTCCAAAAGCAATCCCTAAGGCTGCCATCCAATAGGGAATAGTAGGAGGAAGAATGAGGGGATACAGCATTCCCGTAACCAAAAGTCCTTCTGCTATTTTATGTTTACGAATAATGGCGAAAAGAACTTCACAAGTGCCTCCGACGGCATAGCTAATGAATAAAAGAGGTAGAAAAATCTTACATCCGGCGAACAGGACGGAAGCAATGCCGATCTCTTTGGAAACGAATGAGAAATAGCTAGTAAATCCAGATATGTGCAAAAATGCTTCCATAATTTGGGGGTCGGAAGACTGATAGACTAAGGCTTGTAGACCAGAATTCCAAATAGCGACAAAGACTGTTGGCATTAGAGCAATTACAACTAGCATCATCCAACGTTTCACGTCGACAGCATCTCTTACGAACGGAGGAGAGGATGGTGTGTGTAGGGGCTCGAAGCAGAAACTATCCACAGCATCTGCTACAGGTGTCATGTATTGAAATTTGCTTTTACGACAAAATTTCCAAAGGGAATCGACAAATTTTTCGAGCATTGTGTCTGAGAGAAAGGTTGAGAACGTTACACGTCCAAAACGTAACAAATTATTAAAATTTTTACGAATAAAAAACTCTGTTATTTACTCGATTCTAATATTTGTTATTCGACAAATATTTCCAGTCCTTTGCTGTATTTGTAAAACTCCTGGGAAAAGCATCTGCTTATCTTGTTGGCGGCGATGCAGTAGACGCGTTTTAGAGAAGAGGTGCTCTAGGTGTTTAGAAACGATGAACGTAGGAGAAAGTATAGCGGTTTGCTCTGCTTGCGCGAATTTACCTTGTTACAATTCTTTATACCTGTACGATTTTTCTCCTGAGACTTTAGCATTATATCGTTGTGCTTGTATGGGGAATGTGAGTGGAGAACAAAGCTTCTCAAAAGCTGCATCAAGATCCTTGATGTTCAATCAGTGCTCAATCGACCGCATTATCTTTTTTTCAAAAGATATAGAGAGAAGTGTTGCGGTGGCTATAGCGAAACATTTGAAAGTCCCTTACGAAAAAAGCTCTTTCTTCAAAAGACAAAAAATTCTTTCCTCAACAGAGAAGTTGTGTATTCTCTCTATTTACCCTCTAGATAAAATGGTTCGGGAAAAAATTATTTGCAACCGACCAGCAGAAACCATTTTTATAAGTCTATTTCTTCTTGCTGACTAGGAACAGCTCCCTGGATAGAAACATAGCCACACAAGCGCACACCTTCGTCTACACAAAGGCTCCCCGCCTGAATATCGCCAGTGACCATCGCATTCCCTTGAAGAGATACTTTCCCAGTTACTGTAATATTGCCTTCAACGACTCCAGCAATTACAGCTTCTTCTAGATCAATATTAGCCTTCACATATCCTCGAGGGCCCACGATAATTTTCCCTTTAGAAACAAGAATGCCTTCAAAATTCCCGTCTATACGGAGTAATCGTTCAAAAGTCAGCTCTCCTTTAAAAGAGACTCCCTCTCCTAAAGTAGTTTCTGGTTCTTCTGGGAAAACATTTTCTTGAATGATAGCCACTTCTTGCTGATCAGTAGTCCATTGGGGATGTTCTTCTTGAGATAGCAAGCGTGTTTCTGCTGGCTTAGCAGTTTCGAAAATGTTGGGGTGATTTTCTAAACGTTCTGTTCGTTGGGGATAAGCACTATAACCTGCGGAATTAGCGCCATTATCCTCATACAAAGTTTGGACTCCATCAAAAAAATTTTTCGTAGGTCTCTTGAACATTTCTCTCCCCACATAAGACGGTCGATGTAAAATAAAAAAGCTCGAAAAGACTACACAAAGTGTTGTGGTGAGTCTATCGCTATATTATTCTTGCATAAGCTAATCTGATTTTTTAGCAGAGCGTCTTTTTCTATTTTTTGTTCGATTGTCTTGCATGCATAAAGAACTGTTGAGTGAGTTTTTCCAAAAGCGGCACCAATCGCAACAAGAGAATCGGTAATTAGAGTTTTAGCCAGATACATGGCAACTTGTCTAGCTAAAGGCACATTTTTAGCTCTAGAAGTTCCCTTAAGATCCTGAATTTTTACCTGAAATACTGTAGCAACACTCTTTAAAATGCTCTCAACAGAAACTTTCTGTTTAGATGGGGTACGGAAAAGCTCCTTTAAAGTATCCCGAACAGTGGTTTCTGTCAGAGGCTTATTAAATAAAAGACAATATGCAGTAAGTTTATTAATCGCTCCTTCAAGTTGACGAACGTTTCCATAAACGTGGTCTGCTATGTAAAAAGCAATTTCGTTAGGAATGTTAAGTCCTTTTTGTTCAGCCTTATGTTGTAAAATAGCAACACGGGTTTCTAAATCAGGAACTCCAACATGAGCAACGAGCCCCCATTCCATTCTAGCAATAATCCGTTCGGACAATTTGAGTTGGCCTGGGGGTTTATCACTAGTTACAACAATCTGTTTGGACAGGTGGATTAGAGTTTCAAAAGTGTTACAGAACTCTTCTTCAAAATTTTGTCGGTTTTGTAAGAACTGAATATCATCGACAAGGAGAAGATCTAAAGATCTATAAAAATTTTTCATCTTATCAATAGATTTAACTCGCAAATGATGAACTAAATCATTGATAAAAGCTTCTGTTGTAATGCAGTGTATGCGGAGATTCTTATGGTGTTCGCGAACATAATGTCCAACAGCATGAAGTAGGTGAGTCTTACCTAATCCCACTCCGCCATGAATAAATAAGGGGTTGTAAGATCTTCCTGGGCGAGCAGCAATCCCTAAGGCAGCAGATTTTACAAACTGATTGGAGGGACCTTCAATGAAATTATCAAAGCGATAAGCTCCATTAAGTTTGAGTTGAAAATCTTTATTTTCTTCTGAAACTTCGACGGCAGGCTTAGTAACAGACGCGGCTATTTGGGGAGAAGAACGCTTAATCTCCGAAACAACAAACTCCAACGCAGGATTGCCTTCTGCATCAAGAGGCACAAAAGAACAAAGATCCTTTTTGTAGTTATCTAACAGATAACTTTGGACAAATATATTCGGAATTTCTAACCGAATTTTTTCTCGAGATTCTTCTAATACTTGGATAGGAGCAATCCAGTTTTCAAAAGCTGTTTTGGAGCAGCGGGTCTTGATATAATTAACGAACTGTTCCCACGTACTGCAATCGTTGCAAGTTAACATCACATTCTCTTTATCGCTTAAGGAATTAAGGATTCGGTAATGTATCCTCCTCCTGGAGAAAACCGCAAATGTAGCACTGCTATCGATAAGCAATCAATACATTTCGTTCAAAAATACGCTTAGGGATACGAGATTTTTCTATTAAAATTTTCATAAAACGGAAAGTCAAAAGAACAAATACTCAATAACAAAAGACTCGTTTTTGAAAAAAAAAGAGGTTTTAAAAACAAATAGATTTATCGAGCGGTAATTAAAGGAGTTTTCACATAGCTAAGTAGTAAAGCTTCCGCATCATCGGCGATAATAGGATCTGCACATGAAGTTAGGTAAGAAGCTATTGCGGATGCCTCCTCTATGCGTCCAAGACAAAATAGCGCTTTAGTTTTATTAAGGAGAGTAGGGAGATGATCTCCTTGCATACGCAAAGCTTGATCTAAGATATAGAGCGCTTTGGCATTCTCATTGATTTGCAAGTAAAGACCCCCTAAAGTCTGAAAATCATAAACACTCAAAGGATCTAGGATAATTAGAGCTTCAAAAAAAAGAATAGCTTTTTGATAGTGCCCCTGGCGAAGAAATGAATACCCGGAAATGCGGAGCTCTTCAAGTTCTTCGTCTCCCCATCCTAAAATTGCTTTCCACTCATTATCTAGCATATATATTTAACCTTGTACGAATTGAAAAATACGAGAAATGACGTAGTCAATTAGAAGATTAGAGCTTTTAATCCCTTGATCTAATGCTCTGAGTAATATCTTACCTTCATGAACCAAAGCATCCTCTTCCTCGTCTTGGTCAAAGCTTTGTTTGGAGGTATCGTCTTGATCAGATGAAGGCTTATTTTTTTTTAACAAGGGGGACGTTTCTGAGCGATAGGAAAATTTCCCTCTGGTCAGAACTTTTAAATAAGAGGAAATCTTCTCCATGTCTTGGTCTTGTTTGTCTGGAGAGCCAAGAGATGGAACTAGGTAGGGAGTGGAAAATCGTTGCTTATGAAAATTTGCTGGAGGAGAAAAGGAGGCCCAGCATGTTTTTTTATTGGTTTGCATAAGCGTCGACAGAGCCGAAGGCTTAGGCGTCATATCTAAGATTTGAGCATGCTTAGCTATATCGCGAATAGCCGCACCTTCCATCTGGATTTCCTTACGAAAATCACTAACGAGCTTATTTGTAGAGCTGTGCTTCTCGTATACCGAGGTGCTGTAGTTGAAAATCTCGACCATAAGTCTCCTATGAAAGGCTTATAATTTTAATCATAATCGGGGGAGGGAAAAAGTCAAGTGTGGCTAAGATAAGGATGTAACGCCAATATTTTTAAGAGTTTAGATAAAAGTCATTGAGAATAGATTTTATTGAATAACTGTGCTTTTAACTAAATATACGATAAACTAAAGCCTTTTACTTTAGCTGCAAGAGAACGTTTTGAAGAGAGTGTTTTTGCGGCTTAATAGGATAATTTTTTATGTAAAAGGTTTCTTGTGACTGATTCCATTCCTCATATTCCCGTTTTGGTAAAAGAGAGTCTTTCATTATTTCAGGACCAGCATCCTACTACTTTTTGTGACGTTACTGTCGGCGCAGGTGGTCATGCAGAAGCTTTTCTAACTTCATTCCCCTCAATAGAACATTATGATGGGTCCGACAGAGATCTGTCTGCTCTGGCTTTGTCAGAGAAAAGGTTGCTTCCTTTCAAGGGGCGAGTGTGTTTGCGTCATGCCTCGTTTGATGAGGTTAACGCGCTAACTCCTGATGGGATGTATGATGGGGTGCTTGCTGATTTAGGAGTTTCCTCTATGCAATTAACGGACCTTGAACGAGGATTTAGTTTTCAAGGGGAGGATCACCCCTTAGATATGCGAATGGATACTTCTCGAGGTATTACTGCTAGTGAGGTGCTGAATTCTTTAAGAGAAGAGGAAATAGGAGAAATTTTCCGAAAATATGGAGAAGAGCCTCTTTGGAGGAGCGCTGCAAATGCTGTGGTTCATTTTAGGAAAAAGAAAAAGATTTTAACGGTTAAGGATCTAAAGGATGCAACGTCAGGGGTTTTCCCATCCTATCGATTAAGAAAAAAAATTCATCCATTAACATTGATATTTCAAGCTTTGCGCATTTATGTTAATCAAGAAGGGGCGCAATTAAAAGTTTTATTGGATTCCGCTTTGCGTTGGCTGCGTCCTGGTGGTCGTTTAGCTATCATTTCTTTTTGTAGTTTAGATGATCGTCCTGTTAAGTGGGCTTTTAGAGAAGCTGAGGCAAGAGGAGAGGGGCGAGTATTGACCAAAAAGGTAATCATGCCAACTTATGAAGAAACTAGGAAGAATCCTCGATCACGCTCGGCTAAGTTGCGGTGTTTTGAGAAGAGTTTAAAGATAAGTGATGAATAGGTATCGGTTCTCGCGGCTGTTTGTATGTTTAAGTCTTTTGTGCTGCGCTCTTTATCGGTATATAGATAAACAAAATGATCTTACTAAACTTCGGTTAGAAATTCCTTGTTTATGGGCTCGGTTACGTCAAGTAGAACAAGAGAATGTTGCACTCAGTTTCCTGCTGGAGAAACTAGAAAGCCCTGAACACTTGTTACAGATAGCTTCTCTTCCGGAGTACCAGTATCTAGAGTATCCTAGTGAGGAGAAAATCAGCGTTTTATCTTATGAATTACCGTAGACAATTAACTCTAATCGTTGTTGGGGTTTTGTCTCTATACGCACTTTTAATAGTTCGTTATTACAAAATTCAAATTTGTGATGGAGAGCGTTGGGCTATGGAGGCGGCAAATCAACATGAATTTCGTGTTGAGGACCCTTTTCAAAGGGGAACTTTTTTTGCTAATACAAGTTTGCGTAAAGGCGAAAAAGAGCAGTTTCAACCGCTAGCCATTGATGTTACTAAGTTTCATTTGTGTTTGGATGCGGTTGTTGTCCCTGAAGAATACCGTGATGAGATCGCTCATATGGTTGTCGTCATGGTAGGAGAAGGAGATTATCAAAGTATCCGTAATGAGTTTGATAGGAAATCGCGTTACCGTAAGCTATATGTTTCTTTAGACTCTTCCATCAGAGATCGTATTTTATCTTGGTGGAAGCCATTCGCTATCAAGCATAAAATCCCTACTAACGCGCTATTTTTTATTAGTGACTACCAGCGTTCTTATCCTTTTGGACAGCTATTGGGACAAGTTTTACATACTCTCCGAGAAGTGAAAGATGAAAAATCAGGCGAAGCTTTCCCTACAGGAGGATTGGAAGCTTATTTTAATCATCTGTTGAAAGGAGAAAACGGTGAGCGTAAGCTATTGCGATCTCCTTTAAACCGTTTGGATGTCGATAAAGTAACAAAAATTCCTAGAGATGGGAGTGATGTTTATTTAACAATAGATGCCAACATTCAAACAATTGCAGAACAAGAAATAGCTATAGGAGTATTAGAGGCAAAGGCTCGCAGTGGGCGAGTTGTTGTGCTTAATTCACATACGGGAGAGATTCTTGCTTTAGCACAGTATCCTTTCTTTAATCCAGTAGGGTATCGAGAGTTTTTTAATTGTGAGGACCGGATAGAAGATACCAAGGTCAAAGCAGTTAGTGATGTTTTTGAGCCTGGGTCTATTATGAAGCCGCTGACTATCGCTATTGCCTTATTGGCAAATGAAGAGTCGCAAAAACGTTATGGAGAAGTTCTTTTTGATCCTTATGCGCCGATAGATGTTAGCCGACGTTTGTTTCCTGGGCGTCAAAAAATGCCTCTCCGAGACATTGTGAATAATCGATACTTAAATATGTACATGGCGATTCAAAAATCTTCCAATGTATATATGGCTCAACTTGCAGATCGTATTGTGCAAAAGTTGGGGGCAGATTGGTATGAGCAGCGTTTACAGGATTTTGGTTTTGGAAAGAAAACCGGGATAGAATTGCCTGCAGAGGCTGTAGGTTTGGTTCCTTCAAGAAAGCGTTTTCATAGAAATGGGTCCCCAGAGTGGTCTTTATCAACTCCGTATTCTTTAGCTATGGGCTATAATTTATTGGCTACAAGTATGCAAATGGTGCAAGCATATGCGGTTTTTGGTAATGGCGGGTTTTTAGTGCGTCCCACATTAGTAAAAAGAGTTGTTTCTCCTTCTGGAGAAGAAATAATCTTTTCCGAAAAGCCGGAAAAAATTCGTTTGCTTTCTGAAACAATTGTTTCAGATGTTGTGCGTGCCATGCGCTTTACAACTTGTTTAGGAGGGACAGGATTTCGTGCAGCTCCTAAAGGCTATTCTAGTGCTGGGAAAACAGGTACAACTGAAAAGCTTGTTAATGGGCGATATGATAAGAAACGGCATATCGCCTCATTCATCGGACTTGCGCCTATAACTGCTTTGTCGGAAACAGCTGTTCCTTTGGTGATTCTTGTTTCTATTGATGATCCTGCCCACGGGGTAAGAGAAGATGGTACTAAAAATTACATGGGCGGGCGATGTGCTGCCCCAGTTTTTTCTAGAATAGCGTCTCGAATATTGCCGTATCTAGGTGTGCCGGAAGATCAACAACAAAACGATTGGAAAGAAGAAATTACTCAGTTGAAAATTTTGTATAACGATTGGAATGGCAAATAGTAATTTATTTCGATGAAAGAGAATGTGTTAAAGCTTGTTGTTGAGGAATGAGCGTGCATCCTGGAATGAGTAATACTGGAGAAGAGAAGAGCAACACAGAGAAGAGTAGTTTCATAATTTGGATCTCATAACAAAGATTTCTTTCACCCATATAACAGTTACATTTTTTGTGAAAGAGTAAATCTCGAAGAAGATCTAGGTAGGAGCTTTTCTCTAATGTGCGAGTGTTAGTTGTGGACAAAGCTTGACAACGAATGTTTGTATAGTAAATTATTCGAGAACGCTTTTTGAAGCCTTTGCATACGTTTTTTAGGTGTTCGGCATGCATTTAGACCAGCTTCTTCGGGATATTCCGGCTAAAATCTATGGGAAAGTTGAGTCTATTCCTGTTAGAAATTTGACTCGAGACTCTCGTTGTACGGGGGTGGGAGATATTTTTATTGCTCGCCAAGGTCAAATGTGTAATGGAAACGACTATTCAGGCCAAGCTGTTGAGAATGGCGCAATTGCCATTCTTTCTTCTTTATATAATCCCTTTCTATCAGTTGTTCAGATTGTTACAGAAGATCTTACTGCTTTGGAGGCTTGTTTAGCAGCACGATTCTATAATGATCCTTCGAAACGCCTGGATGTTATAGGGGTTACAGGAACTAATGGGAAAACAACGGTTTCTGCTTTAGCTAGAGAGCTCATGGAGTATAAAGGGCGATGTACAGGGCTTGTTGGGACTATAGAGCATATTTTAGGAGAACACCGAATTATAGATAGTTTTACGACTCCAGATGCTATCTTATTGCAAAAGTACTTTGCTGAAATGGTTAAACAGAACTTATCATCAGCTGTTGTGGAAGTATCCTCGATAGGACTTGCTCTTGGTAGGGTTCGCGAAACGGAATTTTTAGCAGGGGTTCTGACTAATGTCTCGTTAGATCATTTAGATTTTCATGGTTCTTTTGAGGAGTATGTTGTTGCTAAAAAGCAGTTATTTGTTTCTCTCCCAGAGCATGGGGTTGCGGTTGTTAATTCGGATTGTGAGTATGCGCAAAGCTTTTTAGAAATTTCTCCTGCCAGAGGAGTTTCTTATGCCGTACATCAAGAGGCGGATTATCGCGCTGTAAATCTGAAATTTTCTTCTTTGGGGTCCACTTTCGATATCTTATATCAGGGAAATGTTTTCTCTTGTGAGACCTCTTTGGTAGGGGAACATAATGTGTACAATGTTTTAGCTGCTCTGTCAGTAGTCCATCAAATTCTGGGAGGAGATTTTGCAGAGCTAGTACATTATGTTCGTTATTTATCTGCTCCAAAAGGGCGTTTGGAGCCAGTTCTATCTGGTCCTTGTCCTATTTATATCGATTATGCACATACTCCAGATGCATTGGATAATGTATGTAAAATCTTATCGCAACTGCTTCCTGCAGATGGACGGTTAATTATTGTATTCGGATGTGGTGGGGATCGGGATCATAGCAAGAGGCCTATTATGGCAAAGGTTGCTGAGACTTATGGTTTTTCTGTTGTCACTTCAGATAATCCCAGAACTGAAGATCCAGATCAGATCATTGCTGATATATGTTCAGGATTTTCAACAGATCGCTATGTTATTGAAAGTGATAGAAGATTAGCCATCGTTAAAGCAATATCAATGGCTTTGGATAAGGATATTGTGTTAGTTGCAGGGAAGGGACATGAGGTATATCAGATCTTCAAACATCAGACGATTGTCTTTGATGATCGAGAGGTTGTGTGTGAAGCTTTGGCCTCGATTTATTAATTCAAAATTCTTGTTTTTACTGCTTGCTTTGGGTGTCGGTCCGGATAAGTGTTTTTCGGATGCTGTAAATACTCCTGTTGTTCCCAAGGTAAGTCGAAATGAGCTTATTGTGATAGATCCTGGCCATGGTGGTAAGGATGAAGGAACTGCGGATAAGGAGCTGCGATATAAAGAGAAGTCTTTAGCTTTATCAATAGCTTTAAGTGTGCAGGGGTATCTACGCCGAATGGGATATAAGACGATCATGACAAGATCCACAGATGTTTATGTGGATTTGAATAAGCGAGCGGCGATAGCAAACCAAAACAAAGCAGATGTTTTTGTTAGTATCCATTGTAATTACTCCTCTAATACCTCTGCTTTAGGTACAGAGGTCTATTTTTATAATGATAAAAATGTATTGAGAACTAAAAAATCAGAGAACCTTGGGAAATCGATTCTAGCTTTCATGCAAAAGAATGGGGCTTTGCGGGAGCGTAAGGTTAAAGAGGGTAATTTTGCAGTTATCCGAGAAACCTCCATGCCTGCGGTCCTGGTAGAAACAGGGTTCCTCTCTAATCCAAAAGAGCGAGCAGCTCTTTTAGACTCCCGTTATCGTTCGCATTTAGCTAAAGGTATTTCTGAAGGAATACATGCCTTTATTCTTAATCGACAGATTAAAAAGACTACAGCGGGGAATTCGGGAGTAAAAAAAGTGTATAAATAATCTGGGGGAGAGAGGGCTTTAACAAAACCTTTAAGTATTCGAAAAGATATTCTTAGTAGCTGAGGTTTCAGTTGAGTGCAACTCACGGGTAGATTTTGTGCGTTCATTGGAAATATAAAAAAAAGTCTTGAATCCAAAGGATGAATGCATATTATACGCATATATTGCGGTATTTAGGGACGCAAGGGTTACCACTTTAACTAGGAGGCAACGAGCTACCATGGCAACGATGACTAAGAAGAAACTAATCAGTACGATATCTCAAGATCATAAAATACATCCTAACCACGTGAGAACTGTTATCCAAAATTTTTTGGATAAGATGACAGATGCTCTGGTTCAGGGGGATAGATTAGAGTTTAGAGATTTTGGCGTTCTGCAGGTTGTAGAAAGAAAACCTAAAGTTGGGCGTAACCCTAAGAATGCAGCAGTGCCTATCCATATCCCTGCTAGAAGAGCCGTGAAGTTCACTCCTGGCAAAAGAATGAAACGTTTGATTGAAACACCAACAAAATCTTCTTAGTTCTCTTCCCTTTCCCCGCTCTGCTTTCGATCATAGGGTCAAGCTTGATGGTTACACAGGCTTGACTCTAATTTTCCCCAAGATTATCTTTTGCTACTGAAAGCCCTTTCATTGACTATGCTAGTAGAATCACGGTTAGAGCTAGAGAATGTGTTAGAAGCGTTCTCTAATAGGAATTTTGACATTCAAAGTAAGAATCTTATAGCAGCTTTTCAGAATAAGAAACTGAGAAGAGCCTCCGTGCAGTGTTTTCTGTATCATCCGTTGTTACGTGTTCATGATATTGCTCGAGCAGCTTATTTATTAGCGGCTTTGGAAGAGGGCTTGGATCTTGGGTATGAGTTTCTCAGTATGCATCACACCCATGCTGGGGCTGCATTATTATTTTGTCGAGCAGGTTTTTTATGGGGAGGTCTTCCTTACCCTGGAGAACATGCTGAGATGGCTATGTTGCTATCTCGTATCGCAGAATTTTATGATGAAAGCTATGAAATCGTGGAAAAAATGGTTGCGTTTCAACATGCGCTGTTTTCTCATGAGAGAAAAATTTTCCCAGCATTATGGAGCCAAGAAGGCGACAGATCGGAACAGGAAAAAACTGCGATAAGTAAGTTGCTTTTTTGCCAAAAAGAAACTCAGATTAAGGATCAGTTAACATTGACAGATGCTTCTCTTGGTTTTTGGATGAGAAGAACGTCCACATTCTCTTCCTATGTTAGCGGTAGCGGTTGTAAAAGCGGAATAGGAGCTTTTTTTATTGGAGATGTGGGGATTGTTAACTATGGCCCCTGCGTAGGTGATCCTGGAGAATGTTTAGGGTTTGGTTTGTGTGGTCGGGTAAAAGAGTTCTTGTGCCAAGAGAAAGGTGAAGATACCATAATATCTTTTTCAGCATCTTTAGCACGTCCCTGCTTCAGACAAACTGGTTTTTCTTATTTGCAGGATGCCCTACAGGGAATTAGTTCGCGCTACTCTATTGAAATTTCTGAGCAAAGATGTATGATTCGTTCTTCTTTGGATAAAGAAAATCACGAAGCCTCTTTTGCTATCTTTTGCAAGGGGGTACAATGTCAGGTATCCAACGGACCTAAACTACGCACTGGAGCACCGGACTCTTATAAGGGGCCAGCTCATGACGTGTTGATTAAGGGGGAGAAAGAGACCATTCGGGTTCTGTCTTCTAGCCCTTATATGGAAATTTTTTCTTTACAAGGGAAAGATCGGTTTTGGGGAAGTAATTTTTTAATTAACCTTCCATATACTCAAAACTCTTTAAATGTTTTTTTTGAAAAAGCTTGATTTTTCTTCGAAAGGAATTAAAATAATTTTCTTGAAACAAGGGATGTTATAATCAACTAGTTGGTTTTTGGTTGTTTTTGATAATTATTTGTATTAAAATAACTCTTTTTTATAAGAAGGGAGCGTGCTACGGTGGAACTACTTCCTCATGAAAAACAGGTTGTCGAATACGAAAAAACGATCGCCGATTTCAAAGAAAAAAATAAAGAAAACAGTCTGCTTTCTTCTTCAGAGATTCAAAAATTGGAAAATCGCTTAGATAGACTAAAAGAAAAAATTTATTCGAATCTTACTCCTTGGGAAAGGGTACAAATTTGCCGACACCCTTCGAGACCCCGCACGATTAATTATATTGAAGGGATGTGTGAAGAGTTTGTTGAGCTTTGTGGAGATCGAACATTCCGTGATGATCCTGCAGTTGTCGGAGGATTTGCAAAGATTCAGGGACAACGGTTTATGCTCATAGGGCAAGAAAAAGGTTGTGATACGACATCTCGTATGCATCGCAATTTTGGAATGCTTTGTCCTGAAGGATTTCGGAAAGCTTTGCGCTTAGCTAAAATGGCTGAAAAATTTGGTCTTCCTATTATCTTCTTAGTGGACACCCCAGGGGCTTTCCCAGGACTAACAGCTGAAGAGCGTGGGCAGGGGTGGGCTATTGCAACGAATTTGTTTGAGCTTGCCAGATTAGCTACTCCAATTATCGTAGTTGTTATTGGAGAAGGATGTTCAGGAGGAGCTTTAGGGATGGCTATAGGAGATGTTGTAGCAATGCTAGAACATTCTTATTATTCCGTAATTTCTCCCGAAGGATGTGCTTCTATTTTGTGGAAAGATCCCAAAAAAAATAGCGATGCCGCAGCCATGTTAAAAATGCATGGAGAGGATCTTAAAGGATTTGCTATTGTAGACGCAGTGATTAAAGAGCCCATAGGTGGGGCGCATCACAATCCTGTGGCTACATATCGTAGTGTTCAAGAATATGTCCTGCAAGAATGGCTTAAATTGAAAGATCTACCGGTAGAAGAGTTGCTAGAGAAACGATACCAGAAATTCCGAACGATAGGTCTATATGAAACTTCTTCTGAAAGCAGTTCTGAGGCATAAAAAGCATTTAGTTCTGCTCGGTTTTTCTCTTTTATCCATATTAGGACTGACGATAACGTCTCAAGCAGAAATTTTTTCTTTGGGACTTATCGCTAAGACTGGTCCCGATACCTTTCTCCTTTTTGGGAAACAGGATCATAATACGTTAGTTAAAAGCAAAGAACTCTCAAAAGAACAGCTTCTGGAGCAGTGGGATAGTATAGTTGGAGATGGCGATACGCTTTCTCTGGCTCAGGCAAATGCCTATATTGCTAAACATTCAGGTGGCTCCCAATCAATAACAAAAAGACTTTCAGCTTATCTTTCGGGGTGTTTTGATCTTTCTAGGCTGCAATATCTAGCCCTTTTTCTTGTTGTTGTTGCTATTTTGAAGTCAACAACGCTCTTTTTTCAAAGATTTTTGGCGCAACTTATCGCTATTCGTGTGAGCTGTTCTTTGCGTAAGGACTATTTTTTAGCTTTGCAAACACTGCCGATGACATTCTTCCATGCTCATGATATGGGGAATTTAAGTAGTCGAGTGATAGCGGATTCTTCTATGATTGCATTGGCTATCAATGCACTTATGGTGAATTATATACAAGCCCCCATTACTATGGCGTTAGCCTTAGTGGTTTGTTTGTCTATCTCTTGGAAATTTTGTGCTTGCGTTTGTTTGGCATTCCCTATTCTTATTTTACCCATCATTATAGTCGCTAAGAAAATCAAATCCTTAGCTAAACGGATTCAAAAAAATCAGGATCATTTTACAGCAGTGTTGCTGGATTTTTTGTTAGGGATCCTTACAGTAAAAGTATTTAGAACCGAACAGTTCTCTTTCCACAAATATTGTCAGAAAAATGATGAAATTGCGCGCTTGGAAGAACGCAGCGCAGCATATAGCTTAATTCCAAGACCTCTTCTGCATACGATTGCGGCTCTTTTCTTTGCTTTTGTTGTAATGATCGGATTATATAAATTTCATATTCCACCTGAAGAGCTCATCGTTTTCTGTGGGTTGTTATATCTTATCTATGATCCGATTAAAAAGTTTGCTGATGAAAATGCTACTATTATGAGGGGCTGTGCAGCAGCAGAGCGATTTTACGAAGTATTAGATTTGTCGAAACAGCAGACCACTGTTTCCGAACAGTTAAATGAATTTCAAGGGTTGCAGCACAGCATTCAGTTTTGTAATGTGTCTTTTGGTTATTCAGAAGACAGTCTTGTACTTTCGGATTTTAATTTAGTATTGAAAAAGGGTGAAGCTATTGGAATTGTTGGCCCAACAGGATCTGGAAAATCTACAATAGCTAAATTATTGCCACGACTTTATGAGATTTCTCAGGGTGAATTACTTGTAGATTCACTCCCCATCACAAGTTATAGCAAAAATTCTCTCAGAAAACATATCGGTTGTGTGTTGCAACAGCCATTCTTATTCTATGATACCATTTGGAATAATCTGACTTGCGGAAGAGATTTTTCGGAAGAAGAGGTTTTTGAATCCCTAAAGCAATCTCGTGCTTATGAATTTGTTTGTAAGATGCCTCAGGGAGTGCATAGTTTATTAGAAGAGTCTGGAAAAAACTTATCAGGTGGGCAGCAGCAACGTTTGACTATAGCCAGAGCTTTGCTTCATAACACTTCAATTCTATTACTTGATGAAGCAACATCTTCTCTTGACGCCATTAGCGAAAATTATATCAAAGAAATGGTTGGGAAATTGAAAGGCCGATGTACTCAAATTATTATTGCTCATAAGCTTTCCACCCTTGAATATGTAGATCGTATTGTCTATCTAGAACAGGGTAAGAAAATTGCGGAAGGAACAAAGGAAGAACTGTTGGTTTCTTGTCCTGCTTTTCAACGAATGTGGGTTTTATCCGGTGCAAAGGATTGGGAGCTTAGTCCCGTTATGAACCCATAGTAGTAGTAGCTTGTGGTGAATCGACTTTTTTATGATTAAAAGATGCGTATAGTACAGAGAAGGCGTCTGCTAATTTTTTAGAGAGACGAGCTTTGTTACTTTGTAAGAAGCTTCTTCCTTGCTGAGTAGTGTAATCGGAGGATATTTTGATCATAGAACAAGGGCATGAGACTAAAGCAGCTTGCTGTGCAATAGAAAAGCCCTCCATATCGACCAGTTGTAAGTGTGGATTAAAGCCTTCTCTATAGGGAGATGTTACTGATGTTAATTGCGCTAGAGGGAGTTTTGGTACAGGAATTACTAAGAGTTCTTCCCCTAAGGACATTTGGTCAGAGCATTTTCTTACAGATGTAATTGTATAGGTTCTAAGAAGTGGTATGCAGGGGTTTCCTGCTCCAGCAAATCCTAGATTTAGCCAAAGATCGTACCCGATGGGGGTAGGGGTTAGTGCTTGGAGAACTCCTTTGTGTCCCCACTGTTTCAATATTATGACATCCAGTAGAGCAGTCTCTGTGGAGTAAGAATATAGGAATTCGCTACGAGCGGAAAAAGGAAAAAGAGCAAGAGTTTCAGAGGCCTCTACAGGATCCGCAAAAATGAGAAGAAGTTTAAACATTACGACAAGCCGTCCATAATGTAGAGAGAGCTTCTCTTCCGATAGGTGAGAGACAGAATGTTTCTTCCGTTACATAAGTATCAATAAAACGTTGGATAGTAGCTGCATTTTTATCTCGAGAATACTCAGAAGCTTTTTGAATAGCCAAAGAGCTTTCTGTTAAAGATCTCCTTAAGGATCTCAGAAGGGCATAATTTAACCGATAAGAGTCATCAGCAGAAATCTCTTTAGAGATTGCAATACATCCTAAAGGTAAAGGAAGATGCCACTTTTCTTCCCAAAGTTGACCAAGATCGTCCACAAGGCACAACTCTTTTGGAAAAGAGAAACGTTCTTCATGAATTACTGCTCCACCGTCTACCTGATTTGCAAGGATAGCGGGGATGATCTCATGATATTTCATAGGAATTAGTTCTGTTTGCGGATAGAACAGTCGGCAAAGAGCATGTGCCGTTGTTGTTTCACCTGGAGTAGCGAGAGTTCTTAAAAGCTTATCAGGATGTTTAGAAAGAACCAACGGACCTATCTTGTGCCCTAAAGTGGTTCCAACATCCAAAACATGATAGGCATCTGCAATTCGGGGATATAGGCTCGCGGAGATTTTAATTAAAGAGAATCGAGTTTCTAAAGCAAGGTGATTTAAAGAGGCTATATCCGCGATCATAATTTGGCGCAAAGAAGGGGCCCCTTCATGTTTTTCCAAGAAAGACCTAAACAAAAAAATATCATTTGGACAAGGGGAAAAAGCTACGGAGAAAGTCATTTGAGTTGTTGATAAGCCTCGATAGCTGCTTTAATTTCTTTATTCTCTGGTTGTAACAGGTAATCTCCTTTTTGTAACCAAGCAATGTAACTAGAAGGGACTTCAGAAAGAGGTTTCCCCTTATATTTACCGAAAGGCATTTTAAAGACTCTAGGATGGCATGTTTCATTTAGCAGATTATAAATCTGATCTGGAGATAAATCTCCGACTAATACGGAAAATACTCTATGAAGAGTAATTACGTCATCTAAAGCCCGGTGTGCATTATTCTCTTCAAATCCATAGACTTGACGAAGATACTGAAGGCTATGTTGAGGCAAATCTGTTCGATATTTTTTCGCCCATTTTAAAGAATCAATCGTACGAAGCTGCGGTTCGGGCAATCCATGTCTTCGACATTCACGAAGTAACAAAGGGTAGTCAAAAGCATTATTATTATGAGCTACAAGAATGTTATCTGTGCCACAAAAATCACTGAATTGCTGATATGCTTCTGGAAATTTAGGGGCGTTGGCAACTTCTGAAGTTGTAATCCCATGAATTTTGGTTGCTTCAGCAGGAATAGGAATTTCTGGATTTACCAAAGTTTGAAAAGATTCGCCTGTGGTTCCATTGTAAGCAGCTATTTCCACTATGCGATCCTTGTCAATTTGTGTCCCAGTTGTTTCCGTATCATAAAAAATTAAATCTGGCACAGGTCCCTCAAAAAATTTTCTTATTTAATTAGTTTGATTATTTTCCTGGTTCGCTTGTTTTTTTAATTCATCGAGATCCATATTCCCTGTCGAGATCAACCCTATGGCATGGAAAAAGCTGTCACAAATTAATTTAATCGTATCTATATAAACTCGTAGCAAGTTTTCATTAATCTCCCCTTTTAAACAAGGGATGACTAGTCGATAGAAAATAATGTTTTGTTCTTCGTCCATTCCAAATCCTGGAATGTCAATGTCTCTATTAACAAGGTGTAAAAGTCTTGCTGTGGCATCTCGTTGGCCTTCTTGTATTTGATAAGGGAAGTAGCAGACAAGTTGTAAGACTTCTCCCTCGTTACGAATAACGAAAAACAGAGGAAGTTCATGTTCTCCAGCGGAGATCGTAATGTAAGTTAGGCCGCTTTCTCGTTCCAAAGAGGGCTCTAACTGAGCATGGTTTAGAAATTTTGTGAGATTATTTTGATTTAAAGTCCATGTCGTCATTGTGCGGGGCCTCTAAGTACTGATTATGAAAAGGGAAGCGACTTTCGAATACCCTAACTATACTTGAGTATGGTTTTTTGGTCAGAGCAAAATACTGATGTTTATTTAGGCAAAGTAAACAAATGGGGAACCATTTTCTAGTCGTTTATTGAATAAAAAGATTCTTATAAAAATCAATATTGCTTTCCACTCGTTTGTAGGGGCAAAAGTTTGCATTCTTTTTTAAAAAAAACTTTGATATATCTCCGGAGATCTTAAGCGATTAGTGTATCGACCGTCTAAGGAAAGTTCCTAGACGTAGAGGGCGTGATGATTGTTGCGGAATTTGAATATTTCGGGTTAAGCGATGTTGGCTTAGTCAGACATAATAATGAAGATTTTTGGCAGGTGAATTGTGCTTCCCAGATCATCGCTATTGCTGATGGCATGGGGGGGCATCTCGCAGGAGATGTTGCTTCTTATGAGGCCGTTTGCAATCTGATGGAGCTTGTGGATTTGCATAAAGTAGATTTAGCGCGTTTAGAGGACGAGCAGTACAAGGAATCCATAAAAACAATTTTATCAGAAGTTAACCTATCGATTTATCGGCAAGGGTTATCAAATGAGCAATTCAAAGGAATGGGGACAACTTTGAGTTGTATGCAATTCCGAAGGGGAAAAGCTTGGCTGTTCCATGTAGGGGATTGTAGGGTCTATAGGCTAAGAAATAAGATGTTAGAAAGACTAACAGAAGATCACTCTTTGGCAAATCATTTAGCTTCTCGATATGGGCTTTCAAAACAAAACGTGAAAAGGTATCCTGGGCAGCACGTTCTGACAAATGTGTTAGGAAGACGTCCTCATGTATCTCCGGATATTCGAGAAATGTCCTATGAGAAAGAAGATCTGTTTGTTTTCTGTTCTGATGGGTTAACTAGTATGGTTTCGGATCATGATATGCTAGAGATATTAACTCAGTCGACTACCTTAGAAGAAGGCGGGAATATCCTGATTTCCCTAGCAAATAGTCGGGGCGGTAGAGATAATGCTACTGTTGTACTTGTTCGAATGCGTTAATTTTTATGACGATATACTTAGATACTAATGCTTCGGCTTTTTTAGATCCGGGCATCTTAATGTATTTACATTCTCTATTTATAGAAGAAGGAGGGTTTGGGAATCCTTCTAGTGTTCATAGCTTTGGGAAAAAAACAAAACAGCTAATCAAAGAAACTTCCTCTCTCATAGAAAAGGCTTTAGGGTTTGCTCGGTGTCGCGTGATTTACACTGCTGGAGCAACAGAAAGTCTTAATTTAGCGATTCAAAATATTCCTCCGGGTAGCCATGTAATCACTTCTAGCATGGAACATCCTGCGGTTATTGAGCCTTTGAAAAAGGCGCAGCTTTCTGTTACTTATTTAGACCCCATCCCAGGGAAATGTGTCGTTTCTCTAGAACAAATTAAGGACGCTGTCCAGTCGGATACTTCAGCTATTGTTTTAGGATGGGTAAATAGCGAGGTTGGGGTAAGGATTAACCTTGAGTCTATAGCTGCATTTGCTAAAGAACGAAACCTTTTACTTATAGTTGATGCTACGGCGATTGTGGGGAAAGAGGTCATCCGTGTTCCAGAGGGAGTTTCAATGCTGGCATTTTCTGGACATAAATTTCATGCTTTGTCTGGCATAGGGGTGCTTCTTACTGCCCCAAAAATTAAGCTATCTCCAATTATCTTGGGAGGAGGACAGCAGGGGGGGAGCCGTTCAGGGACAGAACATATTCATGGGATAGCTTCCTTACATTATATTTTAAAAAAAATATTGGCTGAGCAATCTATTATTTCTCAGACTATGTGCTCCTATCGAGATCTATTTGAATCACATTTGCAAGAAGCTTTTCCTGAGTGTGTTGTGCATTGCCAAAAAGAACCTCGAGTTAGCAATCTCTCTGCGATAGCTTTCCCTGGATTAGAAGGGGAGGTTATGCAGATAGCTTTAGATCTTGAAGGTGTTGCTTGTGGTTATGGTTCCGCATGCTCTTCAGGAGCAACTACGGTTTTTAAATCATTGACGGCTATGAAAGTGCCTCAGGAGCTTGCTATGGCGACTCTAAGATTTTCCTTTAGTTATTTGCTTTCAGAACAGGAAGTTCTTACTGCTGTGCAGAAAGTGATTCATGTAGTGCGGCATTTGCAACAATATGCTTAACCCATTACAAGGTGTCTTTAATTTCAATGGTCTTGATGCCAGATAGAGAAATTTCTTTTACTTCCAATAGCAAGCCATTAATGATGATGGAGGCTCCGACTTCCGGAGGGGTGTCAAGGAGCTTTAACATCAGTTGTGCAATAGTTTCACACTCATTGTCTGAAAAAGAGATATTAAGTTCATTTTCTATTTCAGATAATGGGGTGTTTCCTGAGAACGTTCGCTCAATTAGAGAAGCTGTCTTCGGCTTGGATTGAGCAATATTTCCTGTATTGAATAGTGTTTTGAATACGGTATGTAACCCCAAAGCTCCCATGGGCTCTCCGTGGTCATTTAAAACAATAGCCACATTAGAGCTATTTTTTCGAAATTCTTGAATAACATGAATGAGTTTAGACTTCGCTGTTACAAACCATGGAGAATTTAGATAAGGGACAATAGGATCGTTAGGATTTCGATTGATGAGGTTTTTTGGGAAAGCTATTCCTACGATATTTTTTTTGACTTTATGGTAAACGGGAACAAAATCTAGCCGATGGCGACGTACTATTTGACAAAAATCTTGTACGGAGGCGGTTGCTGATAGCATCGGGATTTGGTCTAAATATTGACATATTTGCTCGACAGAAGTTGCGCTTAAGGAGAAAATATTCGTAGCAATAACATTGAAATCTTGTTCTTCATGATGAGTCTCTAATGTTTTTTGCAGTTCATCTCGACTAAGTGTTGAGTGCAGGGTTTCTTCTTTGATATTTAGAAGAAAGTAAATCATACTTGTGATGCCGCCAACACTCTGAATAAGAGGGTAAAAAAGGTAATGCGCACAGTAGAGGATAGGAGCTCCTTTTAGAGCTATTTTTTCTGGAATTTTGCGAGAAATGGCTAAAGGGAGTAACTCAGCAAAGATGACAACTAAAAAAATTTGTGTGGCAGGAGCATATTCAGGGGGAATACCTAGGAGTCGATAACAGGTTCTGGATGCTTCCGACCCTACTTGCAAGGCAATATTCACTCCTAACATCACGGTTCCAAATAAGCGATAAGGCCTTCTGATAAGAAAGTTAATATAGGAAGCTTTTTTGTTGCTTTTGGTAAGGTAATACTGCAAACGCACACGATTAAATGATACGCAAGCCATTTCCATCATAGAGAAAAAACCTTGGACGAAAATGCAGACGAGATTAACTCCTAACCAGAAGAATGGAGAGTCAGTTTCCATGTGTTTTCCTTATATACACTCGCTTTACACAATTAGGAGCTGCATCTAGTACCTGAAATACAAATTGTCCCCAGGCAAATTTTGTTCCTGTTTCAGGGATTTCTCCTAATTGTTCTGTAAGCCACCCACCGATTGTAACACAATTAGAAGTGGTAGGAAGATCTACTCCAAAAAGATCATAGAAATCAGAAAGCTCATAGGTCCCTGCAGCGATGATAACATTTTTATCTGAGTGAGCGAACTGTTTGGAAGCAGGACGGATATGGGAAACTTCATTAGAAACAATTTCAAATAGATCATTTTGGGTGATTAACCCCTCTATAGATCCATATTCATCAATAATGATACCTAATCCACTATCTTCTTTAGCTAGGTGATATAAAGCTGTTTTAGCAGATACAGTTTCAGGAATATAATGAGGTTTTCTAAGAAGAGGAAGAAGATCTTCTGAAGATTGTAACTGTTCCTTATGGAGGACAAGAGATTTAGCAGAGCAAACTCCTAAAAGATTTTGTAGTCCATCTTTGCAGACAAGAATTCTTGAGTAGCGTTGTCCAGAAAATAGCCGATATAAATTTTCAATAGGAGTAAGGACATCATAAAAAACAATTTCCTGTTTGGGTTTCATTCTTTCTTTAATACTTCCCTCTTCCATAGAGAGGTATCCAAACAGTAACCTACTTTCTTCATGATTTACGACTCCAAAGTCTTTACAACTGCGCAAGACTTCTTTTAGTTCTTGAGGTTGAATAAAATCACCCTCTTGATGAACTAACATTTTTTGAATGATAAAATTAATGCCTGAAATAGCCCAATCAAAAATAGGACGGAAGCTTTTAGTTGAGACAAAGATAATGGGAGTTACAAGACGTGCGATTCGAACATTGTAAGGAATAGCAATGACTTTAGGAATAATTTCTCCTAAAACAAGCGTTAAAGCGAGGGGAACTCCTACGGTCATTAGAAATGATGCAGAGTCTCCGACTAACGTTGCTATACAATTTTGTACCCCAATATTAATCCCTATGTCGAAAAAGACCAGGGTAATGAGTAAATGATTGGGGTAAGCCATGAGATTGGCGATTTGTCGAAGCTGTTTGTTCTTGGAGTGATTATAGTGTGCAATAAGAGACGAGGGGAGAGAAAATAGAGCAATGTGCGATAAAGAAATAAACCCCGAGCACAGGACGAAAACTGCAGTTAAAACAATAATTACTGGAGAGAACATTCGATCTGGGTTATTGTGAGCGGATTCGGATTATTCTTATTATCTATAAAAAATGCTAGTAGAATTCTACTTTTTCTCTAGAGTTCTGGAAGCTTTAGTAAAATCGAATTGACCTGAGAAAAATATAAATAGAGAAGAGTTTTAGTAGTTTTTATACTTGCATCAACCTATTTTTAGGAGAAGAGGATCTTTGATTATGGAAGAAAGTCATATCTTACAGTTGGCAGCAGTTTCACGAGCAATGGCATTGCAAGGAGTTTGTCCTTGGACGAATCTGCAAAGTATTGATTCTATGTTACGATATATATTGGGAGAGTGCCAGGAGTTAGCAGATGCTGTGAAAGAGAATAAGGCCTCATTAGAAATTGCTTCGGAAGCAGGAGATGTTCTTACTTTAGTATTAACTTTGTGTTTTTTATTAGAGCGAGAAGGAAAACTTAAAGCCGAGGAAGTTTTTGCTGAAGCTATAGCAAAACTTCGACGTCGATCTCCTCATGTTTTTGATCCAGATAACCAAATTTCTTTGGAAGAGGCGGCAGAGTATTGGTCTCGCATGAAAGAGCAAGAAAAAATTTCTTAGTTGAGATTCAAGTAAAGAAGGTTGAGAGAAAACTCTATTTATGATACCAAAGATGTCGTAAGTCGGGGACCTCTTAAGATGAGAGACTTCTGAACCGGGTCAGGATCGGAAGATAGCAGCCCTAAGGAAAGGCCTTTTGTGCTAAGAGTCTTCTCTGACTTACTTTTCTTTTTATTTCCCTATAAAGTCAGCAAGACTAGTTGGCAGCTATTGAACAGAATGTGTAGAGTGATAGGGGCCGCTATGTGTTGTACTTTCTCATAGATGAAGCCTGTGCATAACGAAAATACAAATAGCGTTGGAACAAAAATTAAACTTCCTAAAGAAGCTTCTGTGTGTGTGACCGCAAAAATAAAGGAACTAGCTAGGATTGCTTTGCATCTAGAAAGTTTGTTTTTAAAGAAGGTCTGAAGAATTCCCCTGAAAAAGATTTCTTCTGCAATGGGGATAAGCATGGCTATACAAAAAATATACAGAAGATCTGGTCTTGTCGAAAGTTGTTCTCGGATTTCCTCTGTAATAACCTGCTCTTGGAAAAGTTGTCTGGGTAAAATAAGTGGTAACAGGAACTGCAATAATCGCGCTAATATTTGTGTAGCAGTGATGGTAATGACCCACATACGAGTCCCTGCCGCTACAGCGAGCAACCAAGAAGTCGAACTAGAAGAGTTCCCTGCATACAAAATAGATCTTGTAACAGGAAGGGGGAGTCCTAGTAGAAACAAAATAAAGGCGAAGAAAACAAAAATACCATGAAAAGAAACCCTGGATATAGAAAAGAGGGCCCAGTTTGGAAGAAAAGCTGGTAAAAGAAATAACGCTGCTCCCCAACACACTGAGCCGAACGGAAAATTGCGATGCCCTTCAAGTTTAGGCCATAAGAAAAGCCCTTTTGATAGAAAAGCTGAAATCCCAACAAAAATGAGTAGAAGTCCTAAACTTACCATACATTAAGAGTAGTTTGCGCAGACATATCCTTCCACGCGAGCAACAATCTCTCTAAATAATCTCTGATGCATAAGACCCATTGGAGTCGAATCAAAATTTTTAGAGCGCCAGCCATAACGATGATAATCGCTGCTTCCAGAGGCAAGAGATTGATTCGCGTCTAAAATCTCTTGGTATACCATAGAGATTTTATTGTGACGAATGTCAAATACTCGTACACGAACAGAAGCTGAAATAGAGGGGTTTAAAACATTTTCCAGGGTTTTTTGCTCTAAAATTTCTGCCGCAACCACAAATTCTGCAGGTAAAAGTTGAGCTGCTAACTCAGAAGAAAGGTTAGGGATAGGGGAGAAAAATTGCGCAGCAACACAGGCTGACGCATGGTGTTTGATTAGGAGTAGTTTGTCAGATGAGTGCAAACGTTTACTAATTTCTTCAGAAAACTCTGCCTGCAAATTCCAAGGAAGAATCTCTGCAGACTTTTCTGTTCGGTAAAAGACGGGAAGCATAGCCACAACGCCTTTAGCCTTACTTCCCCTAGTATACAATTTAGCATTATAGCTGCCGGAAGTCGACATAGAACAACTAGAGAGGGTTGTTGCAGTTAAAGACAAAAGACCAAAAGAAGCTAGTAACCAGAATTTTCGCATAACGCAACTCAATGAAAAATTTGATTCAATTTTATGTCCCTAGCAACGCTCTTGTAGACTTGCGCAAAAGACAAGGGGAACTTATGTACTAAAGGGACTCTATCATGAGTATTTTCAAAAAGCAACTAATATAGAAGATGGAAGGAGAAAACAATAGAAGAAAGTTGCTTGCAAGATTGCTCGCAAAAGAGTTTTGACATAGTCTTCTTTATTTAGAGAAGTGTTTCTTTTTGAGAGAGGTAATAAAAACGTGATACATTGGGAACAGTCTAGGACTCTCTTGTCTTTCCCGCAAGTTGGGCTTCATTTATCGTGGTACGGAATCTTTTTTTCCTTAGGAATTTTTTTATCGTCTTTCGCGGGGATTAGACTGGCAACGGTACTTTGCAAAGACCCGAATATGCGAAAAGAACTTAAAACAGGTTTGGAGAATTTTGCTTTAGGGGCTCTTTTGGTCATTGTTATTGGGGCTCGCGCTTTCTATGTCCTTTTCTATGGAGGAAGCTTTTATTTTGAGAATCCCTCGGAAATTATCAAGATATGGAAGGGGGGGCTTTCTAGTCATGGCGCCATAATTGCCTTGGTTATATGGTCTGCAGCATTTTCTCGATTTCATATTCGTCGCTTACCAATGCTTTCTGTAACCTACATCTGCGATATTTGTGGAGCTGTATTTGGAGTAGCGGCTCTATTGATCCGCGTAGGGAATTTTATGAATCAAGAGATTTTAGGAACTCCAACATCTATGCCTTGGGGAGTTGTTTTTGCCAATGACAGTAGCTTAATAGCGAGGCATCCAGTTCAGTTGTATGAGGGTGTGAGTTATTTATTACTTTCATTAGTTTTGTACTGGCTTTGCTATCGCGGGTCTATTCGTTTGGGTTCTGGCTATAGTGCGGCTGGAGCTTTGATTGGCGTAGCTAGTATTCGCTTCTGTGCGGAATTTTTCAAGACGCATCAAGGATCCTGGCTTGGAGAAGAAAGCTTATTAACAATTGGACAATGGTTATCCATCCCAATGGTTTTTTTAGGAATTGGAATTCTTTGGATTGCTAGTAAAAAAAGAGAGCCCTAGAGTCTCTCAACATCTTGTAACACACAGAAGTCCTGCGTGATATGAGGGGATTTACATTAAATTTTTTATGAAGAGAAGGAAGAAGGGAATTTTACAAGTGCACGGAAAAGAAACCCTCTATAAAATGACGCCAAGTTACATAGTGTGAAGCGCTATTCGAAAGGGCGCTCAGCAAAGACGATTCTTAATAAAGGTTATGAGAGGTCTTCTTTGCACAAAGATTTTTTTTGATTAGGGAATTAAAGCAACCGTGATGGGAACGAGGCTTCCCTCTCCGAAAGGAGAGATCCACCTCGGATGAGAATGAATAAACGAACGTTATTATTTGTTTCCTTAGTGAGCGCAGCATTTTTGGGCTGCCAGATTTTCTTTGGGTATCAGGATTTGAAATCTTGTCAGGATCTGGCGGAAAAACAGCGTGCTATTTCTGAGCAAATATTAGCTTCAACAGAGCAGTTGAGTGTAGTTCCTTGGACGGCTTCTGCAGAAGAAAGCGAATCGGTTAATCAATATGCTGTTCGTTTAGGGAATCGACTTCTCGTTTTAACAAAAGGAGGAGCTCATTCTGAGGTACATTCTAAAGGAACCTCCTGGAAGCTAATAGATCAAACTAGTACCTTCGGGGGGATTCTGGTTTCTTTGTATGGAGAGGATGGGCAGGAGGTTTTATCAAAAGGCGGTTCCGTATATCTCCCTAATCAACAAGATGCACTCCCTGTTTTAGTGGCCGAGTTTCGCAGAAACCAAGAACCTCTTGTGTTTTTCGGAGAGTATAAAAATGGCAAGCTTTCTAACAAAGCAGGGACTATCTATGGGACTTCGTTAGTTTTTCTTAATACAGGGAATGAATTTGTTCCTTTAGGCATTTACAATTCTAAAGAAGAGTGTGTGGAATCTCTGGATCTTCCTATGGCAAGAGCTGTAGTTTTTGCCGATAAAGAGAACCTGACAACGTCAGGCAGTTATTACATGCTCGCTAATGAATATATGCAAGTTATAGTCTCTCAGGAAAGTGGAGCTATTGAGGGGATTAATCTTCCTTTTGCTTCTGATCGAGAAGGGAATAAGAGCATTGTCAATGAAATTGGATTTGATAGAGAATTAGCAGCCGGCTCTCCATCTGAGGCTTCTTTCCCTGGAGTTCAAGCTATTGATTCTCAGCGTCAAAATGTATCGAGTGTTGTAGGTGGATACTATCCTTTGCTTAGACGAGGGACTCTATCTGATACCAGAAAAATGGTTTCCCCTCAGTATCAAGCCTTAAACATAGTCTCTGGGAGAGAGTTGTCTTCTCCTGTCGCAACGGGTTTTCGTGTAGTTTCGTTTGATAATAAAACGTTAGTTTTGGAAAGCGGGGATGGGGGCATTCGGAAAACGTATACCCTTGGAGAACAACCTTACGCTTTTGACCTTGAAATTCAAACTACTAGAGGACAAGAAGACTTATGGATAACTTCAGGAGTGCCTGAAGTTGAGATCATGTCTAATGCTTTTGTCCCTGCAGTTAAGTATCATGCAGTGAAAAAAAATAAGAGTGACCTCATTAATGTGAAGTTACCCAAAGCAAAAGACTCTTTGTTAGTACGTAATGACGCTTCCCCTCAATGGATTTTAAATTCCAATGGATACTTTGGAGTCATTCTTACTCCGAAGACCCCTCTTCCTACGGGATATGCTTCTTCTTTCATTCCTGGGAATGCAGTTCCTACGCGACTTACTCAACTTTCCCCAAAAGATCAGGCTTACCCAGCTTCGAAATATCCTGGTTATACTGCAATGCTTCCTTTGCCTAAAGAAGCTGGCCGTTATCAGTTTATGGTGTATGCGGGTCCTTTATCAGAGCCTACTTTGAAGGCTTTAGATCGAGCTCACACGAATCATAAGGGAGAGTCTCCTGAGTATGTTGATGCGATTGCATTTAGAGGTTTCTTTAGTTTTATAACAGAACCTTTTGCAGCTTTGTTATTTATTATAATGAAATTTTTCCAATTTCTAACTGGATCTTGGGGAATTTCGATTATTTTATTAACGATTGTACTTAAGCTTGTGCTTTATCCCTTGAATGCTTGGTCTATTCGATCTATGCGTCGTATGCAAAAGTTATCTCCATATATTCAAGATATTCAGCAGAAATACAAGCGAGAGCCTAAGCGAGCACAAATGGAAATTATGGCCTTGTATAAGGTCAATAAAGTTAATCCAATAACAGGCTGTCTTCCTCTAATTATTCAGATCCCATTTCTTATAGCAATGTTCGATCTTCTGAAATCTTCGTTTTTATTGAGAGGAGCGAGCTTTATTCCTGGATGGATTGATAATTTAACTGCTCCAGATGTTCTTTTTTCTTGGGAAACCCCAATATGGTTCATTGGAAAGGAATTCCATCTCCTTCCTATTTTGTTGGGTATTGTTATGTTCGCTCAACAAAAGATTTCTGCTATTAAAAGATCTGGGCCTGTTTCGGATCAACAGCGTCAGCAAGAGGCTATGGGGACTATGATGGCGCTATTATTTACTTTCATGTTTTATAATTTCCCTTCAGGGTTAAATATTTACTGGCTTTCTTCCATGTTACTCGGCGTTATTCAACAGTGGGCAACAAATAAAATTTTGGATGAAAAACATTTACAGCATGAAGTGATTGTTAATAAGAAGAGATAGAGAACGCCAATAAAGGCAAATAGTTCTGTTTTTTAATTAGAATAGTTTTTATCAAAAACTATTTAGCTGAGATAGTTTTATGCGAGCTTGGGAAGAGTTCCTTTTGCTACAAGAAAAAGAAATTGGTACGGATACGGTCAATAAGTGGCTGAGGTCCTTAAAGGTCCTATGCTTTGATGCGTGCAATCTGTATTTGGAAGCAAAGGATTCTTTCCAAGTAACTTGGTTCGAAGAACATATTCGCCATAAAGTTAAAGCTAATTTAATTAATAATAACGGGAAGCCAATTCGGGTGCGTGTGACTTCTTTGGATAAGTCTACGCCGTTTAAAGAGTCGCAAATTCAACAAGAGAAAACAGCATACTTCACAATGCAGTATGGGGACATTGATCCACAAATGTCTTTTGCAAATTTTCTTGTGACTCCAGAGAATGATTTGCCTGTTAGGATTCTTCAAGAATTCGCGAAAGTTTCTGAGCAAGGTAAAGGGTTCCCATTTAATCCCATCTATTTGTTTGGCCCAGAGAGTTCTGGAAAAACTCATCTCATGCAAGCCGCTGTTGGAATCTTGCGTGAAGCCGGAGTAAAAACCTTATACGTTTCTTCACAGCTATTCACAGAACATCTAGTATCTGCTATTCGTTCAGGTGAGATGCAACGTTTTCGTGCGTTTTATCGTAATGTAGAAGCGTTATTCATTGAAGATATAGAAGTTCTCTCAGGGAAAGGGGCCACTCAAGAAGAATTTTTCCATACATTTAATTCTTTGCATACTGAAGGGAAATTAATTGTCATTTCTTCTATCTTCGCTCCTGGAGATCTAAAAGCTATGGAAGAGCGGTTGATTAGCCGTTTCGAGTGGGGGATTGCGGTTCCTGTTAGCCCTTTAACGAGAGAGGGACTGAAAAGCTTTTTAGAAAGAAGAATAGAACAACTTAACATTCGCATAGAAGAAACAGCCCTGGATTTCCTCATACAGGCTTTATCTTCTCATATAAAATCTTTGCTACATGCACTCACAACTTTAGCGAAAAGGGTCGCTTATAAAAAATTATCGCACCAACTACTATACCAAGGGGATGTAGAGGCTTTGCTGCAAGATGTCTTGCAGGCTGCAGAGCATATCCGTTTAACCCCATCTGGTATTGTTCGTGCTACTGCTCAGTATTATGGAGTTTCTCCCGAAAATATTTTAGGCCGTTCTCAGTCTAGGGAATATGTTCTTCCTAGACAGGTTGCTATGTTTCTGTGCAGGCAGAAACTTTCTTTATCGTATGTAAAGATCGGAGAGGTTTTTTCGCGAGATCATTCTACCGTGATCTCCTCAATTCGAGCAATTTCGCAAAAGCTGGATGAAGATGATAGAGAAAGTGATGTCTCTTGTGGAGTACAAGAACTAACAAAGCGACTTTCATCTGCTTATCAGAGCTTGGACCTTATAGTAGACTAAAAAGTAAGGAGGCGGTCAATGACCAGCCTCCTTAGTAGTTTTAAAATCCTGTTAAAAACTTTTTGTCTAGATTAAGCAAGAGCAAGAAGTTGGTTCTTCTTTAATGAGTTTGTAAAGTTTATATGCAAGAGTTATTGCAAATGCTGCTTGGGTAATCAGAATTAAAACTGTTATCGCGCCAAGAGGTAAGGAGACGGCTGCGGCAATAAACGTAACGAGTGAGAGAGTCAGGCCTAATCCAAAGAGCAATCCTAACGCAAAGCGAGAGGCTTTCGCTGCTAGACCGGATTTCAAAGGACGGGGTGCGGAACGGGGTGCGGCTTTGTAAGATTCTGTTCCCCTCTCTATATCGTGTAATGTAAAGACATTCCCTCTGTCCCCCCAACAGCCGTATTCATGAGGTTTGATACCCATAGAGCCTCCTTAACTAAGAATGGCGAATATTTTACTTGAATTCTTCTTGAATAGCAAGATCCTTCGCCGCATGGTCTGCCTGAAATAGAAAACTTTCTTTTAATAATAAGATTTCTTATTCAAAAACAAATAAATGATTTGTATGAGCGGCTCTTTTATGCATTTCGACCGGATGAAGATCAATGTAGAATCTATGAAGCAAGCGATCCTGGAAAGGGTATATTGTGGGGTAGTCCAGACTCCTCAATCCGCTTCAACCAGAGATATCTTTACAGCTGTAGCTAAAACTGTATCGGAGTGGATGGCTAAGGGATGGCTAAAGACGCAAAGCAGTTATTATGACAATGATGTAAAGCGTGTTTATTACATCTCTATGGAATTTTTGTTAGGAAGAAGTTTAAAGAGTAATCTGCTGAACTTAGGCCTTTTAGATTTAGTGAACGAAGCGTTATCGGATCTCGGTTATGATTTCGATCAGCTTGTCGAGATGGAGCATGATGCGGGTCTTGGAAATGGAGGATTGGGTCGACTAGCTGCATGTTTTCTTGATTCTATGGCCACTCTTGGAATTCCTGCTTATGGATATGGTCTTCGTTATGATTATGGCATTTTTGATCAGCAGATAGAGAATGGTTACCAGGTTGAGTCGCCGGATGAGTGGTTGCGTTATGGAAATCCTTGGGAGATATGTCGGGGAGAATACTTGTATCCTGTCCATTTTTATGGGAAAGTAAAGCACAGTATGGATTCAAGAGGAAGGGATGTAGCAGAGTTAGTTGATTCTCAAGAAGTTTTAGCTATGGCTTATGATGTCCCTGTTCCAGGGTTCAATAATGATACAGTAAATTCTTTGCGCCTGTGGCAAGCACAATCTCGTCATGGATTTGAATTTAGCTATTTTAATCATGGAAATTATATTCGGGCTATTGAAGATATTGCGTTAGCAAGTAATATTACTCGCGTACTTTACCCTAATGATTCGATTTCTGAAGGGCAGGAGTTGCGTCTTAAACAAGAATATTTTCTGGTATCTGCCACTATACAAGATATTCTTCGTCGTTATACAAAAACACACCTTTCTCTAGATAAATTATCTGAAAAAGTCTCTGTTCAACTAAATGATACACATCCTGCTCTAGGTATAGCAGAAATGATGCATATTTTAGTGGATCGAGAAGAATTGGATTGGGACGTTGCTTGGGATACAACGACAAAAATATTTAATTACACAAACCATACGATTCTTCCTGAGGCGTTAGAGCGCTGGTCTTTAGATTTATTTTCTAAAGTACTTCCTCGCCATTTAGAAATTATTTATGAGATCAATGCTCGCTGGTTAAAAAAAGTCTCTCAAAAATACCCGGGAGATGATGATAAGAGACGAGCTCTTTCTATCATAGAAGAAGGAAGTTCTAAGTTTATCAATATGGCGAATTTAGCTGTTATTGGGACGAGTAAGGTCAATGGCGTGTCAAGCTTTCACTCTCAGCTTATCAAAAATACGCTATTTAAGGACTTTGTCGAGTTTTTCCCAGATAAATTCATTAATGTTACCAATGGGATCACACCCAGACGTTGGCTAGCTCTTTCCAATAAAAGATTAAGTGCCTTGTTGAATCGCTCAATAGGTACGGATTATCTAACGAATCTTACGCATCTGAATAAGGTGATTTCTTTAGCTGAGGATAGCGGATTTAGGGAGGAGTGGCATAAAATCAAAATTCAGAATAAGGAGGACCTATCTGCTCGTATTTATAAAGAACTGGGAGTTTCCGTAAATCCTCAGTCCATTTTTGACTGCCATATTAAGCGGATACATGAGTATAAACGTCAGCTGATGAATATCCTTAGGGTTATTTATTTTTATAATGAAATCCGTAATGGTTCTACAGAGATTGTTCCAACAACAGTCATTTTTGGAGGTAAAGCAGCTCCTGGCTATGCTATGGCTAAGTTGATCATTAAGTTAATTAATAATGTTGCTCATATTGTTAACAATGATCCTAAAGCCAAAGATCTTCTCAAAGTAGTATTTTGGCCTAATTATAGAGTGTCTTTAGCAGAGGCTATAATCCCGGCAACAGACTTATCAGAGCAAATTTCAACAGCGGGAATGGAGGCTTCTGGGACTGGTAACATGAAGTTTGCTTTGAATGGAGCTTTAACGATTGGTACTATGGATGGTGCTAATATTGAAATGGCCGAACATATTGGGAAAGAGCACATGTTTATTTTCGGTCTTTTAGAAGAAGAAATCTCTGCACTCCGTAATGAGTATTATCCTCAAGGGATTTGTAATGCTAATCCCAAAATTCAAGAAATTCTTGATATGGTTTTACAGGCAAGACTGCCCGAAGAAGATAAGGATCTCTTTAAACCGATTGTTAATAGGCTTTTAAACGAAGGAGATCCTTTCTTTGTGCTAGCTGATTTAGAGTCTTATCTTGATGCACATAATCGTGTTGCAAGATTGTTTACGCAACCTGAGGAATGGACTAAGAAATCTATTTACAACGTAGGAGGAATAGGCTTCTTCTCAAGCGATAGATCTATTACAGACTATGCTTCTAATATATGGAATGTCTCCCAATCCTCTTAAAAGAAGAGGGGGGAGACATATCTCTAATTAAGGAGCAAAACGGAGGGTGCCTCAAGAAGTTTCTGCAGTCTCTTCATGAACATGGCTGCAGGGTACCCGTCAATCACTCGGTGATCTACTGACAAAGTTAGCATACAAGTTGATCCTACAGCTAGTTCTCCATTCAAGACCACAGGCTGCTCTTCTACACTACCTACAGCTAGGATGGCTGCCTGAGGAGGGTTTAGGATAGCCGTAAAATCAGAAATCCCCGTCATTCCAAGATTCGAGATACAGAAAGACCCGCCTTTGTATTCCTCTTCTTTAAGAGAGAATTGTCTTGCTCTTGCAGCTAACCCTTTGATCTCGGCTGAGATCGTGCCAACATTTTTTCTATCTGCACAACGGATAATAGGGGTAATAACTCCATCAGGAATTGCTACAGCAATAGAAATATCAATGGTAGAAAATCGGATAATTGTATTGTCTACGCTATTGAATCCAGAGTTAATTTCTGGAAATTCTTTTAAGGCTAAAGCGCACGCTCGCACGATGCAGTCGTTTATAGAAAGTTTTATATTTTGTACTTGAAGTTCTTTTAGTAGCGCAAGCAGAGGAGAAGCATAAATGCGTTGCCGCACATAAAAATGAGGAATAAAGGTTTTGGCTGCTTGTAATCGTTTAGATATAGATTCTCTAATGGGGGATAGAGACTCTTCTACGTAGGAGCCCGGATTAACATCTGGGGCTTCAGGATATCCAAAACCTGCTATTCTTAGAGGAGGTGCTTTCTCCAAATCCTTTTTCACAATCCGTCCACCTGGTCCGCTACCAGCTACGCCAGAAAGATCTAAGTTCTGCTCCTTAGCTAATTTTTTAGCTAAGGGAGAGGCGGCTACTTTATCTCCCGAGTATTTAACTGATAAAGGAGTTGTTAAAGGCGGTTCGGGGCGGAATCCCACAATAGCCATGGAAGGCCCCGAGTAATGTGAATCATTTTGAGGAGAAGTTTGAGGTAAAATTTCTGTAGGCTCATTTGCTCCTGAAGCCTCTTCTAAAGGCAGGAGCTGTTTCAAATCATATTCGGCATTTTGCTCTGTTGAAAACACTGCGATAGGTGTGCCAATTGGAATTTTAGTTCCTTCTTTCACAAGAATTTGCAACAACCATCCGTCTTCAGAGGCCGTATGTTCTAAAACGGCTTTATCAGTAGAAATTTCTAATAACACATCTCCAAAATGGACTTCATCACCAGCTTGTTTATGCCATTTAACAAGGGTCCCTGTTTCCATTGTAGGGGATAGCTTAGGCATTTTTAACAAAGAAACCACAACGTTACCTCATAATTTTTTCAATGGCATCCAGGATGCGGTTAACATTAGGAAGAGTCGCCGTCTCCAGTGTTTTACTGTATGGCATAGGAGTTTCTTTTTGACAAACTCGTAAAGGAGGATGGTCCAAGTGATCAAAAATATGCTCTGTAATGGTTGCAATGATTTCTGCGGATATTCCACAAAAATAATGCCCCTCTTCCACAACAAGACAATTTCCAGTTTTTTTAACGGAAGTTAGAATTGCGGCAATATCCAAAGGTTTAATTGTTCGCAAATCTAAAATTTCAATAGAAAATCCCCATCTCTGTTTTGCTATTTTAGCAGCTAGCTCAACGATAGTTACCATACGGCTATGCGAAATGATGGTTAAGTCTAGTCCTTCTTGAACAATGTGAGCTTTCCCAATAGGGACAAGATACTCCTCTGTAGGAACTTCTCCCTTCAAGTTATAGTCCAATTCATTCTCTAAAAATAGGACGGGATTATTATCACGAATAGCAGCTTTAAGAAGCCCTTTGGCATCTGCTGGGGTTGATGGAGCAATGATAATTAAGCCTGGAATATTTGCATAAAGGGCTTCTACACAATGAGAATGTTGACAAGAGACTTGTGCAGCAGCTCCATTGGCTCCTCTAAAAACAATGGGAACAGAAAATTTCCCTCCGGTCATGTAATGCATTTTTGCCGCATGAGAAATGATTTGATCTGCAGCGACTAAAGAGAAGTTCCAGCTCATAAATTCAATAATTGGGCGTAATCCGGTTAGTGCCGCGCCAATTCCAATCCCGGAAAATGCAGCTTCGCTAATGGGCGTATCAATAACTCGGGTCGGTCCCCATTTATCTAAAAGATTTTTAGTGACTTTGTAAGCCCCATTATATTCAGCGACTTCTTCTCCTAAAATGCATACATTAGGATCCCTAGTCATTTCCTCATCAATAGCTTGTCTTATGGCTTCTCGAATTTCGAGAGTAACAAAATTAGGCATAGATCCCCTCTTCTAAAGTGGCAACAGCAGGTTCTGGATCAAGACGAGCTTGGGAGAATGCTTCTAGAACGGCCTCTTTGCTGGTTTGCCGTAAATCTTTAAAATCATCTTCGGATAAGACGTTAGCACGGATAAGCCATTCTTTTGCAAAAAGAATGGGGTCTCGCTTAAGCAAACATTGCATTTCTTCTTTAGAGCGATACAGATTGGGATCGGAAATAGAATGTCCTCTAAAACGAGAGCATAAAGCTTCGACAACAACAGGAGCCCCTGTTTTTTGCATATGTTGATAGGCTTCTTTGAAACCTATAAGCGAATTAAATAAATCAAAACCATTTAAAGTTATGGAAGACAACCCGTAAGAAGAGGCCTGAGACTCTGCTATAGGTTGTTTAGCAATTGCTCTGTGTAGAGCAGTTCCCATGCCCCACCCATTATTCTCTATAATAAGCATTAAGGGGAGGGTGTGAAGAGATGCGAAATTTAATGTTTCATGAAAGACTCCTTGAGCAACGGCTCCGTCTCCAATAAAACATAGAGAGATAGAGGGCAATTTTTGATACTTCATGGAGAATGCTGCACCAGCAGCTAAAGGAATTTGTCCGCCAACTATGCCAAATCCTCCAGGAAGGCGATCTCCACACATGTGCATAGATCCACCTCGTCCTAAAGCACATCCTGTTTCTTTCCCTAGTAGTTCTGCTGCTAGTTGGCGTAAAGGAATATCTAGTAAAATAGCAACTCCATGACAGCGATAGGAAGAAAAAAACCAATGATCTGTTCCTGTACATGCGAGAGCTGCTGTAGCAACCGATTCTTGCCCAATATAGGAGTGGTAAAATCCCCCAACAAGTCCTTCTAAATAAGCTTCTTCTCCGCGAATCTCAAATTCACGAATAAGCAGCATTTTTTTTAACAAGTTAATACAGAAATCATTTCCGAAGTTTTCTATAACAAAGGAAACTTGGGCTTCTGTAGTCTCCTCAGAAGCTATGTTATAAGTCAGGGGATGCATAGATTCTCTTGGATAAAAGGTTTCTAAAAAATTTTAGAATAGATTTTAAAAAATTCTATTTGAATCAAGTCTAAATAAAAACTTTTAAAAGCTTCTCTTGCTATGCACGGCCAGCGATAAAAAGAAACCAGAAAAGTTTTGGCCTCCGCAATATTATATATGTCGCTGGGCGAAAAGCCTATGCTACACAAAACAATTTTTCAGCACTACCCAGAAAAACGGATTGGGTCGTTTTTTCTTTCAAAGATTTATTTTCTTTGCTCAGAGTGTTTTACAGATGGTTTTTTAGCATTTTTCTTCTGTTGTGTTTTAACGAATAAGAAAATACAATTTTCGCTCAAAATTTTTGGCGAGAGGTTTATAGTGAATTTTTTTAATTCCTTCTTTGGCGTGTTGCCTCAGGGAGTTCCTGGTGTGGGAGAATTTTCAGGAGTTTCAGGAGAAAATAGACAATCTTCAGAAGTAAGGGAGGAGCAGGATAGGGAATTAGAAAATAAGCTTTTAGCTATTCGAAAACGAACCGATTTTTTCCCGAGACAGCAAGATATTTCTTTAGGAACTCAATCATTGAGGCGTACCAGAATGTTCCCTTGTTCTGAAGAAGAATTAAAAGATATCCAAGATTTATTTTCTTCTTTGGAATCATTTAGACATCAGTTAGCCCAGTTATTTTTTTATACGCCTCCTCTAAATCTAGGGTGGGAAGATTTTTTAAAATTTTTCATAGCTTTTGAGAAAAGAGAGTTGGGGGGCATTTTATTTTCGGCAGGGCCTTTCGAGTCTTTTGATAAATATTTATACCAAGTGAATCGGGCAAGAACGGTTCCCGTGTTGATAGCTACAACGGTTTCTTATGCTTTGCAGGCATATTGTTCTTATACAAAAAGGGCTCCGTTTCAAGAAAAAGAAGATTTTTTTCAACTCGGAGAGGCAGTAGGCACTTTCCTTAAAGAAAGAAAGGTTTCTATCACTCTGATATACAAGGAAATCTTAGATCTGGATGCTAGGAAATATTCTGAATTATGTCGAGGACTTCAGCAATCTCAGATTGTCCAAGGAGAAGTATTTCATTCTTCGGTTCGAGAAGAAAGAGAGGGGTTGAATCCTATTTCTGTTAATTATGATCTCCTGGGTACTATTGCCGCGCTATCAGCAAATATAGATAGATCATATTTGCGGTTCTCCGGGAGCCATATTTTTCATAATGATGAAATAGCAATTGAGATTTTACATAAAGGAGGAGATGTCTTCACGTTTTCTTCTTTAGAGGAGTTTCAGTTCAGTAAAAAGCGTTTGCTACATTTGGTTGCGAAAGGAAAGGTCTCCCCTGAAATCATTCGTAAAAAGCTTATCAAAGTTTTGCTCTTAAAAAAAAGAGCTTTCAAGAGTCCTTTGTTGTGAATGCAAAAGCTTCGTCTGATAACTCAAGTAAATTAATGTTGTTCAGAAAGAGCTTCTAGCTTCTGTACCAATTTTTCAAGCGATGCGATACGCTCCTCAAGGCGAGGAAGATTGCGTATTTTGGCGACTTGACGATGAACCTCTTGATATGGACGAGCGGGAGCTCCTCCATAGATCCCTGGAGAGGTAATGGATTTTGTGACACCAGTTTGCGCCATCATGATAACATGATCAGCAATGCAAATATGTCCTGTTACACCAGCTTGTCCGCCGATAATCACGTGGTTGCCTATCTTAGTTGACCCTGCAATCCCAGCCTGCGCTACTACCATACTGTGCTGACCAACCTCGACTTGATGTGCGATTTGTACAAGATTATCAATTTTAGAGCCTTCACGTACAATGCTATGCTTAAATCTTCCTCTATCAATAGTCGTGTTAGCACCGATCTCTACATCATCTTCAATGATTACTGTTCCTAGGTGCTTCAAATGTTTGTGCTGCCCAAAAGCACTGGTAACATAACCGAACCCGCAAGACCCTATGATTGCTCCCGGTTGGATGATAACGCGTTTGCCGATAGAAACCCTTTCTCTAACAACAACGCGAGGATAAATATAAGAATGTTCTCCAATAGAAGAATGGGCTCCGATGACACTTCCTGTTCCAATATGACAAGCCGCTCCAATACGAGCATGTTGACAAATCACAACATAAGGCTCGATACACACATGTTCTTCAATAATTGCTGTTGGATGAATAACTGCAGTAGGATGAATGCCTGGAAATCCAGAGTCGACAGGAGCTATGAATAGTTCTAAGCATTTTTGGAAAACTAGGGAGGGGGATTCTGAAACTATAAGGAAATTTTTGTTCAATTCTCGATATTTTTGAAACTGCGTTCGAGAAAGAATGATGGCGCCAGCTTCAGATGATTTTAAATGTTTAGCATATTTTTCATTGTCCAAGAAAGTAACGTGTGCCGCTTTTGCTTCTCCTATCTCCTCAACACCGGAAAGAAGTGTGGCTCCATTTCCTTGAAACTCGACATTTAAAAAATCAGCTAATTGTTTAAGAGAATAAACGGGTTGAGACATACGGCACTCCTAGGCTAGCTTCGCATGTTAATTATTTTGAAAAGAATCATCAAGAATTTTAATAACAGCATCCGTTTTGTCTGAAGAGGTATCAATAGCTAAGACAATATCTTCATTAAGAAGCGCTGAAAGGCCTTCTTGGATTCGAACAACCTCAGAGGCTTTTTTCACAGCTTCCATAATTTTTTGCATGCGTTTGAGGTTGTTCTGATTTAGTATTTGGTAATACTGCCCCTGAGCTGTGTTGTATTCTGAAGATAGCTCCTCGAATTTTTTTCTTAATTCAGCTGCCGCAGATTCGGATAGCCCTTCCATGTAATCGTCGTCCTGCAGTTTAGAATAAATAGAAGACAGTTCCTCTTCCATTTTCCCTATGCTGTTAGAGAACTGATTTTTCATTTTTTCAAATTCTGCAGATTCTTTTTTGCCTAGTTCAGATTCTTCTAGGCAGCGACGTAGGTTAACAATTCCAATTGTATTTGTAGAACTTGCTGCAAACACGGTTGAAGAAGCCAAGGACATTAAGCTAAGCAATAAGAACTTTTTCATAATTCTTTCCTATAAAAACATATGCAGATAGGTGAAAGGAAAAAGAGGGGACTCTTTTTCCTTTCGGGTTCTAGAACACTCCTCCCAAAGCGAAGAAGAATCTTTGAGATACATCAATTTTTTCATTATTAAGAATTTCTGTTGGGCGGAAAGGCCAACCCCAACCTAACATAATGGGCACGTTATTCATCATATCAAAACGCAACCCAAATCCGGCACTGCTACAGAGATTTTTGAGTCGAATAGTGTACTCTTCCGTGCCAATAAAGCCCGAATCTAGAAAAACGAATGCATTGATGCTGGGTTGAGAAATTAGAGGATATTGAAACTCTTCTGTTAGCAATAAGGAAGATAAGCCCCCTTGAGGCTCTGTTGGAGAAAATTTAGGCCCAATAATAAATGGTTTATATCCACGAACGGTAGATTCTCCTCCTAAGAAGAAGCGCTCACTAACAGGAATTCCTTGGGCTGTGGTTGTACCGAAAGGTTTAATAAACTTAGCTTCTCCACGAATTTTCAAAACACCTTTTTTAGTTAGCAGGCGATAGATAGAGCCGCTGGCTGTTAATTTTGTAAACTGATAGGTTCCTCCTAATCCAGACAACTCAAAGTTCAAAGAGCTCCGAATACCCATAGTAGGTTTTCTAGGATTGTCAATAGAATCGTAAAGAACGTTAAGCCCTGCCGCGGAAACAAATCCCTTGTTACTATCTAGATCTGGTCCAGGTTTGTTAGGATTTTCTGTTTTTTTTCTTAAACTTAGGCTCGTTTGGCTCCCGCGGTAATACATCCCATATTTCAGTTTGTCGTTAAGAATGTATGTCGTGCTGATGTTTCCTCCATAGGTATCAACGGAATAATCTTTTGATAAAGCCTTATTAATAGATTTATCTAATTCTACTCCTAGGATCCATGGGGTGTTTAAGAAATGAGGTTTTGTCCATTTAACAGTATAATCAGTAACTTTGTCTCCTAAATTGGCTTTTAAGAAAAGATATTCCCCACCACCTCTTAAGGATTTAAACCCTTTTTTGAATAAGTGTCGGGCGCCAAATAAATCAAAATTGCTTTCTGAAATTTCTGCTCCTCCGAACAGATGGTCTATAGAACTGAATCCTAAGAACAGTCCTAGGTTACCTGTTTCGGTTTCTTTGACTTCAATGAAAACGTCTCTATAAAGGTTATTTGAGTCCAAAGGATCTAATTGTGAGCGTACCGTGTAGACACTCACACTTTTAAAGTAGCCTGTGTTACGTAATCGAGTTTCCGTATCTTCTAGTTTTAATCTATCAAAAGTATCTCCAGGGAACAGACTTGTCTCATGTAAAATTACGTCATGTTTGGTGTGTGTGTTCCCTTTGATTTTGATTAGTCCGATTTTGTAAGGAGCTCCTTCGCTAACCCTGTAAGTAACATCATAAACTGGGAGCGTTGGATGAACAGCAAAAGATACGTCTACATTGGTATTTACATATCCGTATCTAGCGTAGGCATTACGGATTTTTTGAGCTCCAGCCCAAACTTTTTCTGGGCAATATAAGGAATTGGGGCCCACTAACAGTTGTTTATCAAGTAACCGCTTGGATAAAGCTGTGAAACCTTCTATATGTACGTGACCTAAAGTATACAGGGGCCCTTTATCTACGTTGATAACAAGAGAGAGGTTTCCTTTAGCATCTGTGGAGACTTCTTTTGTGACTTTTGCGTCTGCATAACCTTTATTTTGAAAATAGTTTGTTATGGCAAAGAGATCCTGGTCCACCATGTCTGGATGGTATACCCCTGCTCCAGTGAACCAACTTGTTGTTGTAGAGTACTGTTTGGTTAAAACTATGTCTCCCAAATCAGAGGCTTCTGTACGAGTAATACCTGAAATTGTTAATTTTTTTATCCGTCCGTAGGGCCCTTCTTTAATTTGGATTGAGATATCAATATAACCTTCTTGCTCATTATGATCGTGAGAATAGGACAATTGAGAATCGTAGTATCCGCGTTTTAAGTAAAGGGTTCTTAAAGCATCAAAATTTTTGAAAAAAACCTCTCGATCAAAAAGATCGTTTTTATAAAGCTCTAGGGTTTTTAAAATTTTATGAGTAGGAATTGCTTCATTCCCTGAGATGTTAATGTGTCGGATAACGGGTTTTGCTGTCAGAATAAGGGAAATAACAGCTTGCCCATTGCGAAACTCTACAATAGGATCAATGCGGTCGAAATCTTTCGAGAGAGTTCTTAGATCTTCGTCAAAATCAGTTTGAGAGAACAGCGTCCCTTGCTTTGTCTTTATTTTGGGAATAGCCCGCTTATTTTGAGCATTTTCTCCTCGAGTCTCAATAGTGATGGATTGTACCACCATACGTCCTTCAGGAGATGTTCCAAAGGCGTTTTGTGAAAAGGGGAGCAACAGTAAAATAGCGAGTTGCAGAATCGTTTTTTTTCGTATTCCAAGCATTATTACTTCCTTTATCTAGAAAAGTCTTCGCTAGGGATGAAGCTTTATTTCTACTCTTATTAAGTAGGGTGCCATTTCTTTTTTAGGAAAGAGATTGCCATCCTTTTTGGCCAAAAGCCATCCTCACAGTTGCCTCTATGCGCATTGAGGAGAGACTACCCAAGACCTATCCAATTACAATAGAGAATCGAGGATAATTTGGCCAGCCCTACAAATTTAGTAAGAAAGTTGAGCCTGTGAAACGGTAAAATTGAAAGAGAATTAGCTGAAAAGATGAAAAAAAGCAGCCCCTCTAGCAGGTTCGGGGGAGAACTCAGAGGGGCTGCTGGTTGATAGTAAAAAACTAACTAAACCGACTCAAGCATATTCCAAAACGTGTTTTTTGAAAAGAATTTCTCCTTGCAAAAAAATGCTTAAAAACAATTTCTTCCAGAAAAAGCTCTTGCAAGAGTGTTGGAATCTATAAAATCAAAAGATAACCCAACAGGCATGCCGAGAGCCAATCTAGAAATTTTTATGGGAAGATGGGAGAACTCTTGTTTTAAAAACAAGGCTGTAGCATCTCCTTCCAATGTTGCATCAAGGGCGATAATCATTTCTTTTGGAGCAAAATCTTCTATTCGTTGCTTGAGGATGTTTAGTTTTTCTAAAGATAGATGTTTTCCTGTAATAGGGGAAAGGAGATTTCCTAAAACGAAGTAACGTCCTTTAAAAATTTTTGATTTTTCAAAAGAAAAGACGTCTTTAGGTGTTGCAACGATGCATAAAAACGAAGAATCTCTAGATTCGCTACAAAAATCACAAGAGGAAGTTTTGCTAGTCTTTAAGCAAAAGCAGTCTGGGCATGTGGCATGCGAAGCAGAAAATTCTTGCATTGCCAGTCCCATTGCTTCGACTTGAGAAGGATCCCATTCTAATAATTCAAATGCAATTTTTTCTGCCGATTTAAACCCAATGCCAGGTAGTTTTTTTAAAAATGAGATGAGTTTAGAAATGTAGTCGGGATATTTTAACATGTCTTTCAAGCCAATTGAGGTCCATGACCTAGATAATCGATTATGGGGATAGATGCAAAATAAAGGTTAGGGTATAAAACTCCTCTAACAGTATACTCGGTTTTTTCTTTTTGTTTGCAGGTGCATGTGAAAAAAGATGTGAGAGCGTCGATCTGGGGAACCGGTTCGTATTTGCCTAAAAAAGTTTTGACAAACGCAGATTTGGAGAAAATGGTTGAGACTTCTGATGAATGGATCTCGACTAGGACAGGGATTAAAGAACGTAGGATAGCTTCGGCTGAAGAGTTTTCATCCTTTATGGGAGCAAAAGCTGCGGAAAAGGCTATAGAGGCGGCTAAAATCTCCAAAAGCCAGATAGATTGCATTGTGTTTGCTACTGCAGCTCCAGATTATATTTTCCCATCTAGTGCCGCTTTAGCCCAGGCCTATTTAGGGATTAAAGAGGTGCCTGCTTTTGATTGTTTAGTTGCATGTACGGGCTTTCTGTATGGGTTGTCTATAGCTAAGGCGTATGTTGAAGCTGGGATGTATCAGTGTGTCCTTGTGATTGCAGCAGACAAATTATCTTCCTTTGTCAATTACGAAGATCGTAATACTTGTGTATTGTTTGGAGATGGGGGTTCGGCTTGTGTTGTCGGTCCTTCAAGACCAGGATCTTTAAAAATATCCAAAGTGAACTTGGGAGCGGATGGAAAACAAGGAGACCTTTTACGGCTACCAGCAGGAGGAAGTCGTTGTCCAGCCTCTCAGGATACCATACAAAATCAGCAACATTTCATTACCATGGAAGGTAAGGAGGTGTTTAAGCATGCAGTGCGTCGAATGGAGTTTGCTGCTAAAACATGCATTACGGAAGCTGGTTTGCAAGAGGAAGATATAGACTGGTTGGTTCCTCATCAGGCGAATGAACGTATTATTGATGCAATTGCAAAACGGTTTGCGGTTGAGGATTCACGAGTGTTTAAAACTCTCGCTAAATATGGGAATACTGCAGCTTCTTCTGTAGGAATTGCATTAGACGAGCTATTGCGTACGCACGATATTCATTCGAAAGAGCGACTATTGTTAGTTGCCTTTGGAGGGGGATTGTCTTGGGGAGCTGTGATTTTACAGCAAATGTAATAGAGGAGACCATGTTATGGAGCGTATAGGGTTGCTATTCCCTGGTCAGGGTAGTCAATTCGTTGGAATGGGCAAGGATCTTTATCAACAGTATCCAGAAGTGACACAGTTGTTCGCTCAAGCAGATGAGTTTCTTGGATTCTCTTTGTCTTCCATTATGTTCGAAGGTCCAGAAGAAACTTTATTGAAAACAACAAATAGTCAGTTAGCTATTTATCTTCATAGTTTGGCTGTATTAGAGATTTTATCAGCACGCTGTTCTTTTAACCCTGTTTTGGTTTCTGGTCTAAGTTTAGGAGAGTATACTGCTTTAACGGCATCTAAACGTATAAGTTTGGAAGATGGACTTCGTGTTGTACAAAAGCGAGCTGAACTTATGAATGCAGCTTGTGAACAGTCCCTAGGAGCGATGGCTGCAGTTTTAGGCTTAACTGCAGATATTGTGCTGCCAGCTTTAGAGTCTTTAGGTAGTGGGATTTGGGTGGCTAATTACAATGCTCCCAAGCAGATTGTCATCGCAGGGGTTCGGGATAAAGTAGAAGAAGCTGCTGTAGTTCTCCGAGAGTTAGGAGCCAAAAAAGTAGTCATGTTAAAAGTATCTGGAGCGTTTCATACTCCACTTATGCAATCTGCTCAAGACGAATTGGCTCCCTATTTATATCAGTTAGCTATCAGAGATTCGAGCATAGCATTCGCGTCTAATGTAGTAGGGGAGTTGGTACAAGAGAGCGAAATGATTCGTTCTTTAATGGTTAAACAAATGACTTCTCCAACGTTATGGTATCAAACTTGTTTTCAAATTGATTCCAAAGTAGATTTATTTCTTGAACTTGGATCTGGAAATGTTTTGACGGGGCTTTGTCGGTCTATAGGACTTGCCTCTCCTTGTAAACATTTAGGATCTGTAGAAGATATAGAGAATTTTTGTCGGAGTTTTGAATGAATAGCTTATTGGTAAACAAAGCTGCAATTGTAACTGGCGGTTCTAGGGGAATTGGTTTTGGCATAGCAAAACTATTCGCTGAGCATGGGGCTAATGTTCAAATCTGGGGAATCAATGAGGAGGCTGGGAAATCTGCTGCCCAGGATCTTTCTGATAAAACCGGAAGCAAGGTGTCGTTTGCTCTTGTTGATGTCAGTAAAAACGATATGGTTTCTGCTCAAGTTCAAAAATTTTTAGCAGAATATGGAACTATTGATGTTGTTGTTAATAATGCAGGCATTACTCGCGATTCTCTTTTAATGAGAATGTCTGAAGAAGAGTGGTCGTCTGTAATTGATACGAACTTGGGATCTATATACAACGTTTGTTCTGCAGTTATAAGGCCTATGATTAAGGCTAGGTCCGGGGCGATTGTTAATATTAGTTCTATTGTTGGGTTAAGAGGAAGTCCTGGGCAAACAAATTATGCTGCTGCTAAAGCAGGAATTATTGGATTTAGTAAAGCCTTATCTAAAGAAGTTGGAAGTAAAAATATTCGAGTTAACTGTATAGCTCCAGGATTCATTGATACTGATATGACTAAGGGGTTAAGTGATAATTTAAAAAATGAGTGGCTTAAGGGAGTTCCTTTAGGACGAGTTGGTACTCCGGAAGAAATTGCTATGGCTGCTTTGTTCTTGGCTTCTAATCAATCTTCATACATTACAGGACAGGTTTTGAGTGTTGACGGGGGTATGGCTTAAGGAGTTGGGAAAGGTTATCTTGAAAAATTAAGTTTTTTCGTGGTAACTTCTTCTTTATCTTCGCGAGCGGTTTGTGCTTCTCGCCCTAAGTCCTTCTAAATTTTTTATTTAGGAGGCATTTTGTTGGCTGTTATACAGCCGGAATACAGTAGCTGTGCAGGATGCTCAGTTTACTAAGAACCCTTACGCATAGAATGTGCGAAAGAGTAGACTTGTAGGGATTAGTTATTCTAGCTTTGAACAAAGCTAGATTTTTTTGCTGTAGACTCTGCGAGAAAACCAATGGTTGTTTTGAGCAGCCATAAGTCGTCCATCTGCTTAAGATGGAAGGCGCTTCATTTTGAAATGAAAGTAAGGATCATAGGATGAGTTTAGAAGATGATGTAAAGGCAATTATAGTTGATCAGCTCGGAGTAAGTCCTGAGGACGTCAAAGAAAGTTCCTCTTTCATAGAGGATCTTAATGCCGACAGTTTGGACTTAACAGAGTTGATTATGACTTTAGAAGAGAAATTTGCTTTTGAAATTTCTGAAAATGATGCCGAGCAACTCCGTACGGTTGGTGACGTAATTAAGTACATCCAAGAGCGTCAAAACTAAACTCTTTGCAAAGAAGAGTCTCACGGCCCACAGCTACCTTTGTGGAAGCTGTGGGTTTTTTATTGGTTTCGGAAGACTATTTGTTTCGAATATAGTTCTAAGAGAGCCAAAGCAACAGAAGGACATTCTTCGATAATGCTTAAAAACTGTCCTTTATTTAATACCAGCGTTTTTACTAAAGTAATAGCCTCTGCTGAATATTCTCGAACTCTGCTACTAAAAAAACTTTCTTCTCCAAAGCAATCAAGAGGTTTGAGACGTACATTGATGGTAGGTTCTTTGGCAAAAATCCTGACGCAGCCTTCAGCTATTACATATAAGCTGAAGCTCGGTTGCCCTTCTGAAAAAATTTCAGAGCTTGCCTTAAAGAGCATGACCTCAGACTTATCTGCTATCGAAAGCAGTACATCCATGTCCAAAGAAGCGAATAAGATAGTTTTTTTCAGGAGAAAGGCTTTGTCTATAAGGTTCAAGGAAGTTCCTCTTAGGGGATTAAAGCTAAGTGATTGTTATATATTCTCGGGGTAGTATAGAGGTTTTTTGTTTCTTCGAAAAGTTCTGTAAAGCAGAGGAGAACTCTGCATCGCAAAGAGAGAGCTCTTCTTTTAGCTGCAAAGCTGCAAGCTTACTAAGATGAAAAGGAGTTGTTTCAATCCAGTTAAGAAGCTCTTCTATAGCTAAAGGTTCAACCCCTTTTTTCATGTAATATTTTTCATTAAAAGCATGGGTATCTCGATATACGAAAGGGGTAACGAGAGTAAATAAGTGGCTTTCGCAATCCTTTTCTAAGGATTCTAATGCCTGGGCGCGAGCCTTTAAATTTTTCCCTGTTAAAGACCTAATTAAAACGTCTGCATAATCTGTTGAGCCAATGATTGCTAAGAAAGTCAGCATAAAATTTACTTCAGCATGATAATTGGCTTCTAAAGTTTCGATAAGGAGATGGAGATCGTAGTGAGGATAGCGTTTTTGTATGAAGTTTTTATGATAATCATAGAACAAAGCTTTAGCAGCCTTGGATTTTAAAATTTTCAAAGCCAGACGTTTGAGTTGGCGATTATCTATGCGGCTTAGTGCTTTTGCTGCCATAATACGGCAGTTATTATGTAAAGAGGGATTGGAGATGATTTCAATTAGGATTGGGACACATTCTTTAGATAGAGAAGCTAAAATTACTTCCGCTTGCTTCCGTAAAATATTTTTGAGCCGGACTGTGATAGTAATAAATTCCTGAATTAAAGGAGCGTTTAACAGAGGGGATAAAGCATTAAGTAGGGCTATGGAGGCCTGTAGATCCTTGGTTTTTTGAAGCGCAGTCAGAATATCGGATCCATATTGACTATATTGTTTATCTGCACAGCTTTCTAAAGCCAAACAAGCTTGTAGGAAAACTCGTTCATTTGAATGGGTCAGGAATGGAAGGATAGTAAGGAAATTCGAAGGTTTGCGTTCCAAGGATAAGATAGAAAGTCCTTTAATAATTAACTCTGGATCTTCAGATTGAAGAATTTCTGTGAGGCGTCTTTGAGCAAGGGCCTGATATTCTCCACAAGGTTTGTGCTTTCTTACGGTAAGAATAGCTGCGAACAGGCGATCCCCAGATTGATCATAAAGATCATCTGCAACATCAGAGACGCTGAGTAAGTCGTGTTCTACAAAATAAAGGTGAATGGCAGTGGCGATAGCTGGATGTTGAGGAAGGCTGCTCCATCGTTTTAGAAGTTCTAAAGTAAGAAAATCTTTTGCCCAAACACTATTTTTTAACATGTTTAGGGTTCTAAGTTTCCCTGATAAACCTAATTTATTCATATGAAGAAGTAGATTGGGAAGAACAGCTCGATTTTTAAGATTTAGAAGATGTTGGAACGCAAACATTTGATGGCGTTCTTGAGGATTTTTTAGATGAGTTAACAGCAGAATTTCTGCTTGGCGTTTTTCAGTGTCGTTCATCTCTGTAAACCATTCGGATATAGAACGTCTGAGATGTAAGGATTCTAAAGAAAGATTTCTAAGAATGGCTCCGGAATAACGAGTCCGTAGAAGCAGTGCCAAAAGAATACAAACTGCAGAGATGATAATACATAGTATGTATTGGTGGGGTATAAACAAACAAAGTAAGGCACAGATAAACATACCTGCAGGTTCAACAAAGGATTCTATTGCAATGCGTACTTGGTTTCGGATCTTATTAGGAATTCCGTAGATCAACAATTGTAGATTATTGTCATCTAAAGCGTAGGCGAGTCCTTCCCTAGCAATCATCCCCATTGTCGCTATAAGGACAGAAGTTTTAATTGACCAGCAGACAAATAAGCTAAAGAAACAGATTGGAGCAAAGAGAATGATGTTGTTGATTCCAAACCTTGTGATTACTCGGCTATAAGCAAATAAGGCAAAGAACATATTTCCCAGAGAAATCCAGGACGAGTATTTCGTAAAATTCTCTGTTAACTCAAAATTTTTAGCATTTCCAAATTGAGCATCGAAAATTTTTAAATAGTTGAATTCAGTAAATACAACGAGCAATTGCAAAAGAAAGTAAAAGCTAACCAAATAAAAGGTGTATTTATCTTTCAAACATAGCTTAAAAGCTTGTTTCGCAGATGGGGGATAACCGGTATCTAGGAAAAGATCATGATCTTCAGAAAGCTCTTTGAGTGAAGATGAAATGTAGTGTACTAAAGGGAAAGTGAAGACAATTACAGCAATAAATGAGAGAAGAATGAGTTCTGCTCCAAGATGCTGAATCTGATTAACAATACGAGCTCCTAGAAAGTCTCCGCAAAATGTTATGGCATTAAAGATGCAAAAATGACGTTTTGCATCCTGAATATTAAAAAATTGATCTACAAATCCCCAAAAATTTGCATAACATAGAATCGTCAATCCCCATATCAAAATTCTATAAAGAAAAATTGGGGTGCCAGAAACTCCTCTATGTATAGCAAGATGCCAGAAGAGATAAAGATTGCAAACGAGTACGCAAGATATAAAAGAAAGAAAAAGAGCTTTTGGAGACGCCCTTTTCCGGGAAAGACTATAGAGGACCACACAAGAAATAAAGCATAGGAAAAAGGAAGCTCCTAAATAGGCAAATGGCAACTTCTTAGTCCCTATTTCTTCTAAAAATAAGCTCTCACCTAGAGCTAGCGAACCGTAACAAGCAACGCTCCAAACAAGCCCCAATAAGAGAAACAACAAAGCTCGCTTCTCTTCCCCACGACGTAAACTGAGCAAAAAACGTAAGGCTCGCAACGCTCGTCTTCCTTTATAAAAAAAGTAACATGTTAATAGAATTAATTCTTAATTTCAAGGAGTTTAAAAATTAATTCTAATTCAAAATACTAGTTTATATATAAATTTTTCTCTGAAGTTGTTCGGTCATATTTTGTTAGAAAGATGCTGGCGATAGAAGTACAACAAATCAATGCAACAATGGAAGCGCTAACAATTGCCCAAACGGCATTAGTTGCTCCAGCCAGACAAACAATAACAAAGGGAAGAATTCCGGCAAGACCTAGTGAGGCTAAGACAATCACAGCTACAGCAAGGATTGTTGTCGCAACTAAACATGCTGCTAGGAATTGAGGTCCTCGTCCTAAAGAAGATCCCTGTGGCTGATTAGATTGAACTAATTTTTTCTTTAAAGAAGAGACCTCTGTTTGCAATATAAATAAATTATTTTGCATAGAAGCAAGCTGCTGCGGATAGACCGGAACCGTAAAGAATGGGTCTGCGGGTCCCCAAACAGTGACTCCTTGCCCCCCTTGAATGCCTGCAGCGGAAGGGGAGACCAATCCTTTTTTCTTTGGAGAAGATGGGGAAGTGGGGCAAGAAGATACGGCTCTTCCTGATGTATCGGATACGGGGTAGGTCATAGAGCTACAATTTTTGTTCCCTAATTAAACTGATTTCCAACAGTTTTTTTTAATCGCAAAGCTTATCTTGAGTAGTAAGCTTGGTAGAAATAGTGAATGATTGAGGCCTTGTAAGAAGTTCAATATTGCGAAGGCAAAGGAGTAATAGTGTCGTGGCTATACAGGTAAATATGGGCAAGGACACACTAGCTCCGATAGTCACAGTATTCAATGCGGCGAGAAGAAAAGGAAAGCCTCCACAAACCGTAACGATAGAAAGAACTATCGCAGCGATAGCTGTAAGTGCAAAAAATGTTAGTATGGCGACAACTACTTTCTTGCTAGTTGAAATGTTATTGGTCTGAATAGAGACTTGGCTAACACCCTCTGGTGTCGCTGGATTACATACCGAATGAACCATATTTCCCTCTGTAAGAATCACAACAAGGGGCTTTCAATGAATGAGAAAACCCCAACTGACCGATGAGTATACCATGCAAAAGACTTACAAGCAACCTAGTTAGGGGTTAGTTGTTCAAATAAAATCTTGTATATAATCGGCGATTAAGAAGAAATAATGCTCCTGCTCCTAGTCCCCACTGCATGAGTAAACTCAAAATATTATAAGAAGCAAATGGATTCCACCAGCATCCTTGAGGAAGTAGAGCTCCTTCATAAAAATACCAAGCGAGTAGCAATGCTCCTTCTAAAGGCAGTAAAAATTTTACTAAAACATCAAAATAAGCCTTTAATTTGTAATCGCCAGGCACTGAGTTGATAACCTCTTTTCTCAACGAAGGGATCCCATAACTAATTGCGGCATAAATGAAAATCATACCATTGAGAATAAGAGCAATTCCCCATACAGTATCTTGGTTATCAAAGAATTTCAGACTCAGTGCAGAGGGAACCCCGATTAGGAAAGCAATAATCGTTGCTGAAGACTCTGCAATATGTTTTTTGATTCCAAATTCTGTTAATGTTTGGGATAACAGAAATAGCATTGAGATCATAGAAGATAGTGCAGCCATAGAAAAGGCTAGGAAGAAGATTGCACTAAAAACAGTCGAAAGGAGATGAGCTTGAGGTAATCGAGTAAATAGTTCGGGAAGATAAATAAAGGCCATGCCTATGTTAGATGCACCAACGCCTTCTTTTAATCCTAACATTTCTGTGGAATCCAAAGATGCGCAAGCAGAAAAAACAATCACAGCCATAAGAAAGGAAATAAGGTTATTGGTGACAGCGGTAATCGTTCCATTCGTGACCAGACTTGTTCGCTTTGAAGTAAATCCTGCATACACAAGGAGAAGCCCCCATCCAGCTCCAGTGTCCCAAGCATTTTGAGTTAAAGCTTCTATCCATACTTTGTAATTCGATAAGGACTCTTTGTTAAAAACAAATAGTAGGCGAATGCCTTCCCACGCATTGGGAAGAGAAACGGCTCTCGCTAATAAAACAAGAGAACAAATACAAAAGAGCGGGATTAGGATTTTGTTACAAGATTCTATTCCATTAACGATTCCTTTCCGAATTACGCAATAGGATAGAAATAAAGCTAGGCAGTGGCAACTCAGAGGCATCCAGCTTTGACAATGATTTGCCCAAAGTTGGGGGAAATTATTCCCGGGGGAAATTTTCCCAGATAAAGCATAGAAAGAGTAGCTAAACCCCCAGCCTACAATATTAGAGTAGTAACCAAGTATGCATGTTGCTACTAGGACAACAAATCCTCCAAGCCAGGCAGCTTTAGGGCCTGCAGTCCGAATCAGAGTTCCTACAGGAGCTTTCTTAGTAAGTTTCCCCAAAGAAAGCTCAACGATAATTAAAGGAATGGACCAGATCAAAAGAAATAATAACCACAAAATAATGAAAGATCCTCCACCATTTTGGGCTACCATTCTTGGGAATCGCCAAATGTTTCCGGCTCCAATAGCAACTCCCATCATAGATAAAATGAATCCAAGTCTTGATGAGAACACAGTATTTTTTTTATTCATAAATCATTCTATTTTGGGGTAATCATAAAAAAGAGCCAGCCTTGCGTACCTTGCAAGGCTAATCACTATCAAACGAAAAGACCCGATGATTGAGATGCAAAGACATTCGATGGTAGCCCAAAAACATTTTCATCTCCACCCTTAACAAGCGCGATGGTTTTTGATCTGTAAAAGATTTTATCTCAAGGGACTTATTCTTATTTGTAGGAATGAGAACAAGACGGAAACTCTTTTGTGTTGGTAAATTTTTTATTTATTATGGAGACGACGCAGCAATCAGACCAAACATTGATCAAAGTCTCTAACATGTCTAATAAAGCGTATGCTGGAAGAATAAGACCGAGAAGACCTAAGGGGATATTCATAGAGGATAACAAAGATGATGCTAGAAAGTAGCACCCCATAGGAACCCCAGCATTTCCTACGGCAGCTAAAGTAGCGATAAAAACCCAGCTAATAAGCGATAAGGGGGAAAAAACGACCCCATTAGAGACTCCAATAAAAAGTACAGTTATTAGAATAAATGCAGCGCAAGCATTCATGTTAATTACAGAGCACAGGGGGAAAACAAACCGAGAGATGGTCGGTTGGATGTGCAAGTTTTCCTCAGCGACTTCCATAGTCAAGGGTAATGTTGCTGCAGAAGATTTAGAAAAAAATGCTGTAGCTAGGGGACGAGACATAAGTCTGAATGTCCTTATAGGGGAAATCCCCTTTATTTTGAGAAGTAGGGGGAGGATGACAAATCCTTGAAGGCAGTTAGCCCCAACAATGCAAAATAGGTACCCTCCAAAAGAGGAAAGTTCTAAGCTTCCTGTTCGCATTTCTCTAACAAAAAGAAGTGAGAAGGAGAAAGTTGCCAAAGGAAGCATTTTTAGAATGCCTTTAGCTATGTTAAGCAGCAGAGAGAAGAGGGTATTGAAAGCGTTTCGGATAAATAAGCGTTCTTCTTCTGGAAGAGAAAGGGAAAAAAAGGACAGTAGGAAGGACAAAAACGCGGCGGCTATGACATTACTTTCTAAGAAAGGTTCTAAAATATTCCCTGGTATTGTTTTTGATAGAACGGCCAGATAACCGGTTGAATTGGCTCCTACATTTAGGTTGAGCCCTGTAAGGTTTACTGAAGGCTTAATGAGGATGAACAGTGCTAGCGCTATACCAGCGGAGATAATCGTTGTTAGCAGGGTATAGTATAAAGAAGCTCTGACAACAGCTATCATGGACCGCAGGTCATTAATTGAGGTGATTGTGGAGCCAATGGCAAAAAATACAAGAGGTAGGCTCAAAAGTTTCAAAAGCTTCAAGAAGGCGGCGGAAACAATCTCTGCACTAAAGGATATAAAAGGAAGATGGGGCCACCCAAGAATAAGTCCAAGTAATATGCTTAAACTAAGCAAAAAATTGCTTTTTCCAAGAGACAATAAAAATTTCCAAGGAGAGCGCATTATACCTCAATTTTTTAAGTAGAGAGTCTTTTGGGACTAAATGCAAGAAATGTAAGAAAGGAGGGGTTTTTTTTGCAACATTGAGGACTCTTTACAAGTATAAAAGCTGTAAATGTTAAGAAAAATTAATTTTATTGATTAGTCTTTTTCTTGCAGCTAGTTATTAAAAAGGATAGATAGTATAATCGTTCTCCAATGTTTATTTATAATATTAATTTTTAGGTATCAAATGAGTTGTTCTATCGGTAGTACACAAACACTTAACACCCATTTCCAAGGGATAGCCGATAGTCTGGCTAATTGTACAGGTAAAATTCGGGAAACATGCTCTTCAAGAGTAAGTGCGAGGGTTATGGGAGCGGCCTTGGCTGTCATCGGGCTTTTGGTTGCTGCTGCTGGGATTGTGGTTGCTGCTGCTGGACTTGGGTGTGCAGTTCCTCTGGCTATAGGGTTAATTTTAGTAATAATAGGGTCTGTTCTTTTGGGACTGGGCCTTGCTAAGACGCGAAGCCGTCGTTCAGAGTTGGAGCAGCAGCTTGCAGCTGTTTTTAGTCGAATTGAGTATCTTAAAGAGGAGCATAAAAATTTGAATGAGGTTTATGCTTTGAACTGTGAAGCTCGTAAAAGTGTAAGTCAACACTGCCAGTCATTAGAGAAGCAAATATGGGATTTATGCAAGAAACATGCTGATACCATAAGCGTTCTTGAAGAAGATGCTCGGCAAGATAAAGAGCGATGCGTAAGTTGTTTTCAGAAGCAATTGAAACAGAGTCAAGATACTTGCGAGCGATTAACTAGAGCATTATGTAATGCTAAAAATCAGTGTGCTGAATTAGAGAAAGAATTGGCTTGTGTTAAAGCTAAGAAGAAGTAAGAAGGTTATCCATTATTTTAGTAGTTTTTTTTTGAAAAGCCCTCCTTTATTCGGAGGGCTTTTTTGGGTTTAAATTGGAATCTTTTAATCTTGTTTAGTTTGCACATTGCAGGGAATCAAGGTTTTGCGAATAAAAATTTCGTTTGATAACATGTTTCCGTTTTAAAACAAAGAAAAGGAAAAAAATGAATCCTATTAGTGGAAGCGGTTCATCTTTACGAATAGCTCCTCAGTCAAAAATAGAATCGGTTACAACTGAAGCAAAAAGTTCTCGATGTTCAAGAATTTTGGATGTTGCGCTACTTGTTGTAGGGGCTATGATTGTTGTGGCTGGGGTATTAACTTTAGTTGTGTGTGCTAGTAGCTTTAATGCGTTAGGTGTAGCAGCGCTAGTTCTTGGATCAGCTTGTTTAGGGGCTGGATTATCCCGAATCGCGTGTAGATCCTTCTGTTCTAACTTAGAAGCAAAAAATATTGCCAATACTCGTCGCTTGAGTGGTCTTATAGAAGCGAGGGATGCGTTAACTTCTATTGTTTCAATTAACAAGGCGTTACTGCAAAAGCTTGCAAAAGAGATTCAAATATTAGAGAATAAAGTTATAGAAGCTGAGCTTGATCTTCTGGCAAAATTAGACGAGAATGAAAAACGATTATTAGAAGATGTTCGGTTAGTTTTTTCTAGTTATACAAGATGGCTGAAGGCTTCTGAACAAGAAAAATTAGTTCTTAAATCATCTATAAGGCAAACGGGAGCTTCTCCCAGTTCTTCTTCCTGATCAGATTGGGGGTTAACCAAAAACAACGCCCACTATTATATCTGTGATAGCCTTGAAAAGGCTTTTTGCCAGAAAAAATATCTAGTTTCTACAATAACAGATAACATAAACCCTTCTTTCATCAGACAATTCTTTCTTGCTACCTTGTAATGGAAGAAGGGGTAGATAAAAATGTTTTCCATTTTGACGGGCTCTCTTATTATCTTCATTTTTTCATTGCCAGGTGTTAATCATGGTTTCTTGTTGTCCTTCTTCTTGTGATTTAACTAAAGCAAAACAGGCAGAGTTTTCAATTTTTAACAAGCATAAGGATTGGAATCGGAAGGGCATTTTAATGTTGGCTTTGGGAAGCATTTTTTCTATTTTTGGCTGTGGATCTTTGTTGGGTTGTTTTTGCGGAGCATCTTCTATTTTATTTGTAGGATTGGTTGTTGGGGCTATACTGATTGGCTCAGTAGCATTGGGAATCAGATTAATGTCCCTTTACAGGGCTTATAATTGTGTAAAACAACATAGAATAGGTGAAGATTTTGGTGCGAGGTCGAGATCTTTGAGTTCATCTGTTTCATCAGAATCAGATCTTTCGTTAGAGTTTGAGTTAAATGTCTCAGACCTGACGTATGTACGTGTTGCTAGATAGTTCATGGGAAAGTTTTCTTAAACTAGTTATAGCTAGGTTGAGATCATAACAATTTTTATTTAATCGGTTTTCCTGTAGCTTATCGGCTTTTTTCAAATAGAGAAGCCATGTTTACTATTTCCCCCTTTTGCAATTTTTATAAACTAGCTTGTGCTGAACAACCTGGTGTTGTGGTTGATAATAGAATCATTGGATGCAAAAATAAATGCCTTACGATTGTCTCTTTAGCGTTAGGAATTTTGGCAGTTTTAGTTAGCGCTGCTTTGTTGTTTTTTTCAGGAAGTTTTGTTTCTTTTTCTTTGGCCATTTTTTATTTGTTAGCAATGGTTTGTGCTTCTGCTGCTTTAGGTGGAAGTTTGGTTTGTCTTCTTGGCTCCTCTTCCACATCCATCAGTCCTGAAGGTGTGATTCCTAGCTTTTCTTCTACAAATATAGAGGCTGCTAGTTTAATTCGTTCTTATCAAGAGCTTTTAAATGAGGCAGAAGAAGATTTGAAAGAAGCTGAATGCTTACTTGCTAAGAAGAGTCAGAAACTCGATGCTACACAAAAGGAGTTAGAAAGTGTTAAAAAAGAATTGTCGGTTAGAACTGAGAAATCGCGAATATGATCCCTAATCATTGCAACTCTTGGATTAAAAACATTTTTGTCAAGATTTATTTTGCAATTATGTTAATTACTTCCCAATATCTTGTGCTAGGAAGGATTTCATTCGTTAGGCAATCAAGACCAGTCTTTTTCGAGGGAAAAACATTTCAAAAGAGAACAGAATTTGAGCAATCGTTTTTAGTCAGACGAAAAAAATAAGTTTGTGTTACACTATTCCCTCTTTTTTTTTAGAGAGGGGATTAAATGGTCAATAGTGTTAATGCTTTTTACCAAAAAGAGGTGAATGCCTCGCCAATTAGCAGAGAAGAATGTGTAGGGAAAAGCAACAGCAAGGTCTTTTCTAAGGGTGCTTGTTGCGCAAAAATTATTGGAGTTGCTTTGGCCGTTTTAGGTCTAGCTCTTGCTATTGGTGGAGCGGTTTTACTTGGTGTTGGATCTCTATCTTGTCTGCTTCCTGTATTTGTCCCCATAGCGATGATTGCTGTTGGGGTTGTTCTTTTAGGATTAGGGAGTGTTAATGCCTGCTTGAGTTCCCCACGAACAGTTAAAGTAGCGGATAAGCTGGGGAATCAGCAAATTCGCATTTTAAGGAATCGTGTTTGTCAATTAGAAAATCAAGTAGTGGCTTCCCGCGCTCGGTTATCAGCCTTAGAAGATGAACTTACAGAGCAGCAGTACATTACGAACGCTTTTCAGACTGCCTTGGAAGCGGGGGAGGATGGAGTTCCTTGTGGCAAGATGACCGCTAAGATGAAAATGGATGCTGCTAACTCTGAGATTTTATGTCGTGTGAGAGAAATAACCCTGATGGGACAAGCTTTAAACCAAGCATTGGATAGAATCCAACTCCTCCGTAATCAGCTACGGACTAGTTCTCGATACATTGTTGGATCGGAAGAGGAGTGTACGCCGTTGTTAGACGCAGAAGAAACTTGTTGTTCTCTGGATTCAATTTGCTAAGGTTTCTTTAGTTACATTAGGAGGCGTCCTGGTAAGAGGCTTCTTGCCAGGATTTTTTTGCCTAGTTTTTTCGTATGTATCGTCCTTGAATTTTTTATTTTGTTAAAAAACTCTTTTTTATATTGTTCCCCTGATTTTTTACTGGAAAGGAGAAAAAATGGGGCATGTAGAATCTACATTAAGAATGGAGGAATTGGGGTCAAGTAGTCTGAGTGAGGAGAGTCTTTCGGAGCCAATCATAGGTGAAAGCAAAAAAACTGCTCGAGTGAGTTCCTGTGACAAAATCTGTACTATTGTTGCGATGGTTTTGGGAATTTTAATAGCCGCAGGAGGAGCTGTTATTTTGGCTTTATTGTGTATTTGTTCTCCTATTCTACTCTCTTGTTCAGGAATTGTTCTGGTTGCCTTGGGTGCAGTTGTTTTAGGTGCTGGGATTGCTAATGCTTGTAAGTGTTGCCTTCAACGCAAAGAGATCCAATCTTACAAAAACCTTCTTCTGGAGAAGGATGAAATGCTAGACAAGTATGCTCGTATGTGTGATGACCGTGGAAGATGGATTTTATTATCAAAAGCAGCTAATGAAGCATTATTAGAAGAAGCTAAGAAATTATTAGAAAAGGTCAAAAGACATAGAGAGGTTTGTTCGCTAATAAACAAAGATCCCTCTCTCGGCTCTCTAGACTTTTTAGATAGCTGTGGTGAAGAAGGACCCGTTTCTTATCGGAATGTTTGGGGTATGCTGGTTTAGTTTTAAAAGAGAACCTCTTCTTCCGAAGAGGTTTTTTTAATTACAACTAGATTAAAAGGATAATCAAAAAGCAAACCAGAATTTTTGCTAAGGATTAAGCCTTTGAGAGGTTTGTGAATTTTGGAAAAAAATATTGTTCGCGATAGAAAAGAGTTGTGTTTAAAGTATTTATTCTGGTAAATTCCTCCCTTAGTCTTTTGGATGCGTAGCTCAGCGGTTAGAGCACCTGTCTTACACACAGGGGGTCATAGGTTCAAATCCTGTCGTGTCCAAGATTGCGCGGGAGTAGTTCAATTGGTTAGAGCACCGCCCTGTCAAGGCGGAAGTTGCGGGTTCGAGCCCCGTCTCTCGCGATCTTCAACCAAAGGTGTGAACAATGACTCATACCAAACGTTTCACAAAGTTTAGTTTCCCTCTATATTTCTCTAAAACTCTTAGCTGGTTTATTATAGGTGGCTTTTTAGCTGCTTGTGGCGTTCACATGGTTCTCGCTCCTAACGACTTGATCGATGGCGGAATTGTTGGCTTATCCATGATCGCGGCCCATTCTTTCGGAAAGCAATTTCTTCCTGTATTTTTAGTGTTGTTTAACTTGCCCTTCATCATTTTGGCTTGTAAGCGTATAGGGAAGTACTTCGTTGTGCAAATGATCACAGCAGTTATTATCTTTTCTTGCTCGGTATGGCTCATAGAAGTCTTACCTGAGTGGCTGGGAATGCAACCTTTTGTCTTTAATGGTTCAGAAATAGAGACCATTGTTCTCGGTGGAGTAATTTTAGGGGCTGGTGGAGGATTGATTATCCGCCACGGAGGAGCCACTGACGGGATAGAAATTCTAGGGATTATCATAAATAAGAAACGAGGCTATACAGTCGGACAAGTTATTTTATTTATGAACTTTTTTATTTTCTCCTTGGGAGGAATAGTCTACCGTAATTGGCATACGGCTTTCATGTCTTTGCTGACGTATGCTGTAGCTATCAAAGTGATGGATACGGTGATTTTAGGATTTGAAGATACCAAATCTGTAACGATTATTACCTCTTCTCCTAGAAAGTTAGGAAATATTCTCATGGAGACTTTAGGGGTTGGATTGACATACCTGCATGCAGAAGGAGGGTTTTCAGGAGAACCTCGAAATCTTCTTTATATCGTTGTTGAGCGATTACAGCTTTCTCAGCTCAAAGAGATCGTGCACAGAGAAGATCCAAGTGCTTTTATAGCTATTGAAAACTTGCATGAAGTTATCAATGAAAAAAGAACCTCTCATTAGTGGGGGTTCTCCCATCTTTTTATCAAGGGACTATCTAGTTGTAAAATTGCTAAGATCTTACCCACGATATCGTTAGCTATATCATTGGCTGTCTCAGGTCTAAAGTACCAGGTAGGCATAGGAGGCAGTATCACCGCTCCGTTTTGAGCTAGCTTAAGTAGATTTTCCAGGTGTATGGCAGATAGAGGTGTCTCTCTGGGAACAAGAATAAGAGGTCGTTTTTCTTTTAAGGCGACGTCTGCAACCCTTCTGAGAAGATTATCCGATAAACCGCAAGAAATTGCTGCAATGGTTGCTACGCTACAAGGAACAATAATGGTCGCGTCAACCAAAGTCGATCCGGAGGATAAAGAGCTTTCTATAGATGTGATACGATGAATTAGAATGTTTTTATGAAGATTTGATGGGATTGTAGCTAAGAAAGATTTGGTTTCTAGTTCATAATAAAGAGTTTTTTGTGCTGCAGGGGATATAATGACATCGACATGATGTCCTAATCTAGCGAGTTCTGAAACTAATGTGACCGCTAATATAGCCCCGGATGCTCCAGAAATGCCTACAATATAGCGCTTCATGAGATTCCTCCTAATAAGAATAGTCCAATCATATTAGCAAGAAATGTAATACCTAAGAAAAGATTCCCAAGGAAAAATTTTTGCTGAAGAGCAGATTGAGATCCTAGGTTAATCAAAGAATAATGTTTGATTGTGCAGAGAATACCAGCTAAAGGCAAAAGGGAGCATAAATAGAAAACTGTTTTATTAGGAACAAAGTAGCCTAGGAGTAGGTAAGCTATTGCGCTAATGGTTAAACTTATGGAAGCTATTTTAATGGATTGTTTTATTCCAAACCGTGCAGGAATACTGAAAAGCTCTTCTTTTTGATCGAATTCCAAATCCTGGATAGCATAAATGATATCATTCGCAGCAATAATCATTCCAAAAGAAACGCCTAATAACGAGGCCATACAAAACAGGGAGAAAGAAGGGGTGGGGATGATTGTGAAACAGTTCATTAATATTGCTAGATAGTATACGGACCCTAAAATCCAGTGACAAAGAAACGTAAAGCGTTTCGTATAGGGATAAATAATCATAACAAGAGTAGCTAAAACAGCAAGAGCGAAGCATAAAGGATTAAAGAACCAGCAAAAGCTCAAGAATAGAACAAGACAAAGAATCAAAAGCAGAACAGAGTTTTTAGTAGAAAGAAGTCCTGCTGGCAGTACGCGCATTTTGGTACGAGGGTTGCGTTTGTCTATAGCACAGTCCACAATTTGATTTACGATCATTCCAAAAGCTCTAGCAACAAAAAATGCGCTTCCTCCCAAAAAGAGAATTTTCATAGTAGCTAAGGAGAATAAAGGGAGAGAGGTGTTTGGAAGAGAAAAGCAGAATAATGTGGAAGAAGCGAGAAAAAGAAGAGCGAATAACGCATATTTACATTTGATAAGCTGCTGAATCAATATAATTTTGGACATAAACTCTTTTGATTTTCAGGTTGCGGACTGAATAAGATATTAGGATAGGATGTATTATAGACCAGGGGGAAAATGCGTTGAAACTATAGTTTCAACGCATTCGTAAGTTTAAGCTAGATCTTCTTCGAAATTTAAAGAAGAATCCCATTGAACAGATTGTTCAAAGGATTCTTTAAGGAAGGCTAGTTCTTCTTCAGAAAGTGTTGCCAAAGGAGTGTTTTTGGAAATTAGTGGGACAGCAGTAATATAGTTATTGGCTAAGGCTAAGTATTCGTCAGAAAGATCTTCAGACACCTTATCTTGCATATCGTATAGCGTGTAGTAACGTCGATTTCCTTCGGTGCGGATCAATCTTGGAATTCCAAATAAAAATTCATCTCCAGAAAGGGTAAAGCGGATTCCTTTCCAAGGAGAATTATCAGAGCTAGCAGGGAAGGTTACATTAAATCCTAGTGGATTGGCATGTTTATGGGAAACTGTGAACTCACATAAAGCGCGAATCAAAGAGGACATTTGAGCTTCTTGGAAAAAAGAAATATTTTCACATTGAGAAAGGGCTATGGCAGGAATTCCGTGAAGGTTCGCTTCCCTTATAGCACCTACGGTAGCAGAGTAATAGAGGTTGCGACCAGAATTTTTCCCGTTATTGATACCTGATAAGACTAGGTCTGGCGGGTTATCTTTAAAGAGTTCTCCAATGGCTAATTTGACACAATCAACAGGAGTCCCTACTACAGCCCAAGCCTCTTGGACTTTTTGAGGATAATCAAAAGGTTCTACAGCGGTCGGTCCTATTAGCGAAAAAGCCATACTTCTTCCAGACTGTTCTTCCAAAGGAGCTACAACATAGAGATCGGCAAAATTAGCGTCGCGAAGCAAGGAAACTAATAGGCTAATTCCCTTAGCTTTGATGCCATCGTCATTAGTAATAAGAATTTTAAATCTTGGTTCCTTAGTCATGAGCCCTCTTTTATATAGTTTCATTGCACATCATATGCGTAATAGGTTGTTTGCATAGCCGATCTCATAAATATATATATATTATAGGAAGTTAATTGCAGGAAAGATAAAGAATGCGAGAACTTTCATTAATAAAAAATAGTTTTTGTAAAACTATTTTTCTTTTTAAATATCGACAATCAACTATTAAGCGTTCTATTATTTGTAGATTATTTAGAGATTCGAGACGTTTTATTAGACTAAAAACAATTGTGGGTATCAAGGAGTGGAGTTATTAGCCAGCTTGTTTTAGTTAGTCTAGTTTTCTATTTTGTATGCGCGATAATTTACATTTATTCTTTTTTTCTTGTTAAAAGAAGCTGTTTGAAATTATCTCAGCAGCTAAAACGCATCGACATTCCCACTATTTTACATCATGGTTTCTGTGGCAAGGTTATCTACGCAAAACAAGAGAAAAGGGTCACAGATTATTATGTTGCCTATTATCAAAGGGTTCGCACATTTTGCCGAAGATTTCGTTATTTTGGCATTTCTTCAAATCCCATTCTTTTAAAATTCATACAAGATTTTGAGTCGATAACAACTCTTATTAAGAAACATAATAGTGAGATTATAAGTTATTTACTGGATCTTTATAAGGATTTTTTTGATCGCGTTCTACATTACCCATTGGATGAACAACAAAGACGCTCTATTATATCAGAAGAAGAGAATTGTTTAGTCATTAGCTCTGCAGGAAGTGGGAAAACGTCTTCTATCTTAGGGAAGGTGAGATATCTTATAGAGATTAAGGGAATAGATCCTCGTCGTATAGCTCTGATTAGTTATACCAATAAAGCTTCATCAGAACTTACAAAAAGATTGGCTACGGATGGATTAAGGGGATATACCTTTCATAAGTTGGCTGTTGACCTAATTGGAAGCATAACAGGAGTTAAACCCTCTATCTGTAGCAATCCTGAGGAGCTTATTGAGGAGATCTGTCAAAAATTATTGAAAACAAAGGATTTTCTAAAGAACGTATTAAAATATTTTGTTTTTTATGATGATTGCGAATCTGAAAGGAAAATTCGAGATCAGCTGTCTGAACAAAAGAAACCATTCTTGAAAGCTGTATTCCCTGATATGGATGGGAAAACGATTTATGTCCGAAGCAAACAAGAGCAAACCACCTGCTTCATTTTATCGTCTTTAGGCATTTCGTTCCGATATGAAGAACCTTATGAATTTCAAGTAGCAGATGAAACGCATTCCCAATACAGACCGGATTTTTCTCTTTACGTTACTGCGCAGAATGGAAGTTTAAGACGTATCTACCTGGAGCTTTTTGCTATTAATAAACAAGGACGAGTTCCTCCATGGTTTGTTGAAGGGACAAATAAGACTTATAAAGAAGTGAATCAAATATATTTAGATGGGATAGCTTGGAAAAAGCAAACTCATAAGAAGTTCAAAACAGAACTGCTTACTTTAACTAGTGAGGATTTCTACAATTCGAATATTCGGGAGAATATTTGGGATACATTAAGAAAACTCTTAGAAAGAGCAGGCATTCCTATTCAAGAAAAGAAAGAAGAGGATTTATATAACGCTCTTCTTCCTAAAAAAAGCGTTCAAGAGAAAGCACTTATTAAACTTATAGTACGCTTTATTTCTTTAATGAAATCAAATCATAAATCTATTAAGAAAGTGCTATATTGCGCCAAAATCGCTAAAGATATCCCAAGTTCTTGGCTTATTGAAAAGGTTTTTAAACCCGTATACGAACGTTATGTGGATACATTAGCTAAAAGGGGGCAGATTGATTTTACTGACGCTATTTTGCAAGCAACAGAAATTTGTCGTCACTCTAGTTCTGGGAAGTACGATTATATTATCGTCGATGAGTTTCAAGATATTTCTATTGATTGTTGCCGCTTTCTGCAAGAATTGCGTAAAGGAAATCCTCCCGCTAAGATGTATTGCGTTGGGGATGATTGGCAGTCTATCTATCGATTTGCGGGAAGTAATATCACTGTGTTCAATCAGTTTTCCGATTATTTTGGTCCACAAGAGATCCATAGACTAGAGACTACCTACAGGTTGGGAGAGCCTTTGGTCTCTTTGTCTTCTAGCTTTGTACAACGTAATAATTTTCAAATACGAAAAGATTGCCGTTCCTTTAATCCAGATATTAGGACTGAGTTAGTATTTCGCTCTTATTATCACAGGTCTGAAAAGGATTATTGCTCTTGTTTAGAGCTGGAGATTTCTAAGATTCCAGAAGATAAATCCATCTTTTTATTAGGGAGGTATTCATTTGATGACTATTATCTATCCAAAAAGTATCAGCTTGTTAAAACAGGGAGCAATTTTTTTTATATAATCGGAAATAGAAAAATAGAATTCCTTACTGTACACAAGTCAAAAGGACTTGAAGCTGATTACGTAATTTTGCTTCAATGCAACGCAGACCGTTATGGATTTCCTAGTCTTGTTACAGATAACAAAGTGTTTAACTATGTTTTATCAGAAAGCGATTCTTTTCCGTTTAGCGAGGAGCGGAGATTATTCTATGTTGCAATAACACGAGCTAAGATCAAAACTACAGTCCTTTATGATAAAAAATTCCCTTCAGAGTTTGTTAAAGAGTTTATAAAAGTGGACGAGAAAAGAGCTCAAGTTCCTAGAACGCCCGTAAATGCCTATAAGATTTGGACACGCAGCGAGGAGTCTCTTTTGTTACAACTTTGTAAGGGGATGAGTGTTAAGGACATCGCTACGCAAACGGGACGTAGCCCAACTGCTATAACAGCAAGATTACGCAAGCTGCAAAAAGTAGGATTGTCGAAACGACCACAATTCGTCAAATCACATAATTCCTTTATAAGGAAAAAGCGTTTTTGTCGTCCTGAATGGAAACAGTCTTCTCGACGTTATTAGCTTTAATAAGCCCCGATTCTCTAACAGCTAAAGCAATGTTATGCCTTGCTTGAGGAAATATCGTTTCTAAGGTTTTTAGAGCTTCTTCGGTTTTGGTTCGCAGAGAAATGACTGGGCAACGGCAGGTGATTCGAGCAAAACCACTTTCCTTAGCAAATTTACGGATTAATTCTTCAGGGATGAAGATAAGGGGACGCAGGATTGTAATTCCAAAATTCACCATATCTACGACAGGAAGCATGCCTGCAAACTCTGCTTTGTGAAGAAGATTCATTAGTGCTGTCTGAATAACATCATCTCTATGATGTCCAAACGCAACAGCTGTTGCTCCAACGCTTTTAGCCGCATCAAAAAGAAGGCGTCGTCTGATTCGAGAGCAAGTGTAGCATTCAGGATTCTCTGTCTCATAAGGGGAAGGAATAGAAATAAGTGGGACTTGAATCTTGTCACAAATAGAAGAAAGATAGTTTCCGCTAACTGCTGCACCGCAAGAATATTTGCCTCCAATATGGATCGCATGAATAGTTAGTTCTGGGAATCCTCTACCAGAAATAGCTTTCAGCATAAGCAGAAGAGATAGGCTGTCTTTACCTCCACTTAGAGCAACCGCGATATGCGTATGCTTCTCTAACATGGCATAAGTGTACAATGCCTTACGAATGAGGCTTTCAACACGTTTCCCAGATTTTGTCCATGGAGGGGTGCTTCGTAGTGTAAACATGGAAGAATTTTAAAGATTTGCGGATTAGAAATCCAGGAACAAGGAAGGAACGGCCTTCCTTTTATGAAGGCCGTCACTAAAGAATAAATTATTTAATTAATTTTTTATGGGAATAGTACATTCCAAAAGGAATGCAACAATTAATAGTAAAGGCTAAGAGCAGGAGCGCTGTATAACCAAACCCGCCTCCCATAGTTGATGAGGAAATTACTGCCTGAGGAGGAAGGAAGCTAATGCCTAAAGCAAACAAGCAAGAGAGAATCCCTAAAGCAGACAGAATACACATTCCCACAAGTTTCCCAGGCACACAATAGAGTCTTTGAGCTTTAGGCTCTTTAATTCTAAGAACAGGGCCAGATATAAATAAGCAAATGTACATGACAAGGTACATCTGCACGCTAAGAGCGCTCAAAATCCAGTAAGCGAGGTCTGCAGAGTCCACATAGATGAATATGAATGTGAATAAAGTAACCACAATCGCCTGGAAAAGCATAAGATTTGTGGGGACATTCCTAGAATTAGTTTTTTTGAAAATTTTAGGTAAGCAGTCATTTTGAGTAGAAATGAATAACCCTTTAGTGCCAGCAAACATCCAAGCATTCAATTCTCCTAAAGACCCAGCTATCGTCATTGCAACGATAATCCCTGTCATCCAAGAAAGATTGTATTTTTCAAAGAAAAGAGAGAATGCTCGAATAAGTCCGGAGACTAAACTAATTTCTTCTTTAGGGATTACAATAGCAATTGCCAATGATCCTAGCACTAAAATAGCAAGCGTAGCCACTGCTCCAATGAAAACTGCTTTGGGATAATTTCTCTTAGGATCCTCCATATCTGAGGCTAAATTGGCATTAGCTTCTAATCCACATAATGCAAGAAGCATTCCGGATAGAAGAACAAAAGAAGAAAGAGAAGAGAAGTCTGGGAAGAGCTCTCCCCAAGAAAAAGTAATTGCAATGGGGTTTCCACTATGAATCCAGTAAGCTGCGAAAGCGACTAAAATGGCTCCGGGAATGAGAGTTCCTATAATTACGCAGATAGAACTGAAAAGAGCGGATGTTCCAATTCCTAGAAAATTAAAGAAAGTTAGGCCCCAAAAACCTAAAAGAATAACAGAGGCCAGATAGAGACGATTATTTGCAAGATCCGGGCTGATTTGATAAACAAGCGTACTAGCAATAAAAGCTAACATAGCTGGATACCAAGTCATATTATGGAACCACTGCATCCATATGGCGAAGAATCCCCAGCGCTTCCCTAAAGCATCACGTGTCCACACATAAATGCCCTGAGGCTTGAAAGAAGCCAACTCTGCTGCAATAAGAGCATAGGGAATCATAAAACAAGCTACAGAAATGGCATAAAAAAACAGGGTAGACAAGCCATGTTTTGCGGTTAAAGGAAGATTTCTTAAACTAATAACTACTGCGAGGGATAACATCCCCACAGTAAAAGTCCCTAACGGGGTGGAAGATTTGCGATGATGCATGAGTACCTCTAAATTACGATATGGAGATGGTCGGATCTAAGTAAATGTCTTGAATTAAATTAAGTAGCTGAACTCCTTCAGAGAAAGGTCTTTGGAAGGCTTTTCTACCTAAAATCAGCCCCATGCCACCAGCTCGTTTATTAATTACAGCTGTTTTAGCTGCTTCAGTAAAGTCGTTTTGCCCAGAAGAAGGACCTCCGGAATTAATTAATCCAACTTTCCCGCAATAGCTATTGAGTACTTGGTACCGGCATAAATCAATAGGGTGGTTTGATGAAAGCTCTGAGTACACAAGATCATCTGTTTTACTGAAATTGATCGTTTTAAATCCTTCTTGTAAGGTTGGGAGTTTTTGTTTAACAATGTCTGCTCCCAAAGTTGCGCCAAGATGGTCTGCTTGCCCTGTCAAATCGGCCGCGGTATGGTAATCTACTCCATTCCTAGTGAAGTGCGGATTCCGCAAATAACACCATAAAACGGTAGCTAAGCCAAGCTCTCTAGCTCTTGAAAAAGCTTTAGCAACAGAGACGATTTCTTCATTGGAAGACTCTGATCCAAAGTAGACAGTTGCTCCAACAGCGACAGCACCCATATTATAAGCATCTTCGACTTGACTGAAGAAGATCTGGTGATATGTCGTAGGGTATGATAGCAGTTCGTTGTGGTTTAATTTGAGTAAAAAAGGAATTTTATGAGCATACCGTCTAGCTAATATGCTCAAAACTCCATAAGAAGAAGCTACAGCAGAACAGCCTGATTCTATAGCAAGACGTACAATATTTTCTGGATCGAAATACATAGGATTCTTCGCAAAAGATGCACCAGCCGTATGTTCGACACCTTGATCAACAGGAAGAATAGAAAGGTACCCGCTACCACCTAAGCGTCCATGATCAAACATTTGTTGAAGAGAACGGAGCACACGATTATTTCTGTCTGATTCTGCAAAAACTCGCGATACGAAGTCTCCGGAGGGAAGCGTTAGAGCCTCTTTTTTTATAATGCATTGGTGATTAAGGAGATAGTCGGCGTCTTTGCCAAGAAGATCAAGAATCGTTGTCATTCGAAAATGCTCCTATTTTGTTAGATAAGGTGAAACCCTGAAAGTGCAATTGCTCCCCAGTGAGAGCTAATGCGAAAGGGCGGATTGTCTATGAATTTTTCTTAGCATGCAAACATTTATTTTGTTGGGAAAAATCTTTTGCACACAACTTTGTAAGAAATTTTAGTTAAGATCTTTGTAATTTTACAGAGAGAGAAAACATCTCTCCAATAATTTCCCACCGTTCTAAAGATAAGTTGTATTAAAATGTCCTCATTATCCCCGATATATGGCGTGTAAAAGAGAAAAGATTTTTTATGCAAGCAGGCCTTCCCCTCAATCCTTCTGACTCTGCTAGAGGAGTTTCTCCGCTTCTAGAAACTCAGTGTAACCAAGCTATGGCTCGTTCTAGGCAGAGCCAAATTGTAGGACTTATTTCTGCAATAGCAGCTGCTGCGATGCTGCTGTTACTTGTAGTAGCGCTGTCTGTTCCAGGATTCCCGGTTGCTGCTACGCTTGTTGCAGGATCCTTGCTCGTTTTATCTATAATAGCGTTAACAGCTTCGTTCTTGGTATATATAGCTAATGCCCAACTTGTAGCTATACGTATTAAACTGCTAAGTACCGAGCTGCAAGACTACTTTTCGGAATCATCTATTGTAGAATCTATTCGTAAGGGCTTGGATACTAGTGTTCCTGTGGTTCTCGGTCAACCAGATGACCCACTTCCTAATAGAATTGGCATTAAAAGCACTGGAGTACGAGTTTGTAATAAGAACATCCTAGTAGCTTGTAAAAAATATAAGCAATGTCTTGAAAAGGTAGGACGAGAGTTTTCTTTGGTATGCGAAGGGATTAGTGACGTCATTCCTACAGCAAAGGAAAAACCTTGCCTCATAGAAGTTTCTCATTTAGCAGGGGTATTTTTATTTTCCTTTTCTCCAGATAAAAATCCTATTTTAAAAATTACGCGTCATGCAGAAAAAATGTTGCAATCCCAAGACGGGGTTTCTAATGGGACGATTTGGTTGTGTGGAGCTCTTGCTGATCCCCAAAAATATGCATCTCCTTTCCTATCCCTGTTAGAAAAGACAAGACAAGGCATTCTTGCGAACCCAGATTTGCAAAATAATCAGGAAAGAAAGTTGGCTCTAGAAGCAGCTCTTCTTACCATGAATATTTTCTTATCTGGCTGGTGTTTGGGTAATCCCGAACATAATCAATATGTGGCAACGCAGGTAGCAGAGAGTTATAAGGATTCTACTTTAAGAAATCGTATTCTGGATCTTTTGGGTACGGGGAATGTGATATCAGCTCTTGCTTTAGCAAGTGCTCAGAATCTGACAAAGCAGTTTTCTTGGGCTTCAGGTATTCAGAAAGTCTTACGTGAAGATGAGAAAGAAAATAGATCAAAACAGGAGAAGAAGGAAGAGGTTTGCTGTTTGTACAGCGAAATAGATCCTTGTCGTTGTTTGGGTGCGCTTCCTAAGCAATTTGAATCCAGATCTCCGGATGGGCAAGAACCTCCTGCACAGCAATTAACGAAATTATTAAAAGATTTTAATGATGCAATTCCTTCAGGAGTTATAGGTGTAATTGCAAAAGCCTCTTCTTCTAATCTTCAGGCGGATTTCGCTGGTGTGCTTGATACTTTTCGAAAGCTACAAGTACTATTCGAGAACTATCCACCTCTGTGTGAACAAAATATCCTCCTATGGTTAAAAGCTTCTTTAGAACAGGTTGGATTACAGAGAAAATTGCGGACCTTTTTGCCATCTTCAGAAAGAAAATTATTAGAGAAAGTACTATCCATATTTGTGTTAGGCCTATACGTCAGGGGGATGTTCTCTGTTGGACAAGTAGAGCAGTTAGCAAAAATTTGTAATGCCAAGGATTCCACTTGCTTTGCTCGTCTAGTAAATAATTTTTCTTTAATAAGAACAGCTTTGCCAACATTGTTTAATTAAGCCTTGATAAAGATTTGAATGAATCCTAAATAAATTGTAGGATTCCTTGTTTAAGGAAGGGAACAGATCCCTTCCTAGGTTGTTTCGAGAGGCTTATGTCTAAACAAGTAGCTCATTCTTTTTCTTCTGAAGATTTTTCCTTTATAAAACAAAAATTAGCGCGAGAGGCTGTGGCTTTGGTAGAGCCTGGAATGCGTGTAGGATTGGGAAGTGGATCTACGGCCCGAGAATTTATTTTGGCCTTAGGGGAGCGTGTTCGGAATGAGCGGCTAGCAATTACAGCTGTTGCCTCCTCAAGAATATCACATTTGTTAGCCCAAGCGTTAGGGATTCCTTTTCTAGATCCTGCATTATCCCAGGAGTTAGATTTGGTTGTGGATGGGGCTGATGAAGTAGATGCTAATTTGCGTATGATTAAGGGGGGAGGAGGAGCTCTTTTCCGGGAAAAAATTCTTCTACAAAGTGGTAAACGAAATATTATTCTAGTAGATGAGCGCAAGCTCGTTTCTGTATTAGGGACATTTCCTCTCCCTATCGAAATTTCTCCTTTTGGTTGTTCATCGGTGGAGAAAGTACTTAATCAACAAGGGTATATTGGAGATTGGCGTAAAACTTCTCACGGAGAACGTTTTATCACAGATAACGGCAATTATATCTATGATGTGAGCTCTCCAGATTCTTATCCTCATCCAGAAGAAGATCTGATTAGATTGTTACAAATTCGTGGCATTATTGATGTCGGGTTTGTTATAGCAAAGGCCGAGGTGTGGGTAGGTTACGCCGATGGTACTGTGGTTCGGAAAGAAATTACGTAATGAATATTGATCGAGAAATCATAAAAGATACTTCACTAATCTTAATAAGCTTTCATAAATTAGTAAATTTCCATAATTATGCAGGCATTATTTTGGGGACAGAGGAAAAGCAATTTGCTATTTATGGCTGTGCCTCAATGGATACCTCTTTCAAAAAATCTGAAGATCTCTGGGAAGAAGAGCACACACGTCCTTTGACGCATGACATCTTAAACTTTATATTAACAGGATTTGATATATCTGTTGCTAGAGTTGTTATTACAGATTACAAGGACAATATTTTTTATTCGCGATTGTTTTTGGAACAAAAAAGGGGAGATCGTTTGTCTATATTGGATATAGATGCGCGTCCAAGTGATAGCATTCCTTTAGCGATTAAGTACCAAGCTCCTATTTTATGTGTAAAATCCATATTTGATGAAACCATCCCATACGAAGATTAGTTTGCTATAATCAGATATCATGACAAAACTTCCTTATGCCCTTTTAGAAAAAGGTTCGCTGTTGATAGCTTCTCCAGACGTAAATGGAGGAGTTTTTTCTAGGAGCGTGATCTTAGTTTGTGAACATAGTCCAAATGGATCTTTTGGATTGATTCTCAATAAAACATTGGAAATGGATTCTCCTGAAGAGGTCTTTCCTTTAGATCATTTTGATGAGTCTAGAGTACGGTTTTGTATGGGAGGCCCTTTGCAGGCAAACCAGATTATGTTGTTACACTCGAGTTCATCAGAAGATGCGAATTCTTCTATAGAAATTTGTCCTTCTGTGTTCCTTGGAGGAGATTTTTCCTTTATCCAAGAAGGAGAAATAAAATCTAATGACGAAAAAATGCTTTTTTGTTTTGGGTATAGTGGCTGGCAAGCGGGTCAATTGGAAAAAGAGTTTCTAGAAGGCTTATGGTTCTTGGCTCCTGCAAGCCAAGAGATCGTTTTTACTGCTCGTCCTGACAAATTATGGTCAGATGTTCTCCAAAATCTTGGAGGACGTTTTGCTTCAATGTCGACTGTCCCTGAAAATTTACTACTAAACTAAGGAGCAAGCTTGTTCTAAGCTTTCTATTAAAACTTGTTGAGCATAGTTCAAATTTTCCATGGAGTGAGCTGTGGACAAGAAACTCGCTTCGAAAGGTGATGGAGAAAGATAAATTCCTTTTAAGAAGGCCTGTTGATAAAAAGTTCGAAAAATATCGGTATTACACAGCTGAACTTCTTTAAGGTTATTAGGTCGATTCTCGCTAAAGAAAAAGGAGAAAAGATTTCCATAACGAACAAGTGTGACGGGAATACCTGATTGTTGAATCATTTGTTCGATAGGGGATAAAAAATCATCCTCAATAGCAGACAGTTGAGTATAAAAATTCTTTTCTCGACACAAGGCTATGGAAGCTTTCCCTGCAGACATAGCTAAGGGGTTTCCTGATAAAGTGCCTGCTTGAAAAACTTTCCCAACAGGGGCTAGGTAATCCATGATTGCTGCGGGAGCGCAAACTGCCGATGCTGGCAATCCTCCACCTAAAATTTTTCCGAAAACAAGGATATCCGGTTTTAACGGGTGTAAAGCTGCTGCTCCGCCTTTGCTTACTCGGAATCCTGTAACAACTTCATCCATGATAGAAAGGGATCCTGTTTTTCTACAGGTTTGAATAATGCCTTCTATAAAACCTGGTAAGGGAAGAACAACTCCCATATTTGCACATATAGGCTCAAAAATGACTCCAGCGACTCTATGACCTATTTGATTCATAACATCTAGGAACAGAGATAGATTATTGAAAGGAAGGGAAAGAGTAAGTGGTTGGGTGAGATCAACAGTGTCTAGAATAGTTTGTTGGAAGTGGATCTCTTGTAAAAAAACATCTGAATGACCGTGATAGCATCCTGAAAATTTAATGATAATAGGGCGTTCTGTGACTCCTCTCGCAAGACGAACGGCGGTCATAGTAGCTTCTGATCCTGTGGACATGAATCGAATTTTATGGTCGTTGGAGATCTCTAAGTAAGAAAAGATTTCTTCTGCAAATGAAATTTCCTGTTCAGAAGTAAGACCATAGGAACATCCCCTTTGTAGGCCCTGTTGGATTGCTTCGCAAATATAGGGATGACTATGACCGTGGATCAAAGATCCCCAGGATCCACAAAAATCAATATATGTTTTACCTTGAGAATCCGTAAAAAAATCTCCCGAAGCTCTTGTTACTACGGGAGGGGTTATATCAACAGATCGGCACGCTCGAACAGGAGAGTTGACTCCTCCTGGGAAATATTGACAAGCTTTAGAGAAAAGATGGGGCATAATTGTCCTCTAAAAAGTATGGAAAAAAGCAGTTTATACTAGGGATTATAAAAAAAAAAGATAACGGATTGGGGGCTGGAGAACACTTGATTTCGATCTTAAATATAGTGTATGTTTAGCGTTTATTTTTTCCTCATAGCAAGTTGGTTGTGAAGAGGAGCGTGCCAATAAAGATAACAATAGGTTAGGTGCTATGCGCTATGATCCCAGTCTCATAGAAGAGAAGTGGCAAAAGTTTTGGAAAGAAGAACAGACTTTTAGAGCCGAAGAGGATGAGACTAAAACAAAATACTATGTTTTAGATATGTTCCCTTATCCATCAGGGGCGGGATTGCATGTTGGGCACTTGATTGGTTATACGGCGACAGATATTGTTGCGAGATACAAGCGTGCTAAAGGATTTTCTGTTTTGCATCCTATGGGATGGGATAGCTTTGGGCTACCTGCCGAGCAGTATGCTATACGTACAGGGACGCATCCAAGAGAAACCACGGAGAAGAATATTGCTAATTTTAAACAGCAGTTGACTTCAATGGGATTTTCCTACGATGAAAGCCGCGAATTTGCTACTTCGGATCCAGAATACTATAAATGGACACAAAAGCTTTTTTTGATCCTTTATGAGAAAGGTCTAGCCTATATGGCTGATATGGCCGTTAACTACTGTCCTGAGTTGGGCACTGTTTTGTCTAATGAAGAAGTAGAAAATGGTTTTTCTGTTGAAGGAGGATATCCTGTTGAAAGAAGGATGCTCCGCCAGTGGGTATTACGTATAACAGCTTTTGCGGATCAGTTATTAGGTGGATTAGATGAGCTAGATTGGCCTGAAAGTGTTAAACAGCTTCAGAGAAATTGGATCGGGAAATCCGTAGGAGCATCTGTCCATTTTGAAACAGAACACGGTGTTCTGGAAGTTTTTACAACAAGACCAGATACTCTGATAGGGGTTTCTTTTTTAGTGTTGGCTCCCGAGCATCCTTTGGTTGATCTTTTAACTTCTGATGAGCAGAAAACTATTGTGGCTCAATATGTCAAGGAGACGCAAAGTAAAAGTGAAAGAGATCGCATCAGTGAAATGAAAACGAAAAGCGGGGTCTTTACTGGAGCTTATGCGAAACATCCGGTTACTCAAAATCCTATTCCTATTTGGATTGCGGATTATGTGTTAATGGGATACGGTTCAGGCGCAGTTATGGGAGTTCCTGCTCATGACGACCGAGATTTATTATTCGCGCAACAGTTCGATTTACCGATAATCTCTGTTGTTAGTGAAGATGGCGTCTGTATTAATAGTTGCCATGAGGATTTTAGTCTGGATGGGCTATCAGGAGAAGAAGCTAAGCAGTATGTGATTAACTTTTTAGAAAAGAATAATTTAGGTTCTGCAAAGGTTGCGTATAAGCTGCGAGATTGGTTGTTCTCTCGTCAACGCTATTGGGGAGAACCGATTCCAGTCATCCATTTTGAAGATGGTTCATGTCGTCCTTTAAAAGACGATGAGCTTCCTTTACTTCCCCCTGAAATCCAGGATTATCGGCCTGAGGGGGTTGGCCAGGGTCCTCTAGCCAAAGTAAAAGAATGGGTGAATGTTTTTGATTCAGAGACGCAAAAAGAAGGTAAGCGTGAAACGCATACCATGCCTCAGTGGGCTGGCTCTTGCTGGTACTATTTGCGTTTTTGTGATGCTCATAACTCCTGTGCTCCTTGGGCAGAGGAAAAAGAACAGTACTGGATGCCAGTAGATCTTTATATTGGAGGGGCTGAACATGCTGTGTTGCACCTGTTATACGCACGTTTTTGGCATCAGGTATTTTATGAAGCCGGCATTGTTTCTACTCCCGAGCCATTCAAAAAATTAGTCAATCAGGGGTTAGTTTTATCAACATCCTATCGTATTCCTGGGAAAGGATATATAGCTCCCGAAATGGCTAAAGAAGAGAATGGGCAATGGATTTCTCCTTCAGGGGAATTACTTGACGTTCGCCAAGAAAAAATGTCGAAATCTAAGTTGAATGGAGTAGATCCAAAGGTTTTGATAGATGAATTCGGAGCAGATGCGGTTCGGATGTACGCCATGTTTTCTGGACCATTAGATAAAAATAAACTCTGGTCGAACCAGGGGGTTGCTGGCTGCCGACGATTTTTAAACCGTTTTTATGAAATGGCAACTTCTTCTCGGGTAAAAGACGAGGATATTTTTGAGGGAATGTCCTTAGCACACAAACTTGTGCAACGTGTAACGGATGACATTGAAAAATTGTCTTTGAATACGATAACGTCTTCTTTTATGGAGTTTATCAATGAATTTGTAAAACTTCCTGTATATCCAAAAAATGCTGTAGAAATGGCTGTACGAGCTTTAGCTCCCATTGCTCCTCATATTAGTGAAGAGTTATGGGTGTTGTTAGGGAATGCTTCGGGTATTGAAAAGGCTGGTTGGCCTAAAGCACTCCCCGAGTATTTAGAGGGGAAAATCGTGACCATCGTAGTCCAAGTAAATGGGAAGCTTCGAGCTCGATTAGATATTAGTAAGGATGCAATAGAGGAAGAGGTTGTTGCATTGGCTAAAGAAGCTGTATCTAAATATTTGGAAGGTGGGGTAGTGAGAAAGACTATTTTTGTTCTGAACCGACTAGTTAACTTCGTGATATAATGAGACGTTGGCTAACTTCCCGTCTTTATGATGCTTTTTTAGTTGCTGCTTTCTTAGCAGCAGCACCACGCATTTTTTATAAAGTAGTCTTTCACGGGAAGTATATCAATTCTTGGAAAATTCGATTTGGAGTAGAAAAACCACAAGTTAAGGGGGAAGGTCCCTTGGTTTGGTTCCATGGGGCATCGGTAGGAGAGGTTTCTCTTTTGGAGCCCCTTCTTAAGAAGTGGAGACAAGAATTCCCTGATTGGCGTTTTGTGGTTACGGCATGTTCTGAGGCTGGTGTATATACTGCGCAACGTTTGTATGCTCCGCTCGGGGCAACAGTGTTTGTTTTGCCCCTCGATCTAAGCTGTATTATCAATCCTGTTGTTCGTAGTCTATCTCCTCAGGTGGTTATTTTTTCAGAAGGAGATTGTTGGCTCCATTTTTTAATGGGAGCCAAGAAGTTAGGAGCTAAGGCTTTTTTGATTAATGGCAAACTTTCAGAAAATTCCTGTAAGCGTTTTGCTTTTTTAAAGCGTTTAGGAAGAAGTTACTTTGCTCCATTAGACTTATTGGTTTTGCAAGACAAGGTGTATAAACAACGGTTTATGCAGATAGGTATTCCTGAAGATAAAATACAAATTTCAGGGAACTTGAAAACATTCATAGAAACAGAGACTTCTATAAATAATAGAAGCCTTTGGAGAAAAAAGTTAAAATTATCTCCCAGTGACCGCTTGATTGTTTTAGGATCTATGCATCCCAAAGACGTTGAGGTTTGGGCAGATGTTGCTCAACATTTCAACAAATTTTCTACAAAAATTTTGTGGGTGCCTAGACATCTTGAAAAGCTAAAAGAACATGCGAGGTTATTAGAAAAAGCTGGGATCTCGTTTGGTTTGTGGAGTAAAGAAGATTCTTTGCTTCAGTATGATTCTTTAATTGTGGATGCCATGGGGATTTTAAAAGATCTCTATTCGGCAGCAGACCTTGCATTTGTAGGAGGGACTTTTGATCCCTTAGTGGGAGGGCATAATTTATTAGAGCCTCTTCAAAAAGAGGTGCCACTTATGTTTGGTCCACATATCCATTCTCAGTCTGTTTTAGCAGAACTTTTGCGAACAAAAGAAGTTGGAGTTAGTGTAGACAAGGAGAATCTTTTAGAAGCAGTCGAAAATCTTCTTGAAGACGAAAAGAAACGTCAAGCTTACATTGAAAGAGGGAAAAGCTTTTTGAAAAACGCAGGAACAAGTTTTGAACATACATGGGAAATATTAAAGAGCCAAATTGCTTGCATAAAAATCTAAGAATATGATAGTCTTAGACTTTCTATCGCGGGATAGAGTAGTGGTCATCTCGTTGGGCTCATAACCCAAAGGTCGGAGGTTCGAATCCTTCTCCCGCTATTTTTAGTTTGTTTGAGGCGGTATAGCTCAGGTGGTTAGAGCAGCGGAATCATAATCCGCGTGTCGTTGGTTCAAGTCCGACTACCGCTATCTCCTCATCTAATTATTTCTTTTATTTATAATCTGTTAGCATTGTTTTCTGATAAAGCGCCTTTTTCCCAAAGAAGTGTTAGTGGGCGTTGGTCAATTAGTGCTTGCTCTTCAAAGTATTGCAAAGGTCCAGGAAATCGGTATAAATCTTCTAGCAGGCAGGCCTCTTTTATTTTGTGCAGGTATTGCACCATGGGGGAGTGTGGAGATACAGAATCTGTCTTAATTACTGGTGTCTCTTCATTAAACCGTTTTTCTAAATGCATCATTTTGTATAGGGGAGTTGCTGCTATTGTCCAGTGAGCATATTCTTCCGCTAAGTTGCCTATAGTCACCATGTATCCAGTTTTACCTCTTACTAAGAAAAGAGAAGCTGCAATTCCTAAGGCTAAACCATAATTTGAATCAAAATTTGAAGGAAAACTCGCGCGCGATTCATAGCCTAAAAAATGTGTTACAGGAGCAAAGGGCATAGTTGGTTCTAGTTTAGCTATTTCATCACTAACTAAAGATGCTAGCAGCTCTTCTATAGCAATTTTAGACACGCGAACATTTCCATACGAGTCTCTGTCAAGAAGTAGCTGCTCGCGAATATTTTCTGGAAGCGAAGAGAAAGTTTGAAGAGCCATAGGCGATAATTGTTGGTCAAAATGATTAACCGAAAATTGTCCTTCAGCTATCAGAGCGTTTAATTCATGAATTAACAGTTTTGTGTCAGGGATCTGTTTGATCAAACCTTCTGGGATAAGAATCGTGCTATAGTTTTTATCTTTACGGAACCGTTTAATAAGTCCTCGTGCAATATGATGACTTAAACTTCTTAAAGATGTGTGGTGAATAGCTACTTCCTCTCCTATTAGAGTAATATTAGGAAGAGCTTGAAGACCGCACTCCAAAGTGCTGTGCGAGGCTTGTTCCCCCATTAATTTGACAAAATGATGATATTTCCGAGTGGACAGAATATCTTTTTCCAAATTTCCAATCATTTCTGAATAAGTTCGGCATGATGTATGGAATCCTAGAGGGGTTTCGATCCAAGAGTTTTTCAAATCTCCATCAATGGTTTTAGGAACTCCAATTACAGCCGTAGGACAGTTGTGCTCGATAAAATATTCTGCTAGCATTGCTGTATCGGTATTGGAGTTATCTCCGCCCACAATAAGCAGCCCGTGTAGTTTCATTTTTTTTACGGTAGAGAGAATAGCACTCTTTTGCTCTTTAGTTTTGATTTTCTCTTTACTGGAGGAAAGCATGTCAAACCCACCAGCGTTGTAATAATCATAGATAACTGAGATGTCTAGGTCCTTATATAGCCCTCTAATAAGCCCCAAGGGGCCTTTAATAAATCCAAAAAGTTTAGTTTCTTTATTAAAAGCTCGTAGTCCTTCAAATAACCCTATGACTACATTATGACCTCCTGGTGCTTGTCCTCCTGAAAGTAAAACTCCGATACGTAAAGGCTCAGAAGAAGAGCGATCCCCTTTTTGAATCGTTAAATTAGGAAGGGCACATAGATGTGGAATATGCTTGGCTAATAAACCTGGATTAGGTTCAGAAGAAGCTGATTCTTTAATATGAAGAGAACATAAATTATCCAACAATGCTAGAGTGACTGGACGATAATGTAATCTTTGTAGTTCAAAATAACTCTTATTTACAGAGAGTAACTCCATGGTGTCCCTAATAATTGATGTTTTAGCCAATTGATAAGGTCTTGAAAAGCCTCAGAATACACGCAAAGATGATGATTCATTTTAGGATAGATACGATAAGAAGCTTTTCCTACAAAGTTTTTTGCAAAAAGAGCCTGATGACGTAAGGAGATAATAGGATCCTCTTCTCCTTGTAAGTAAAGAATCGAAGTGTGTTCTGAGATAGTAGCAGTAGAAAAAGTCTTTAACACATCTAAATTAACAAACTGTGAACAAAAATTTTTTCCAAGAGGAACTCCTTGATAAGAAAAAATTTCAGGAGAAGGCTTTGAAGAAAGTGATGAAGAATGCAAGGTATCTTCTAACCATAAAGATCCTTGAATTGTGGGTGCCCAAACGGCCACATGTTGAATGGCTGGAAAGCTAGGAAGATGCAGTAGGGACAAGCTACCTCCAAGGGACGAGCCAAATAAAGCAACAGAATGAATTTGAGGAAGAGAGAGACCAAATTCTATGATTTGTTGAGAGGCTTGAATGTAGTCTGTAAGAGAAAATTCATGGATGAAGCCTTCTGCATCACCATGCCCGGGTAAATCTACTCGTAATACCGCAATACCTGCTTGAACAAGCTGATTAGCTAGATGAAGATAAGAACGTTTTGTTCCAATTTTACTAGAAGCTAGTCCGTGTAATACAATAACCAAAGGAAATTCTTTTTCTTGGGAAGAGGGAATATGCAAAATTCCAGGAGAAGAGACATTATCCAATAGAGGGATGTCGAAGTTTTTTTTTGAGTGAGGAAAGTAACTAGGTTGTTTCATGGCAAAAGATGGACTTCGGTTATATCTATTGGAACTAATAATCCTGGTCAGGGATTTCTAAGCAAATCGAACAGCGTTTTTGCCATTCATTATGATTTAAAAACAAAATTAATGGGGGAAAATCATCAGAATGAGAATCTTCTGGAGAATGTATTTGCAAAGGCCCTACAAAACGATAGGAATCTTCTAATGCCCAAATTTTGCGATAGAGAGAGAATTTATTAAAAACAGGACTAGAAATATCCACTAAACCTTTCTTAATTAACGGATAAAGGGTCCCATCTTTATTTGTTTTCGTGGTTAACATACGTACAATAGGCAAAGCTCGTAGCCGCCATTTTTCAATAGGATTAGTTAATCCCTCGATAGTAGTTAAGTACCCATTGCAGCGGTTGAAGACAAGGATACCTGCACCATAACCTAAATTATAGCTGTATACGTTATCAAAATGGGTGGGGGTACCTGAGCGTCCTTCATAACCGAGAAAATGAGAAATGGCATTAAAAGGGACATGTTTGAAATGAGTTTCCAGATGATTCTGAACTAAATGAATAAGAAGTTTGTCGACACTAATTTGAGATACGTAAACATTCCCATGAGCATCGCGGTTATATAGAAGCTGGTGACGAATATCTTCTGGAAATTGATGCAAAAGTTGTTGGGATGAGGGGGATAATGCTTGGGAAAGGTCTGTTTGTTCGGGGAAGGATTCAATTTCTTTGACAAGAGTTTGTATCTCGGGAATAAACTCGATAACCCCTTCTGGGATAAGAATAACCCCATGATATTTCCCCATAGCGGCTCGATCAGATATCATCTCGCAAATTCCCTGTATTAGGGCTGAAAGAGAAGTGCCTTTTTCTGCTATCTCTTCTCCTATGAGAGCCATATTTGGGTGAGTTTGTAGCGCACATTCTAGTGTGATGTGCGATGAAGATCGCCCCATCAGTTTAATAAAGTGATAATGCCCCTTACAAGACAACGCATCTCTAGAAATATTGCTGATAATCGATGAATAGAATTTGGTAGCGGTATCAAAACCAAAAGTTAAGTCCAAGAAGAGATGTTGTAAATCACCATCTATAGTTTTAGGTACACCGATTAGCACAGTTTTGGCACGATGTTTTGCAAAGTATTCAGCAAGAATCGCTGTAGCTGTATTTGACCCATCTCCTCCGATGATGACTAAACCATCTAAATCAAGCTGATTCGCTGTCTGTAAGCAACGTGCCTTATTTTCTTCAGTAATGATATTTGTTCGGCCAGTTCCAATACAGTTAAATCCTCCAGAGTTACGAAACTCTTTCATGAACTCTTCTGTAATCTCTACTGTATTATTATTGAGTAGGCCATGACCATTACGAATGAACCCTAAAAGTTTGCTATGAGGATGTAATTTTTTAATGCTATGGAGCAACCCTAAAATGACATTATGCCCTCCAGGAGCAGGACCTCCAGAAAGCATAACACCAACTTTAAGAGGAGCTATATCTAAAGGGAGATCGGATTTAGGAATAAACTTGCGATAGGGGGATTCATAGGTACATGGGAATAATTGCGCTACAGTCTCTACACGATCATTAAGAAGAGCACTAAATCTAGTGTCCTCTGTTAAGAGGAGTGCGGGAGCTTTTTGAAGCTCCCTGCACAAAGGAGGTGTCTTTTGACAAAGAGAAGAATGTTTACTAGACGACATAAGTTCTGTCTCGAACACGTTAGCGAATTAATCCTAAACAGTACCACCACCAACTGCCTAAGCCTAACCAAATAATTAGGTTAACTATGCTAAGAATAAATCCTGAGCGCCACCATTCTTGCACGGAAACTAACTGAGATCCAAAATACAAGGGAGCCGGTCCTGATCCATAGTGTGTAAGTCCTCCGAATAAATTACTAGCAAAAGCTAGAGCTAAAGCTGCAAACATCGGATTCACTCCTAAAGAGATCGATACCGTAAGAAAAATTGGGTACATGGCAGCAATATGAGCTGTATTACTTGCAAACAAATAGTGCGAGTAAAAATAGATAAGAAAAAGTACTGGGAACCCGATTTTCCAGGATAATCCTTGAACCATTCCAATAACAGAATCTCCTACAAAATTAACAAATCCAAAAGAACTTAGGAAAGATGCCATCATAATTAAAGCGCCGAACCAGAGAAAAGTTTCCCATGCAATGGTGTTAGAGAGAACATCTTGTTGCCAGTCAAGGATATCCGTGAGTACGAGCAGCGATAGTCCTATAAGAGCTGTTGTTGTTGCGGAAACGCCTATAGAATCTCCAAAAGTCCATAAGGAGATCAATAGGGAAAAGATGAGTAGGATGATTCGTTCGCCTTGTTTTAAAGGCCCCATTTCTTTTAGACGAATTTTTGCAGTTTCCACAGCTTCTTCACAGCTGGTGATTTGTGGTGGGAATAGTTTAAAAAGTACAAAGGGCATACAGGCTAAGCTAACAATTCCTGGCAGGATAGCCGCTTTAGCCCAAATGGCCCATGTTAATGCTACCCCAGAGTGACTTGCTAAAGCAGAAACAATAGGGTTCCCAGCCATTGCAGTCAAAAACATAGCACTGGTGATCACAGAGCTTTGATAAGCTACTTTAATCAAGAAGGAGCCTAAAAGTTTTTCCGTGCCTTTTTCTACAGAACTTCCAAAAGATTCGGATAAACCCATAACGACAGGGAAGAGAATCCCTCCTGCTCGAGCTGTTAGACTGGGGATGGCTGGTGCTAGTAAAAAATCTGTGAGAACTAGTCCATAGCTCAATCCCAAAGGGCTTTTCCCTAAGACTTTAATAAAGAAATAAGCGATTCGTTCACCGAGGCCTGTTTTGATCACACCTTTTGCTATAGAGAAGGAGAGAAACACTAGCCAAGCAATGGGACTATGGAATCCTGATAGAGCTTGATCTAAGGTCAAAGTTTTTGTAACGAGTAGTAAGGAAATGCCCATGATAACAATGGCTCCCATGGGAGCGGGCTGTAAAATAATTCCAAGAATAGTCGTGGTAAATATCGCGAATAAATGCCACGCCTTGGGATCAACAAAATCAGAATGCGGACAGAACCAAATTCCAAAAAGAGTAAAAGTCAGAAATACAAGCGATAAGAAGCGTTTTTGTTTGTCCATGGCTACCTATAATTTTCGGGGTAACAGCTATGACTCAAAAGGAAATCTTTCTAACCATTTTTCCATTTCTTCTAAAGTATCATCGATGAGATCTGTAGAGGAAAAGACTTCCTGTAAACAAGAGTCAATAGATTCTTCATGAATAATTGTTTCGACGTCTTCCATGCTAATGAAAGACTTATCGATTAAACCAGCTGAAAAGGCTTTGCTGATAGGATAAAAAAGCTCTTTAGGATAGAGAGCACAAATAGATGCCACGAGGCTGTCCCACGCAAAAGAAGGGCGTTTTTCTAGCCGATAATTAAGTAGTTCTCCGAAATAACGGATAGCAGCTCCTCTAGAAAGTTTTTTTACGCCAACAAGGGACACTAAACTAGAGATAGCTGCCGCTTGAACATAAGGGTTTACGCGAGGAGTTTCGATAAGTTCTTGAATAAGAGAAACGTCGTCACAAACGCTGGCTAAGATACGAGAAAGATCTTCTGTAAGCACGTCTCCTGCAATTGCATGAGGGATATCTTGCTCGAAAGAGAATAACTTAATGATAAGAGGAAGAGCTCGAGTTTCTCTGAATTGAGCTAAAAGATACATGGCATAAAGATGACCTTGATAGCAGTCATCGTCAATAATATCAGACACATGATCAATAGCTTCTTCCAAAATTTTAAGAAGGTAAGGAGTGATTTGGTTATGTTTGACGATCGCAGCTTCTATAGCTTCTCTAGGAAGAACACCGTTGTCATAAACGAGGTCTTCCAAAATATGGGAGATTTCCATCGTCAGAAGTACTCCAGTTCTGAGGATTTGTGAATAATCAATTGTTTCTTGGTCGTAGCATGCCAAAAATCTTATGTCAATGACTCTATATAAGCGAAAACCTTCAGGCTTTGTATGGAAGGATCCCTCCCGAAAACGAGCAGACGCCACAAAGTAACAGCTGCAACGCTTGGCGTCTAAGCAGATAAGGCAAGTTTAAACCGTATTAGGTTAGCATGCAAAAGATAACAGTCGAAAGCATGCAACGCTATTATAGATTTATGGCAAAAAAAAGCATTAACAAAGAGCAACAAGATAACAATAGATAATCAAAAAGCGAAAGTAAATGACGGAATAGCATCAAGAAGCTCACGAGTTTTTATATGTTGGGGAGAGAAAAAAATTTCTTCTTTAGAAGCAATTTCTACTAAAGCTCCTTGGTCCATAACAGCAATTTTGTCTGCTAAAGCATAGGCAGCGGACATATCATGGGTGATAAATAAAAAAGCGTTATTGTACTGATTTTTTATTGTTTGGAATAGCTCAAGAATAAGTCCTTGATTCATTGTGTCCAAAGCAGATAAAGGCTCGTCACAAATAATTAATTCCGGATTGCAAACCAAAGCTTTTGCTATGGCTACGCGTTGACGTTGACCGCCACTTAGTTTATTAGGGCGTAAAGATAGAAAAGATTTGGAAAGGTTAACTAGTTTCAGAGCGCGAGTAATTTCTGCTTGTTGTTGACTTTTAGAGAGGCCACCTATGATATGCAAAGGTTCCGCGATGATTTCTTGAACGGTCATCATAGGATTCAAGCTACTATAAACATCTTGCCAAATCATTTGGATAGCTTTAGCTTTTGGTGTTTTCGAGGGAAGGTGAAAGGTTATAGCATCTTGAGAATCAGGGGATAATAATCCTAAAATTGTGAGTGCCAGAGAAGTTTTACCAGATCCACTCGCGCCAACTATTGTCAGGCATTCTCCTCGATGCACTTCCATGTGAATGTTTTTTAGAATTGTCTGTTTTCGAATGGTAAGAGAAAGGTTCTTAATTGTAACTAGCTTAGGCATACTAATTAAAAGGTTGATATGCTGGTATTGCAGCGGTTTTTGAATGTTTAGGATTGTAAAGGTTGGGAATTTTGGGAATAGCCCTAATCAACTTTTGAGTATAGGGATGGGATGGTGAGCGCAATAGCTCGTGCACAGGACCTTGTTCTACGATTTCTCCATGGTGTATAATAGCCATTTCCTCACAGAGCTCTGATACCAAAGCCAAATTATGGGTGATAAGTAGCAGAGCTGTGTTGTTATTTTGGTGAATTTGCTTTAATACGCGAAGGACTTGAGCTTGTGATATAGAATCCAAAGCTGTTGAAGGCTCATCTGCGATAATTAATTCTGGATTTGTTGCTAAAGCTATAGCAATGCTGACCCGCTGACACATACCCCCGCTGAGTTCAAAGGGATATAATTGTAAGCAGCGATCGGGAGACTCAATATGCACACTTACAAGAAGCTCTCGAGCTTTAGCAAAAGCTTCTTCTTTGGACATGACAAAATGGTGTCGTAAGGTTTCTATAATTTGAGTTCCTACGCGCATAGAGGGTGTAAGGGTTCCCATAGCATTTTGGAAAATAGTCGATATTTTTTTTCCTCGAATGCTTTGAAATTCTTTTCGAGATAAACGAGTAATATCTGTTCCTGAGTAAAAAATTTTCCCTGATTGAATACAGCAGTTATCTGGTAAAAACCCAAGGATCGCTTTGGAAACGGTTGTTTTCCCTGAACCATTTTCTCCTACAAGCGCCAAACTTTGGCGTTGTTTGATAGTCAGCGATAGATGATTAACTAATCGTTGATTCGATTCCTTTATCGCCACGACTAAATTTTCGATTTTCAATAAAGTTTTAGACAAGGGTGTTTTCCTCTAACAATTTAGTTCGTAGTCCCTCTCCGATACAATTAAAGCTAACAGAAATAATCACCATAAAAAATGAAGGAATAAAAAAAAGCCAGGGATGATAGTCCAAAGAATGAATACCTTCTTTTACAAGAGTTCCTAGACTGGCATAAGGAGGTTGAATTCCTAGCCCTAAAAAACTAATAAAGGCTTCTGTGTATACAGCATTAGGGATGGTAAAAATTAAGGTGGAAATGATTGGTCCCAGAGTATTCGGAAGTAAATGCTTCCTTAAAATATGAAAAGTTGATGCTTGTAAGGCTCGAGCTGATAAAACAAACTCTTTATTTTCTAACAATAAAAATTGGTCATAAATAATACGCGCTATGGGAATCCATCCAGTTATTGTCATTGCTAAAATGAGGGGGAGAATTCCATGATTAAAGATTACTAACAAAAGAATGATCACAGGAATTCGTGGGAGAGAAAAAAGAATTTCTGTAATGCGACTCATAAAATCTGCAATCTTTTTCCCACCGGCAAGAGCTAAGGTAGACCACAATAATCCAAGACACACATCAATAATTGTGGCGGATACTGCAATTAATAAAGAGAGCCGAATTCCTTGAAGAGTGCGAGCCAGCATGCAGCGCCCTAAATTATCGGTTCCGAAAGGAAATAATTTGTTAGGCGCTTGAAGAGCATAGTTAGGAAAAGTTTTTTCATAATCAGGATAAAGGCTAGGTAGAAAAATTGCAGATAAAATCAAAACGGTTAAAACCGTGCAGCCTAGCAATAGCATTTTGTTTGTGCGGATATAATTCCAAGTACGTAACGAACCAGATCGAAACATGCGTTTTTTATCCTTCACTTGAATTATTGTTTAGAATGCTCTTTCCCATAAGAATAACGAATTTGAGGATCTATCCATGCTTGCAAAAGATCACAAAGAAGAGAGATTAACATGAAAAAAGCACCGTAAAAGACTGAGAGTCCCAAGGTCATAGGATAATCTCTTTGTTTAATACTGCAAATAAACCATTTCCCTAGACCAGGAATACAGAAAAGGTTCTCTATAGAAAAAGTCCCAGTCATTAGAGTCGTTATGAGAAAAGCCGAGTATGAAATTACTGGAAATAATGCGTAGGGTAAAACGTGTTTTATTAACACCTTAAGAGGAGAAAGTCCTTTGGCATAAGCTAATAAAACATAATCTTTTTTTAAAGATGCGGACACGGAAGCATAGGTTAGCTGAGTAATGAATGCCATTGGAGCAATTGCTAGAGCAATTGAGGGGAGTAATGTGTGTGAAAAATCTCCCCAACAAGCTATTGGAAGCAATGAGTATTTTATAGCAAAGATATACTGCAGAAAAGCTCCTATAACGAAAGCAGGAACAGATATTTGAATGATAGATGAGAAAAAAATAGTTCTGCCACATCCTCTTTTATAAAAGGCTGCAAGAATCCCAAGAGTAATTCCTCCAAAAAGAGCTAAACAAAGGCTCTCAAGTCCGAGAATAGCAGAAGAGGGAAGCGCGGTAGTAATAATGCCAATTACAGTGCGATCCTTATAAATGAGTGATTCTCCGAAATCTAATGTTAGTAAACATTTTAGATAGATGAGATATTGAGTAAATAAAGGCTTATCCAGCCCATAGCGCTTATTTAAAATTGCTAAAATTTCTTCTGAAAGAACATTCCCATTTTCATCGTTAAAAGGGTCTCCTGGAATTGTTCTAATGATAAAAAATGTTAGAGTGACCACTACCCATAAAGAAAGCAAATTAAAAAGTAGTCGCTTCTTTATGTACCCGAGCATGACAGATTCCTTTGCACGTTATGTTTGATCACAGAGTTACTTTAAAATACAGAGTGCTTTCTTCCGCGTTATTTTAAAGGGAGGGATTTTTCTGCGCACGGAGTAAAATACCTTCAAGAGTTTTTTGCATACCGCATATCGACAAGACCTGAGGGATGTAATCTAACAAAAGAAAGTTTATTATTTGCGGCATAGTGAAAAACATCGTGATAGAGCGGTTCTATGATATTTTGTTTTTCTAGGTATAGAGAAGCTTCGGAAATCAGAGAAATACGCTTTCGAGGATCTTTTTCCGTTTCTATAGAGAGAATAAGCTGGTCAAACAGAGGGTCTTGTAAGGCATAAGGTTTGATTCCCTTAGAAGAAAAAACAGACAAGAAGGCTAAAGGATCGGAAAAGTCTGCAAACCAACCGTTTATGGACATAAAAAAAGTGTTGGTGGTCAAATCATTTTGTAATAAAGCATACTCTTTCCCGCAAATAGGGAATGTTATTCCTAAAATTCTTCGCCATTGATCGCGCATCATTTGGGCCATTTGTGAGTTGACGCTAGATGTCGCTGAAAAAATCAAAGGGCATTTTTCAAGATCTTTTATAGTCATATTAAGATCTGTTAATGCTTCTTGTAACAGAGTTTTGGCTAAAATGACGGCTTCTTGTTGTTTGTAAGTAGGTTGCTCTGGATAAGTGTGCAGGTGTGTAGGAAGTAGGTGTTTAGCGGGCTTAACAAAGGTTGGAGAGGCTAAGGCTTCCTTATTTAGAACAAGGCTTAAAGCTTGTCGCAACTTGGGATGGCTGAAGGGTACTTTTGATGTGTTGAACGTGAGCCACGAGGTGCCAGATATATCAAATGATTGAGGAGTACGACGTTTATTTGCTGTTGCTAAAGCTTCTTGGGGAATGCTGTGTCCCCAAGGAAGTCCTTGCCAATCCAATTTTCCTTGTTTGAACAAAGCAGAAGCGGTCTGCTGATCAGGAATCACATGTATGTGGATTTCCTGGATCGCAACTTGCTCTTTGTTATAATAATAGGGATTTTTTTCTAATTTAAGCCACCGCCGATCTTTTTTCTCTTTTAAACAAAAAGCCCCTGTAGATATTGGAAGAGCTTTTGCTTCATTCCGAATTTGATGTTCGGGGTGCACAGGATAAAATACTGGAAGGGTAAGTAATTTCAGAAAGTGTGGAGTAGGGGTATGCAAATTGATAACAAGTGTATGATTGTCCTTAGCGAAGAATCCACAATCTTTACTTAAATCAATGGGTAAAAAAGCGAAAGAGTAGATACTTGCAATGCGATTTTGCAAAACATCGTTCCAAGAACGTACAAAATCATGAGCAGTAATCAGGTCTCCATTACTCCAGAGTGCTTTTTTTAGGTGGAAAGTGTAGGTTTTCTTATCTTCAGATAGGAAGAAACTTTCTGCTAATGCAGGGAAAACCTCTCCGGAAGGAGTCTCTTGAACCAGTCCCTCATAAAGATGGTGAATCAAATTAATATCCGAAAGAAGCCTAACCTCTCGAGGGTCAAACGTGCGAGGATCGTCCTTCATGCTCACAGATACGCTTTGATTAGAGGAGGAGTGATTTGATTTGTTTGAGGAGGATTTGGAGCAGCCGGTAATTGCTGTTGCTAATGCGATAAGCAAGCAGATTCCCACTGATACCTTGCGCATGGAATAACCTCCTTAGAAACATATGTCTGATTGCAAAACAGTCTCTCTCCTAATCCAGCTATCATTGCAGCATTATCAGAGCACAACTGCGAAGAAGGGAAATATGTAGGAAGAGAGCACGTTTGATTCAGCAGGCGACGGAAGTAACGGTTGTTTGCTACGCCCCCACCAACAATCAAAGACTCGCAAGAAAACGCTTTTACAATATCAGGAAGTTTTTGAGCAATAGTCATGAAAGCTGCTTTTTGGAAAGATGCAGCGATGTTTCGTTTTTGCGTTTCAGAGACTTCTGGGAAAGGTGCTTTGGCCGAGCTATTGTTACCTTTCAAGGCATATAATACGGCGGTTTTTAATCCACTAAAAGAGAAATCGTTTCCAGAAACTTTGGCTCGTGAAAAGGGGTAAGCTTCTTCATCGCCATCTTGAGCCAATTCCTCTAATTTTTGTCCTCCTGGATAGGGGAGCCCAAGGAATCGAGCTACTTTATCAAAAGTTTCTCCTATAGCATCATCTCGAGTTTTGCCTATTAAAAGGAAGGTTGTGGCATTAGGCATTAAGAATAAAGAAGTGTGTGCTCCCGAAATAGCTAGGCCTAGAGCGGGGAAGCGAATGGAAGGTTCTTCCAAGCAGGCAGCATATAAATGTGCCTCTACATGGTTGACTCCTATAAGAGTTTTTTTTAACCCGCTAGCTAGTCCCTTTGCGAAGTTAACGCCAACAGAAAGCGCGCCAATAAGGCCGGGGGTATTGGCTACAGAAATTAATTCGACATCTTCTAAAGAAACTTCGGCATCTTGAGCTACAGCGGCCAAAAGTTTTGGGAATATTTGTAGATGTGCACGGGAAGCTAGCTCAGGGATTACGCCTCCATAAGCCGCATGAATGTCCTGAGATGCTATCCTATTTGCAAGGATTTTTCCATTCTCGACAAGAGCACAAGAGGTTTCATCGCAAGAGCTTTCTAAGCCTAGTGTTAGCATGGCAAAAACTTAAAAAGAAGGCAAAGAGAAGGATCGTATCATGAGATTGTTAATCAAGCAAGGTGTTAATAATAAATGATATGCAGGTCTTGAGATTGATTTATCGAAAAGAGGTGAGGTCTAAAAACTGAGCATAATCCTATTCCAGCAACAACTAAAGTGACTCCAAGAGAAAGGAAATAACTGGCAGCTATGGCAGGGACTGTTGTAATGGTCCCAGCTAAAATCAAAGCCCCCAATAATAGGCAAATGCTCCCTGCTAAAAGAGGAATCAAAATTTTTATATAGCTAAAAGTAGAGTCAGTGCTTAATGTGCTGCCTGGTAATATTCTTTCATTTGAAAACGGAAAAATACGCGAGTTAGTATTAACTATTGTTAGTTGCATGCGAGCTTTTAATTTTTGATTGTTTAAAGAGAAAAGATAATTCATTATAACTGCTTAGGTTTTATTAAACCAGACGTTGACTTCGTGATCAGCGACTCCATTAGAAACAAAACATTTTTTTAATTGATGAATTTTTGTTTAATGCTCAGGGGAAAAAGAAGGTCTAAGCTTTTCCAGGCACTAGTTTTTATAGGATTAGGAGTAAAATAATTTCTATGTTTCTAAATCTCCCTTCCGCAGAGGTTAGATTGCGTCCGGTGACTACGGAATCTTTCCCCAGAGCTTCTTCTTGGAAAGCTACGCAAAAGCGTATAACAAGCTGTACTTTAACTAACCCCTTCTACAAAACATCTCTGACTCGGATTGTTTGCTTTGTTGTTGGGATACTTATTGTTTTGGGGGCAATTTGTTGTCGAATAGCTTATTTGGCTAATGCAGGGCTGCTTTTTTCTCCTAAAATATTGGCTATAGCGCTATCATCCCTTGTTCTGCTGGGAGGAGGGATAGGGGTTCTCTGCAAGATTGCGCGTAAAATAGATGTTTTGTACGGAGAGAAGATTCAACCATTCGCGATTCGGAAATGGGAGCAGGTCATTTTATGTGAGAAAAGAGGACAAACTATCCGGCCTATTCAAGATCCCGATATGTATATGGATGTTTCTCTTTTAGATAAACAAGGTTCGGGTATTGCCCCTGTTTACACATATCCTCCCGCCAAAGCTCGCACAGCCATTTGTTTTATTGCATGCATTTTATTGCCAATCATTACTGTGGTGCGAGTGTTATATAACGCATTCCGCTTTTTGCTCATTCCCTTCTATATTGTTTTTCAGATGATTCGTCAGCTCTATCAAGAAGACCTTCCTTTTGAAGAGCAGTTTATTTGCTCCGATATATTTCGAGAAATGTCTCGTTCGTTTGTGCAAGCTGTAAAAGCTCCCTTCTACGGAGTAGCTTGTTATCTAGCAAGTTTGTATGGATTGCTAAATCCTTTATCAGGAAGAGTGATTATGGCTAGTGTGGAACGAGATTGGAACAATGATGTGATCCGATCCCGAGGAATTTGGGGAATTTTTTGCGAAAAAAATTGTTTGTTAGAAGGAGGAGGAACTCGATCTGGATTAGGACAACATGCTTGGTATCTGTTAGGCTGTTTTCAGCCTTTCCGACTATTTCTCTTAAAAGATGGGGAAATTGTCTCTGGGGCGCGCCCATCAATCCAAGCTTTCCCTGAAAACAAAGAGTATTTAACATCTTACTTATATGGGGCTGCCTTGGGAAGGTTGACTAGCCGCTAGTTTTGCATAAACTGCTACAGTTTTTAGCAATCCAAGCGATTTTGCTTGCAGATCTACAGTAAAATCTTCATCATATAGTTGGAGTTGAGGAGGGAAGTGCACGGTGTGCGCTTTATCCATGAGTTCCCTTGTTTTCTTTTATCGGAAGAAACTAAACTTGCGGCGGCAAAGATTATTTTTAGCTGCTGTCAGGACCATATCTGCTTGTAAAATATATTTTTATAGTTAAAGGGCTCTTTTTTAAGAACCCCAAAAGACTTTTTGTCGTTTTCGTAAAAAAGTCTCTTGATGGATAGTTCTGGGTATTAGGGTTGGTTCAGAATTTTGAGCCGGATTTGTCGCTAATGAACGACTTTTAAGAGTCTTTAATAAAAGAACGGAGAAGGGCGTGGGAGAGCAAAATAGAAACGAAGAGAAATTGGATGTTGCGCTGACTTCCGGTAACCTTATGGATTCTAAAACCAGTCATCTTGATGATGAATTGAGTTTTAAACTAGAAGAAGCGTTTGACACTCTAACAGCAGGGGAGCATTCGCAGGATCTTACATCGATAGTTAGCGCATATAACCCCATCGACTTGGCTTACGCTGTGTCGTGTCTCCCTTCCGATTCGCGCTCTATTCTTTACAAAAGCCTTGATAGTATAGCCTCTAAAATAGCCTTCATTATTAATACAGATTCCGCGTCGCGATGGGCTATTTTTCGTAACTTATCGGATGGGGAAATTTGTGCTCTCATAGAACAAATGCCTCCTGATGAAGCGATTTGGGTTCTCGACGATATTCCGGATCGACGCTATCGCCGTATTTTAGATTTGATTGATGTCAAAAAAGCCCTGAAAATCCGTGATTTGCAGAAACATGGCAGAAATACAGCCGGCCGACTCATGACGAATGAGTTTTTTGCTTTTTTAATGGAAACCACCGTTAAAGAGGTGGCGACCTGCATACGAAATAATCCTGGGGTTGATCTCACCAGACTCGTGTTTGTTTTAGATTTTAAAGGAGAGTTACAAGGATTTGTGACTGATAGGAGCTTGATTATAGCTTCTCCTGAAATGCCTTTAAAACAGATCATGCGCCCTGTAGAGCATAAGGTGTTAGCCGATACCACTCGGGAAGAAGTTGTAGACCTTGTAGAGAGATATAAAGTTGCTGTCCTTCCTGTTGTGGATGAGGAAAATTTTTTGATAGGGGCTATTACTTATGAAGATGTGGTTGAAACGATAGAAGACATTGCTGACGAGACTATTGCTAGAATGGCGGGTACAACAGAGGATGTGGGATATCATGATTGTCATGTTGTGCAAAGGTTTTTGTTGAGAGCCCCTTGGCTGCTTATTACTTTGTGTGCTGGTTTAGTCAGTGCTTCTGTGATGGCTTATTTTCAAAAAATTGCTCCGACATTGTTAGCCATGGTGATTTTCTTTATTCCATTGGTTAATGGACTTTCAGGGAACGTTGGGGTGCAGTGTAGCACAATTCTTGTCCGTAGTATGGCAACAGGGACTCTTTCCTTTGGAAGACGAAGAGAGACAATACTCAAGGAAATGAGCATTGGGCTGTTAACAGGGGTTGCGTTAGGGATTCTTTGTGGTCTAGTTGTTTGCTGTATGGGATGCTTGGGACTTGGGTTATTTTCCACGGGAGGCGTTCAGTTAGGGGTTACGGTTTCCGTAGGTATATTAGGAGCTTCATTAACTGCAACAACTCTAGGCGTCCTTTCTCCTTTCTTTTTTGCAAAAATTGGCGTGGATCCAGCTTTGGCCTCAGGCCCGATTGTTACGGCTCTTAACGATATTATGTCGATGGTCATTTTCCTGCTAATTACAGGCACTTTAAACGTTTTGTTCTTCAAATAATCCGTTAGTCCGAAGATAAAACTTTCTTCGGACTTTTTTTCTATCCCTTTTCTTTATCTCTCTTTAAAATAGTTCATGAATTTTGAAGAGTTTGGAATTTACTTAGAATAGAGGTTGGTTTGTGGCTTTGCGATTCGAGATTTTGCATCAATCGAAAAAATCTAGAGCTCGGGTAGGCCGAATAGAAACTGAGCATGGGTGTATTGATACCCCCGCTTTTGTTCCTGTAGCTACAAATGGAGCGTTAAAAGGGGTGTTAGACCATAGTAATATCCCTCTGATGTTTTGCAATACATACCATCTTATTGTTCACCCAGGAGCAGAAGCTGTTGCTGCTATGGGCGGGTTACATCAATTTATTGGTAGAAATGCCCCTATTATTACTGATTCTGGAGGGTTCCAAATTTTTAGTTTAGCTTACGGCTCTGTCGCTGAAGAGATCAAAAGTTGCGGGAAAAAGAAGGGTGAGAATAGCATTATTAAAATTAATGACGAGGGGGTTTGGTTTAAATCTTATCGGGATGGACGCAAGCTTTTTTTGTCTCCAGAAGTTTCTGTGCAAGCACAAAAGCATCTGGGGGCCGATATTATCATCCCTTTAGATGAATTGCTCCCCTTTCATACAGATCCCGCATATTTTCAACAATCATCCCAGCGCACTTACGCTTGGGAAAAACGATCTTTGGATTATCATCTAGCAAATCCCGGGTATCAATCCATGTATGGAGTGATTCATGGAGGAACTTTCCCTGATCAAAGAAAACTGGGGTGTCAATTTGTAGAAGATTTGCCCTTTGATGGGTCAGCTATTGGCGGCAGTCTTGGAAAAAATCTTCGGGACATTGTGGGAGTAGTCGATGTGACTACGGCGAATCTTTCTATAGAAAGGCCTCGACATTTATTGGGAATAGGAGATTTGCCCTCTATTTGGGCAACCGTTGGGTTTGGGATAGACTCTTTTGATAGTTCTTATCCAACTAAAGCAGCGCGACATGGGATGATTCTGACATCACAGGGGTCTTTAAAAATTAACAATCAACGGTACGCTTCGGATTTGAATCCGATAGAACCAGGGTGTGCTTGTCCCGCATGTTCACAAGGTATATCGCGAGCTTATTTAAGACATTTGTTTAAGGTGCATGAGCCAAATGCGGGTATCTGGGCCTCCATTCATAATATGCATTATATGCAAAAAATAATGAGTAAAATTAGAGAAAAGATTTTAAATGATCAACTGTAAATTAATTTATTTAGTTTGTTGTTTATTTTTTAATTAAAAACTGTTAAAATAATCCCTCTTTTTCTTAAAAAATAAAAGAAATGAGGGTGGGGATTATGAGTAGTTCAGTTAGCACATCACAGACCCAAAATTTATCGTCTAGGGAGTTAAGATGCCTAGCGTCAGACATAATAACGGCGCGAAAAGATCTGGCAACAACTATGATTTTCCTTGGTGCTGCTTTAGCCGCAATTGTAACAGTTGCCTCAATTTTCAGTGGAGCGACCCCTGTTTGTTTAATCGCACTTGCTATTGCCGGAGTTGTATTGGCGGTAGGGATCTTGTTGGGAGTTTTAGCAATTCGTCCTTTAAAATGCACAGTGTAATTGTCTTTATACTCAAATAAGTATAAGATCCTTGCTCTCTTTTTTTGTTAATAAAGAATAGTCGGGATTATGGACTCATCCTGTGCTCTGAAAAATTTGTCATCTTGTGAGGTTAGTTATCGAATACCTGAGGTGATTGCGACTCGTAAAGAGGTCGCATTGGTTCTAATTGTGTTGGGAACTGTGTTAGCTGCTATTGGAGCTTGTGCTGTTGCGGTTATTAGTGGTGTGTGGTCTATTGGATTGGGAACGCTGGTAGTTGGCGGAGTTCTGTTGGCTACAGGTTTTTTGTTTGCGCTGATGGAAATTTGTCGCGCACAGTATGGTCGAAGACAACAAAAGATTCAAACACAACAGGAAGTATTAGAAAGCTCGCCCATTCGAGAAGAGGCGACATTACCTTTTATTGAACAAGCCGTTTATTCTCATGAGCCTGAGCTGCCTTTATCTAGCCAGGAAGAAGTGCGGTGCCACCGTCCTATTATTTTACAAAGAGGATCAAAACCTGCTGAAACTCCGAAGTTCATTGCTGTAGGGAATAGTGTGGTTGAGCTTGTTAAGGTAGGGATGATAGGTCCTATGGGGAGAAGGGGGAATGTTAATCCAGGGCAGACTTTAGTTCGCCTTTGGGATGAATTGTTTGCTTTAGGGCGAATGGGGGAACTCGTTCGTTTAGATGGTTTTTGTTGTAAAGTTTTGCCTGCTACACTAGGCGACACGTCTGTAAGTAAAACATCCGCTGATCGCGCAAGTTCAGAGGATTAAGTTCTAAGAAAGTTTCAAATTCTTGGAATTTAACGCTAATATTTTGACTTTTTTAGTTCGCAACAAGTATAAGAGCCTTTTTCCTAGGCATTCTGCGAAAAAAGGTGCGCTTTGCACACATTGAAGGAGCGTTGTGTCTTTTTATCCTCAAAATCTGCCGAATTTTCGCCGCAAAAAGCAAAGCCGAACAGATTCTCCTATTAAACATGCTAAATATTTTCTCCGAGACCATTTGACGCATTTACGAAAAATTCTTGCAGGGAGACCGCAAGAAGTTATAGAGGCGTGGTATAGAATTCTAGGAAAGAAGTATAATGGCATGACTCAGGCTGTGGGGCTTAGAGATGGAGTTTTGTCGATAAAAGTTCGCAATGCTTCACTGTACGCTGTACTAAAACAAAGCTCCCAAAAAGAGTTAATATCCCAAATTCATTCAGCTGTTCCCGGTGCCAAAATTAAAGAGATACGCTTTTTATTAGGATAATTATGGACGCACAAGAAAAGAAATACGATGCATCAGCCATTACCGTTTTAGAAGGATTACAAGCCGTTCGTGAGCGTCCTGGAATGTATATTGGGGACACAGGCGTTACTGGATTGCACCATCTGGTTTACGAAGTTGTTGATAACAGCATCGACGAGGCTATGGCGGGGTTTTGTACCGAGGTTGTTGTTCGTATATTGGAAGATGGAGGCATCTCTGTCTCGGATAATGGTAGAGGGATCCCTGTTCAAATTCATGAAAAAGAATCCGCCAAGCAAGGTCGAGAGATTTCTGCTTTAGAAGTCGTCCTTACTGTATTGCATGCCGGAGGGAAGTTTGACAAAGACAGCTACAAAGTTTCCGGAGGGTTGCACGGGGTTGGGGTGTCATGCGTTAATGCTTTATCTGAAAAATTTATTGCTAACGTATTTAAGGATGGGCAAGCGTATAGCATGGAGTTTTCAAAAGGGGCTCCACTAACAGCTCTACAAGTATTGGGATCTACGGATAAACGAGGGACTGAGATTCTTTTTTATCCCGACCCAACTGTATTCTCTACATGCGTTTTTGATCGCGCGATTCTAATGAAGCGTTTGCGAGAGTTGGCATTTTTAAATCGTGGAATAACGATTATTTTTGAAGATGATCGTGATGCAGGTTTTGATAAAGTCACCTTCTTTTACGAGGGGGGAATTCAATCTTTCGTCAGCTATTTAAATCAGAACAAAGAAAGTCTTTTCCCGACCCCCATTTATATTCAGGGATCAAAACGTGGAGATGATGGGGATATAGAGTTTGAAGCTGCTTTGCAGTGGAATTCAGGCTATTCTGAACTCATTTATTCTTATGCGAACAATATTCCTACTCGGCAAGGGGGGACTCATTTAACAGGATTTTCTACAGCTTTGACAAGAGCCGTTAACTCCTATATTAAGTCTCACAACTTAGCTAAAAGCGATAAATTGTCTCTGACTGGAGAAGATATTCGAGAGGGGTTGGTAGCGATTGTTTCAGTCAAAGTTCCAAATCCTCAGTTCGAAGGACAAACAAAGCAGAAGTTAGGAAATAGCGACGTAGGCTCTGTAGCTCAGCAAATTAGTGGCGAAGTATTAACAACATTTTTCGAGGAAAATCCTCAAATAGCCAAAACTATTGTAGACAAAGTCTTTGTTGCTGCCCAAGCAAGAGAAGCTGCTAAAAGAGCTAGGGAGTTGACTATCCGAAAAAGTGCTTTGGATAGCGCCCGTTTACCAGGAAAGTTAGTGGATTGTTTAGAAAAAGATCCTGAAAAATGTGAAATGTACATCGTAGAGGGAGACTCTGCAGGGGGGTCAGCTAAGCAAGGAAGAGACCGACGATTCCAGGCTATTCTGCCTATTCGGGGTAAAATTTTAAACGTAGAAAAAGCTCGTCTACAGAAAATTTTTCAGAACCAAGAAATCGGAAGTATTATAGCTGCCCTAGGCTGCGGTATTGGAACGGATAATTTTAACCTGAGTAAATTGCGTTATAAACGTGTCATTATCATGACAGATGCTGACGTTGATGGCTCTCATATCCGAACCTTATTATTGACGTTCTTCTATAGACATATGTCAGCATTGATAGAGAACGGATGTGTTTATATCGCTCAGCCTCCATTATATCGGGTAAGTAAGAAGAAAGATTTCCGCTATATCCTCTCTGAAAAAGAGATGGATGGCTATCTTTTAAATTTAGGAACACGAGAAAGCCGAGTGGTTTTCGATGATACGGCAAGAGAACTAGAGGGAACAGCTTTAGAATCGTTTGTTAACCTTATTTTGGAAGTGGAAAGCTTTATTATTGCTCTAGAGAAGAGAGCGATTCCATTTTCTGAGTTTTTAGATATGTTCCGTGATGGGGCGTACCCCTTATATTATTACCCTCCAGAAAGTGGAAAACAGGGAGGAAATTATCTTTATTCGAATGAAGAAAAAGAGGCAGCAGTTGCCGCTAATGAAGAAGCTGCGGCAAGAATCATAGAGTTATATAAGGCTTCAGCCTTTGAGGAGATTCAGCATAATTTGAATGAGTACGGCTATGATATTCGCCACTATCTTCATCCAAAAGGGACGGGAATCACGGTTTCTACAGAAGATTCCAAAACTCCTAATTACACTTGTTATACTTTGAAAGAAGTTATAGATTACTTGAAGGGCCTTGGACGAAAGGGAATTGAGATTCAGCGATATAAGGGACTTGGAGAGATGAATGCTGACCAGCTGTGGGATACCACAATGAATCCTGAACAAAGAACGCTTGTTCGCGTCTCTTTGAAAGATGCTGTGGAGGCGGATCATATCTTTACAATGTTAATGGGAGAAGAAGTCCCTCCGCGACGTGAATTTATTGAAAGCCATGCGCTATCCATTCGGATGAGTAATTTAGATATTTAGGAGACAGAATCGCCATGCTAAATAAAGAAGAAATCATCGTCCCTAAAAATCTTGAAGAGGAGATGAAGGAGAGCTACCTTCGCTACTCTATGTCTGTAATTATTTCCCGAGCTTTGCCTGATGTTAGGGATGGATTAAAGCCTTCTCAGCGGCGTATTTTATACGCTATGAAACAATTGAATTTGACTCCAGGAGCGAAACACAGAAAGTGCGCAAAAATTTGTGGAGACACTTCTGGGGATTATCACCCTCATGGTGAGGCTGTTATTTATCCTACATTGGTGCGAATGGCTCAAGACTGGGCGATGCGATATCCGCTAGTTGACGGTCAAGGGAATTTTGGATCCATCGATGGAGATCCTGCTGCTGCGATGCGATATACAGAGGCCCGGTTGACTCATAGTTCGATCTTTTTATTAGAGGACCTAGATAAAGATACTGTAGACATGGTCCCTAACTATGACGAAACAAAGTATGAGCCTGTCGTTTTCCCCTCAAAGTTTCCTAATCTACTTTGTAATGGTTCTTCAGGAATCGCTGTAGGTATGGCGACTAATATTCCTCCTCATAATTTAGGAGAATTGATTGAAGCTACGCTGTTAGTTTTAGCTAACCCACAAACTTCTATTGAGGAAATTTTGGAAGTTATGCCTGGTCCTGATTTCCCTACCGGAGGAATTATTTGTGGAACGGAAGGCATTCGTTCTACTTATTACACAGGAAGAGGGAAATTACGTTTGCGTGCTCGTATACACGTAGAGGAAAACTCTGATAAGCAACGGGAGAATATCATTCTCACGGAAATGCCCTATAACGTAAATAAATCGCGATTAGTTGAGCAGATAGCAGAACTGATTAATGAAAAAACTTTAACAGGGATATCTGATGTTCGCGATGAGTCTGATAAAGACGGTATTCGTGTTGTATTGGAGTTGAAAAAAGGCGAATCTTCTGAAGTCATTATCAATCGTTTATATAAGTTCACGGATGTACAAGTGACATTTGGGGCTAATATGTTAGCGTTGGATAAAAATCTTCCGCGAACTATGAGTATCCATAGAATGATTTCTGCTTGGATCCGTCATCGTATGGACGTTATTCGACGGAGAACTCGTTACGAGTTAAATAAAGCAGAAACACGCGCACATATATTGGAAGGCTTTTTAAAAGCTCTTTCTTGTATGGATGAAGTGGTCAAAACTATTCGTGAAAGCTCGAACAAAGAGCATGCGAAGCAGCAATTGGTTGAATTGTTTGGCTTTTCGGAAGCACAGTCTCTTGCCATTCTCGAATTGCGATTATACCAACTCACTGGCTTAGAAATAGACAAAGTACAGAAAGAGTATAACGAGCTTTTAGAGAAGATCGCCTACTATCGCAGAGTTTTGGCAGAAGAAGAACTTGTCAAAGATATTATTCGTGAAGAGCTTCAAGAATTACATAAAGTTCATAAGACTCCTCGACGCACCACAATTGAAATGGATGCGGGAGATGTTCGAGATATAGAAGATATCATTGCGGACGAGTCAGTAATCATTACTATTTCAGGTGATGATTATGTGAAGCGTATGCCTGTGAAAGTTTTCCGTGAGCAGAAACGAGGTGGGCAAGGAGTGACTGGGTTTGACATGAAGAAAGGCTCAGACTTCTTGAAAGCAGTTTATTCTGCATCAACAAAAGATTACTTGCTGATCTTTACTAATATGGGTCAATGTTACTGGTTAAAAGTTTGGCAACTTCCTGAAGGAGAACGACGTGCTAAAGGCAAGCCTATTATCAACTTTTTAGAAGGTATTCGTCCTGGCGAACAGGTTGCTGCGGTCCTTAATGTGAAGCGTTTCGAACAAGGAGAATATCTCCTTTTAGCTACGAAGAAAGGTGTGGTTAAAAAAGTCTCTTTAGATGCCTTCGGTAGCCCACGTAAGAAAGGAATTCGTGCATTAGAAATAGATGATGGCGATGAACTTATTGCGGCTCGTCACATAGTGAATGACGAGGAAAAGGTTATGTTATTTACTCGTTTAGGAATGGCTGTTCGCTTCCCTCATGATAAAGTACGTCCAATGGGACGTGCAGCTCGAGGAGTCCGTGGTGTTTCTTTGAAGAATGAAGAAGACTTTGTGGTCAGTTGTCAAGTTGTTACAGATGATCAAAGTGTTTTAGTTGTTTGTGATAATGGATTCGGAAAGCGTTCTTTAGTTTGTGATTTTAGGGAAACTAACCGAGGTAGCGTTGGCGTTCGCTCTATCTTAATTAATCAAAGAAATGGAGATGTATTAGGAGCTATTTCGGTAACAGACTTTGATAGTATATTGCTTATGTCTGCTCAAGGGCAGGCTATCCGAATCAATATGCAGGATGTTCGGGTAATGGGAAGAGCTACTCAGGGAGTTCGTCTTGTAAATCTTCGAGAAGGGGATACTCTGGTTGCTATGGAAAAATTATCAGTGAATACAGAGTCTGGAGAAACAGAAGAAAGCGTTAGCATCCAAGTTGGACATGCGGTAGAGGAATAGAGTGTTTATTGTAGTAGAAGGCGGAGAAGGTGCTGGGAAAACCCAATTTACACAGGCACTTTCTAAACGTTTAATGGAAGAAGGGAAAGAGGTTGTTTTAACAAGGGAGCCAGGAGGGAGTGCTCTTGGAGAGCAGCTTCGAGATCTTGTATTGGATGTAACACAGGAGATATCTTCCTACGCGGAGTTATTACTGTTTCTGGCAGCGCGAGCTCAGCACATTCAAGAAAAAATATTGCCTGCTCTTGAATCTGGAAAAACAGTTATATGTGACCGTTTTCATGATTCTACTATTGTATACCAAGGAATTGCTGGGGGGCTAGGAGAGGCCTTCGTTACGGATTTATGTTATCGTGTTGTAGGGGATGAGCCTTTTCTTCCCGACATCACGTTTTTATTGGATTTGCCAGAAAAAGAGGGGTTGCTAAGAAAGACTCGTCAAAAGAATCTTGATAGGTTTGAGCAAAAACCCACATCTTTTCACCGGGCTGCTCGAGAAGGATTTATTTCTTTAGCAGAAAGATCCCCAGACAGGTATAAAATTTTAGATGCATTATTACCAACAGAGGTATCTGTCGATCAAGCTCTTTTACAGATTCGAGCATTGATATAGAAAGGGGGGGGAGAGATGGAAAGCTCTGCTTGGGACGCTCTTATACAAAGAGTGCGCGATCAGAAGGTTCCTTCTGCTATTATTTTGCATGGGCAAGATTTGTCGACTTTGTCAACTTGCGCATATGAGTATGCTTCTTTAATTCTTAAAGAAGGCTCCCCGCATGCCTCTTATAAAATAGCAAATAGATTGCACCCGGATATTTACGAGTATTCCCCTCAAGGGAAGGGACGTCTTCACACGATTGAGACTCCTCGAGCTATTAGAAAAAATATCTGGATACATCCTTATGAAAGCTCTTATAAAATTTATATTATTTATGAAGCTGACAGGATATCATTAGACGCTATATCAGCTTTTTTAAAACTTTTAGAAGATCCTCCGTATTACAGTATATTTATACTCGTTTCAGCACTTCCACAGAGGTTGCCGCCCACCATTCGATCTAGATGCGTGTCATTCCATATTCCTTTAGAAAAAAGGGATTTAATTGATAAGAAAGACATCTCATTTTTAATCAGCTTAGCAAAAGGTAAAGAATCTGTGATGCGAGTGGGATCTAGGGTAAAAGGAGCACCTGATGACGATAAGCAAGTGCTTCGAGATAAAACAAAAGCCATGTTAACCGTTCTTTTGCAGTTATTCAGGGATCGGTTTTTCTTGGCCAAGAAGATGCCAGAGTCTCTACTTACCTATCCGGATTTTTTAGATGAGATAAAAACTATGCCGGTATATCCCCTGGAAGAGGTTCTTTCAATTATTACTCGGGCTGTGCAAGCTCTTGATACATACTCTTCCGCGTCAAGCTGTCTAGAATGGATGTCTTTGCAGTTATGGTCTTTTAGAAATCGTCAAAGGACAGCTATCCGCAATCGAAAAGGATGTTAAAACATTTCTAATTTACATTCTGCAGGAATATCTGCAAGATCCGCCGCTCTACAACAATCAGATGACAATACCCATTGCAGAGGATTTAGAGGAGTCCCTACTCGCTCTATAGGAAAGGTATCTCTTCCTAAAGGATGTAACAGCTTATGACAAAGATCTTGTTTAGCAGTTCCTTGAATGTACGCAACCAAATGACGGGCTTGCCGAACAATCGGAAAGGTTAAGGTCATCCGACGAGTTTGTAATTGGGGGACCTCATTGAAAACCACCAAACGATCTTTCTCTTCTAACGCGGCAGTCCCTGGAAAAAGAGAAAGGGTATGCCCATCTTCACCAACCCCAAGCATGACCATATCAAAAATGGTATCAGGAACATGCTCTCGGATAAGATTTTCATAAATTTCATCTCCCTTGGGATTCGCTGTGTCCATACGAAAGATTTGTGTATCAGGAATACGTAGCCATTTTAAGATGTCCATAGCCTTTAAATAATTACTGCCGGCTTCTGTATCTTCACTTGCACGTTCATCTCCCCAAAAAACAAAAATTTTTGAACAATCCGAAATAGCAGCACGTTTTTTAACGATTTCTTGGAAGATTTGTAAAGGAGTTTTTCCTCCGGAAAGAGCAACATAGAAAGCTCCGCGTTTCTGAATCGCTTTATTTGCTGTAGAAATCCAATCGTAACATGCGATTTGTAAAAAATCTTCCTGAGATTCAGCAATAAGCATTCTATTCGCGTCATTTAAGCTAATAAGGGTAGCCATGTAACACCTCTCGCAAAATCAATTAGTAAGAACGCCATGCTCTTCCATCTCTAGATAATAGCTCATCAGCTCCTTGCGGGCGCAAAGATCCTGCAATATAATTAGGGAAAATGGGACGGATCTTAGACCATTGCTCCAATAAGGGAGAAAATAGTTCCCAAGATGCTAAGACTTCTTCATTGCTAGTGAAAAGGGTCCTATCGCCAAGGATACAATCACACAACAATCGTTCATAAGCTTCTGGAGTAACTGTATTAAAATAACTATCGTAACGGAAATCCATTTTCACAGGACGAACGAGTTTATTTGTCCCTGGAACTTTGCAGTTAAATTGTAGAGCAACTCCTTCATCTGGTTGAATGCGGATGATGAGCAAATCATTCTCTAAAGGGCACAGAGGGCAATTTTCTGAATTAAACAAGTCGTAACTAGATTTTTTAAAGATAACGGCAATATCCGTTGTCCTTTTAGGAAGACGTTTCCCTGCTTGTAAATAAAAAGGAACCCCTTTCCAGCGAGGATTATCAATGAATAATTTCAAGGCTACGTAAGTTTCTACCAAAGAATTTGGATCAACATTTTCTTCTTCTCTGTAGCCAGAAACAGAAACGCCTTGCACAACTCCTTCACCATATTGACCACGAATTACGTCTTCTTCTCGAATAGGAAGGATTTTTTTTAGAATCTTAATTTTTTCTTTTTTGATCTCTGCAGAAGAAAATTCAGAAGGGGGCTCCATAGTAAGTAGACACAGTAATTGCATCAGGTGATTTTGCACCATATCCCTTAGCATGCCAGACTTTTCAAAAAAGTTCCCTCGAGAGCCTATACCAATCGATTCACTAACACTAATCTGTACATGATCTATATATTGAGAGTTCCAACAAGATTCGAATAGCGTATTAGCAAAACGTATGGTCAGAATATTTTGAACAGTTTCTTTCCCAAGATAATGATCTATTCGATAAACAGATTCTTCATTGATATTAGCATCAATGCATTGCTGAAGCTCTTGAGCAGTTTGTAAATCAACTCCAAAAGGCTTTTCTATAATTAGCCTAGACCAGGGCTGTTGGGCTCCTTGCTCATGATAAAATAGTTGGTGTCTGTTCAAGTTCCGGATTATTTCTTGGAAATAATCTGGAGGAGTGGAGAGGTAGAAAAGACGATTTCCTTTTGTCCCATATTTTTGATCCACGCTCTCTAAGAAAGATCTTAAAGAAGAATACCCTTCTGCTTCGGAAAAATTCGCCTGATGATAGAAAATTCTGTGTTCAAGGCTCTCCCAAACACGAATATCAATTTCTGATGAATGAGAGAAATTTTGAATAGCTTGTCTCATTTCTTCACGAAATTGCTCATGAGATTTGGGTCTTCTGGCAAATCCCACGCAAACAAAGTTTTCAGATAACCGTCCCTCTTTTGTTAAATTGTATAAAGCGGGAAAAAGCTTCCTTGCAGTCAAGTCTCCTGTAGCCCCAAAAATAACCATGACACAAGGAGGGCAGGCTGGTAATGTGGGCCCCATTTCTTTTATTTCTTCCACGGTACAACCTAATATAGAGTGTTAATTTTTAAAGAAAAAGCCCACGATACCAAAAATAGGAATATGTGCCTAAAAAGATTTCTTTCCTAAACACAGGCTTTATCATGAGCCGGCTCTAATATAATTTGCGAGAATCTAAAAAACTAGAAAGGATTAATGTTGCAGCAAGACTATCAGAAGAATTTTTACGTTGTTTTCTGCTTAGACCGCAATCGTTCTTTAACATACGTTCGGCTTGTGCTGAGGACAGGCGCTCATCCCAAAGGATGACCTCTAAAGAGGTCATATCTCGAACGAGCGCGGCTAACTCCTGAATTTCTGACTGCACGCTAGAAGCATAGCTTTTTTGCATGGGCAACGGATTTCCAAACACTACAGTAGTGACAGCGCGCTCTTTAATAATAGTAATAAGAGCTTGAGCTGTTAAAGCAAGGGATGAACAGGTATTAATGCTTCCTATAGGTAGCGTGATCAAAAGAGGAGCGCTAGCAAAGGCTAGACCAATACGTTTTTTCCCATAATCCACTCCTAAAAAAGCCTCTTTTTGTTTCATGCTATTCACGACCTTTCTCCAAAGAATAGTCTAGAGCAGCGCTAAGAAATTTTACAAAAAGAGGATGGGGAGCAGCTAGTTTTGATAAAAATTCAGGATGGAATTGTACACCAAGCATCCATCTGTGATTAGGGATTTCAATAATCTCACAAAGATCTCCCTGAGGACAAACTCCCACTATTCTTAATCCATTTTTTTGTAGAAGATCTACATAAGCAGGGTTCACTTCATAACGATGTCTGTGACGTTCTTGGACAAGATCTGTCTTATAAGCTTCGAAGGCTAAAGATTTAGGCGTAATTTGGCAAGGATAGGCGCCTAGTCTCATGGTCCCTCCTTTAATCATGGTATCTTGCCCCTGCATCATACAGACAACAGGATCTGGTGTGTTAGGATCCATTTCTAAGGAATTAGCAAGAGGAAGGCTTAAAGCATATCTTGCATACTCAACTACTAATGCCTGCATTCCTAAACAAATCCCGAAGCAAGGGATGTTGTTATCTCTGCAATAGCGCGCAGCAGCAATTTTCCCTTCCCAGCTTCTGGTTCCAAACCCTCCGGGAATTAAACAGCCGTCGCATTGAGAGAGTTGATTAGTAAGAGCTTCAGATTCAGGAGAAATAGGAACTATCTCGAGGGAACAGTTTGCAGGGATGGAAGCATGAGAGAGCGATTCAAACACTGATTTGTAAGCATCTTTGTGTTCTAAATACTTACCAACGAGTCCTATACGAACAAGATGCCGATTCCCATCACACAAAGTCGTTACAAGATTTTGCCAATCAGTAAGATCTAAGGATTTAGGCGAAAAACCAAATTTGGACAATAAGAAGTCTACAATATTTTCTCGAGCCAAGAGCAGAGGCATTTCATAAATGGAGTTCTCTAAGTCTATCGCATTGAAAACAGCGTTCTCTGGAACGTTGCAAAATAGGCTAATTTTTCTTTTCACTTCTGAACTAAGGGACACCTCAGAACGGCAGAGGATTACATCAGGAGAGATGCCGATACTCCGTAAATTTTGAACAGAATGTTGTGTTGGTTTGGTTTTAATTTCCTTTGCTGATTTTAGATAAGGGACATAAGTCATATGAATGCTGAGACAATCCTGAGGATGTTCACAGCGAAATTGCCTTACTGCCTCTAGAAAAGGAAGAGATTCAATATCACCAATAGTCCCTCCGATTTCTATAATAAGAACATCTGGTTTATGATGTTCTGCACATGCTTGAATGACATTGATAATTTCATTGGTGACATGAGGGATGACTTGAACTGTACTTCCTAAGAATTCCCCATTTCGTTCTTTAGTAATCACTCGGGTATAGATTTGCCCAGAGGTAGCAGTAGAATGTTTGGACAGCTGAACGGAAGAAAAACGGTGATAATGCCCAAGGTCAAGATCTGTTTCTACGCCATCATCAGTAACATACACCTCTCCATGCTCATAAGGGTTCATGGTTCCAGGATCCACATTCAAGTAAGGATCTAACTTAAGCATGGCGACTTTTAGGCCTTGTCTCTCTAATAGGAGAGCTAAAGAAGCCGCGGTTAGCCCTTTCCCTAAAGAAGAAACCACGCCTCCGGTCAAAAAGATACTTTTGAAGGACATAATAAGTACTGCTCCACTTTGGATATATCTTCGGGATAATCTACTGAAGGTCCTGTTGCATTTTGAACGACGTGAACATAGATAGAACGACCAGATTCCAACACTCGCAACTGTTCGAGATCCTCAGCTAAACTTAATGAAGAAGGAGGAATTTTCACATATTCACTAAGAAAAGCTCTTCTAAAAGCGTAAACGCCTATGTGTAAATAAATAGGAGTTGAGCGTTTGAAGTTATTAGGAATAACGCTTCTGCTAAAATAAAGAGCTCGGCCAGTTTTATCGAAAACGCACTTTACTTTGTGATTGGTTAAAATTGCATCAGGATCAACTGTTTCTGTAACGGGTGTAGCTATATCTATAGCGGGATTGCCTTCGAGCATTTCTACAAGGCCATCTATGATGCTTGGAGATAAGCAGGGTTCATCACCCTGGATATTCACAACGATTTCAGCTTGAGGAAAATGTTGAGAAACAGCTTCCTCCACTCGTTCTGTTCCATTAGCACACGATTCACAAGTCATCACGCACAGTCCTCCGAATTCCACGACGTGATCAAAGATTCTTTGATCATCTGTTGCCACTACAACACAATCGAGAGATCGACTGGTTAGGGCGTTTTCATAGGACCTTTGAATAAGGGTTTTCCCTAAAATCTTTGCTAAAGGTTTTCCAGGGAAGCGAGAGCTTCCCCATCTAGCGGGGAGAATACCGACTCTTTTGCTTGTTAAGAACGCAAACACATCGCACCCCCTTAAATACACTCTTCCTAAGAAAAAATTTCTTAAATCAGAGTCGTAACACACAGAAACAGATCATCCTAACAAGGAGATTGTTAACTATCAAGATTATTCACAGGTCATAATCTGTATCTGCTTTTCCAAGTTTTAAATAATGGATCTTTCCATTTTTCACGAATGAAACAAAAAAAGGGGCAAGAAAAGATCCATGAAAAGATCGCTAAAACGAACTTTCTTTTAAAGAGCTAACAATGTGAAATTTGGGTTTTTATTTGAGATTTTTATTTATAATAAAAACTGTTCGCAGAGTTATCATAAAGTAATGAAAAGCTTTTGGTTTTTATTGTTATTATGCTTTCTAAGTTCTACAAACTTTCTTTATCTGCTGTTTTATTGATCAACATGTTCTCTCCTGTAGAGGTTTTTTCTGCCGAGGGGACAACAGGTTTTATTGGTCGAATGAAATCGTGGATCTCAGGAGAAAAGACTAGTCTCCCAACTACAGAGGATTTGCAGACTTCTGCTATTACAAAAGTCTCAGACCTTTTGTCTTGGAAGCGCTACGATTATACGCAGGAAGGCGGCTTTTCTGTTCAGTTCCCGGAGTTCCCGGAGCATTCAGGGCAGATTGTGGAGATTCCTCAATCAGACTTAGCTATCCGTTATGACACGTATGTGGCAGAAACTCCTAATGATAGCACGGTTTATGTAGTATCTGTTTGGGAATACCCAGAAAAGGTGGATATAAGCAAGCCGGAGTTGAATCTACAAGAAGGTTTTTCAGGAATGCTATATGCACTTCCTGAATCACAAGTGTTATATCTTAAAGCAACAGAAGTACAAGGGCATAAGGCTCTAGAATTTTGGGTTGCCTGTGAAGATGTATATTTCCGAGGGATGCTTGTTTCTGTAAACCACACCTTATATCAAGTATTTATGGTTTACAAAGGGCGTTCTCCAGAAGTTTTGGATAAGGAGTACAATATCTTTATTCAATCTTTCAAAGTCACAAAGGTTAGAAATTCCAAAAAAATGGATATAAGGAAAAGGGTGTCCTTATAAGGACATAAAACATCCGTACAGAGCGGCTCTCTTCTAGGTCAACAACACCTAAAAAGTGCTATCAAAGGGAGTCGCATCTTCTTAAAAAGAAAAACTTTTCTATTTTGATAATCTTTTCTTGTGCTTAAAATCTTAGTTGGATTAAGATAGCGCTTTGTTACTGACAATGGGTCGGTAGCAACCGCTCTTAGGGGACTTAGCTTAGTTGGTAGAGCGTCTGATTTGCATTCAGAAGGTCAGGAGTTCGAATCTCCTAGTCTCCATCTCGCGGTTATAGCTCAGTTGGTTAGAGCGCGACACTGATAATGTCGAGGTCCCAAGTTCAAGTCTTGGTAACCGCAAGTCTAGAAGATTTCCAATTTTTTTTCATGTTAGTTGTAAAGTCTTTATGCTATGCTCATGCGTCTCATTTTGTTTTTGAAGATGCTGCAGCAAGCTTTGCTCCTGGTCAGATTTCTTTCATATTAGGGGGGTCTGGGAGCGGAAAGACTACGCTCTTTAGAATTATAGCTGGATTGCTTACAAGCTTTATAGGAGAGGTTCTCTGGAATGGGCAGCCTGTAAAACAGGAACTAGTGGCTTATATGCAACAAAAAGAAGCTCTGTTGCCTTGGAGAACGGTTAGAAAAAATATTTTACTACCAACAGAATTGGGACCTCACAAACAGAAGCCTCTAGTTCAAGATCATAATTTTCATAAGGTTATCCAATCTTTTGGGCTATCCTCATTGTTGGATCGGTTTCCTGATGAATTGTCTGGGGGGCAGCGGCAGCGTGTTGTTTTCGCTATGCAATGCTTGTCTCCTAAACCCATTTTATTGTTGGACGAGCCTTTTACATCTTTAGACTCTCTGACAAAAGAGATGTTATATCAGGATGTGAGAAGACTTGCTGAAGAAGAAGGTAAAGCTATCATCCTAGCTTCTCATGATGTTCAGGATTGCTTAGAAATAGGAGAGACTTTTTTTGCTATTAGAAATCGCAAGCTACATCCAATTTCTTTAGATAAACAGCAAGGAATTGCAGGGCTTTTGCAGCAAATAAAAAACCATTTGATCTAACGATGATCCCTCTTCAAAAACTTGAGCAAGCTGCACGTTCTTTTTATGATCAAGAATTACTAATGCTTTCCAGAGATAACAAACTCTCTCTACAAGATGAAATTCATAAACATAAAATCAAAAGTTTGCCTATCATCTTTTTTTCAGCACTCATGATGACGGGGGCTCTTTTTGCTTTATGCATAGGTACTATTCTTTGCTTTATTAATGACTTATTTTTTCTTTATGAAGTTTTCCTTCCTTTTATTCTTCCTGGAATTTTATCGTTAGCGTTCACAGCCTTACTGCTTTATTTTGCTTGGAAAGAGCAAAATCTGGTCTCTCAGAAGCAACTGCAAGTGGCTACTAGTTGCTATTTTGAGTCATTAGCTCTCTGTAAATCTTGTGAACCAGGGAAACTTTCAGTAAAACGACTCGTAGAGTTTATTCAAGATGAAGTGCTCCCCACAGGATTCTCAAAAAGATTTATATTTGCTGTATTAACATTAGCAAAGCCTTCTTTATTGGCAAAAGAGAGCTCTTTCACTAAAACTCCTTTTGATGAGATTATAGAAAAAGCGTTCTCTCATATTCGAGAAGGGCTTTATTTATCAGGATCAGATAAGCTGGATCACGATAGCCAATTAAATCAAAACTAACAACCTTTGAAACTCACTATTTGTTAATTATAAACGACCTATAGATAAGCCGATAAAAGCAATGCCTGACGCAACAATGGACAATAGGGGTTTTGCTTCTAAAGGAAGGTGAAAAATCACAGGAGAAAGCAAGATTCCTGCGGCAAATAGTAGGCTTAACCATCGAAGATGTCGAAGGCTCTTTGCAAAGGAAAAAATCGATAATACAAGGATAAACCAACAAGCATTATTCACAAAAAATCGACATGTATTTGGGATAGCCAGGTTTGTGTTTATTTGTACGAAACCTATAGCTAATATGCAGGCAAAGACTAAATTGAGAGGGAAAGAAAGTCCTTCAAACGCTTGTTTGCAAGCTTTTGAAAAAGGTAAAACAGAACGCTCTTCCCAGAAAAAAGACTCTCTATAATATTCAGATCCATAAAACGCTACTTTAGTTAGTTTCTTTCTATCTGAAGAAAATTGGGTGAGATACTGCCATGTTGCCCGGATTTCATCATAAAAGAATGCTAAAGAGAACACTGGGGCAATTGTTAGATTTATTCCCGCATAATTTGTTAAAGATAACTGAGATAAGAGAATAGCGATTAAAGTTGCTCCTAGCGCAAAGAAAAGCATAAATGCCGTAACACACACAGCTTTGGGCCGAGTATGCCATCGACGTTCTCCTCCTGTTAGTGACAACACAATAAGCATGGAATAAATAACCATTAAAATAGAGGAGAAGAAAAGAGAGCAAGTTGTATCGGCATCAGCAATATTCAATGCTATGGAAGTGAGGTATCGACTTTGTAGCCAGCCTAAAAAAGAAAAAAGAAGAACAGCTCCTCTTTTCCCTCCAGAAGAGGGGTTATAATCGCTAGTTTCCGGAATAGTGGGTCCGACTTCTAGATCTTCAGGGCGATTTGGAAGCAGGCAAATAATAGCAAGTGTTGCAAACCCTAATAAAGAATCGTGAGCAAAAACTAAAGGCGAGAAATTTGGAGAACAAGAAAATACGGAGACCCAGAGCCCAATGAAAACACCTAGTCGCAAAATAATAGGATTATAAAAAGATAGAGCCGACAGCAGAATCAAAAGGATTCCACATACCCTATCTGATAAAATGACAGTTGCATCTAAGTAATTAAGAATGTCTGGCGTAAAAAATAGCCACAGCCCGAGTAAAGCAGGAAGTATACTTAATTTAAAAAAACGATAACGAAAATGACGATAAACGTTTTCTAGAAGATCTTTATCCATAAACAAGACCCTTTAAGTTTCTTGACTCATAAAAAGTCTAAGAGAAAAGAGAAAGTTTTTTTTAATAGAAGTGCTTATAGAAACTTTTTCTATGTCAGCAAAAAACGGTTTCGTTTTTTTTAATTTTGTCTTATCTCAACTCCTATATGAAAGAATGAATCAGAGGATTCCTTTGAGGAAAAAGATCCTTATTATTGTTACAGCATTGGGATTTGTTTCATGCGTGGGCTTGATGGTGCAAACAAAACGCTCTATTATGCCGCCAAAAGCACATATACCCACCACAGCAAAATATTTTCCTACAATAGGGAATCCTTATGCACCCATTAATATTACTGTGTTTGAAGAGCCTTCTTGTTCTGCGTGTGAGGAGTTTTCTTCAGAAGTCTTTCCTTTGATCAAAAAACGCTTTATTGATACCGGGGAAGCCTCTTTCACTTTGATTCCGGTCTGTTTTATTAGAGGATCAATGCCCGCTGCACAGGCTTTGCTTTGTGTCTATCATCATGATCCTAAACGACCTGATCCAGAAGCCTATATGGAGTATTTTCACAGAATCCTTACTCATAAAAAAACAGAAGGATCACACTGGGCTACTACTGAAGTTCTTACGAAATTAGCAGAAAATATTCCTACGCATTCTGGTAGAGAAATTAATCCTACAGGGTTGATGCAATGTGTAAATTCGCAGAAATTTGCGGAACAGCTAAAAAAGAACAATATTTATGGATCTCAAGTCATGGGTGGTCAACTTGCTACTCCCACAGCAATAGTGGGGGACTATCTTATTGAGGATCCAACGTTTGATGAAATTGAAAGAGTAATTACTCAACTGCGTCATTTACAAGCAATGGAAGAGGAGGAATAGTGATTAAACTCTTACGTTCTTATTGCTTATATTTTGCCTGGTTGGTTTCTTGTATAGGGACTCTCATGAGTGTCTATTATAGCTATCTACTCAATGTAGAACCTTGTGTTCTTTGTTATTACCAGCGTATTTGCTTGTTTCCTTTAGTGGTTATTTTGGGGATTTCTGCGTATCTTGACGACTTGTCGGTTAAAATATACGCTCTTCCACTAGCTCTTATTGGTTTTTGCATTGCTATTTACCAAGTTTGTTTACAAGAAATTCCAGGAATGACGCTTGATATTTGTGGCAAAGTCTCATGCAGTACGAAATTATTTCTTTTAGGATTTATTACAATGCCAATGGCCTCAGCCTTAGCTTTTTTTGCAATCGCTAATCTACTTATATTTGCCACAAAATCAGAATAAGGCCTCTTCAGAGAGACAAAAATAGTGTTTTTAGTCTTCTGGTAAGATAGCACTATTATCACAAAGGTACCGCCACCAAATGCTTAAATCTTCTCTTTGACGCTCTGTAAGAGGATTTACAATTATAATATCTTCTTTATTAGCTTTTAGTCCGCTGGCAGCCCAGTTAGCGGAGCCAATAATGGCAGTGTTATGATCGAGAATACATGCTTTACAGTGAATGCGATCGCCGGTTCCGACTCGTACTCTTAATTTAGATCCAAGAGCTTTTAGTATGTCTATGGTTTGTTGACTTTCTAGAGAATCGATAATGATTGTAACAAGAACAGATCGTTGTGTGGCCGCTTCATTAAGAGCTTGGAGAATGCCTCGGTGTGTAAGAATACACATTCCAATCTGAATAGAACTCGTGGCATTATTAATTGCTTTCACAATTTGCCTTTCATTCCCGCATTTTTTATGATTTATAGGCAAGTAACAGACAGTTTGTTTTCCTTTAGTAGAATTTTCTATAATCGCTTTGCCTTTTTGATTTTTCTGCATCAAATTAGCTATGTGCACGTTATTTACTCGAGCCAAAAGATTTACGTCATTATTTATAGAATTTCTAGTGAAGTTTGCGCTTCCAGTAATCACTTGTTTTTCATCAAGGATCATAGTTTTTCTATGGAGTAGAGAGCGTCTATTTCTGTGACAACGGATTAGTTCTGCCCCGGCTTCCTCCAATTTATTCACAATAGGTTCTGGTATATGCTGGTAATGTATAGTTACTGGTATACTTTCTTCCGATTTGCAGATAAGATCCTGGACAATGGGTTCAGAAGATAGACTAAAGATTTTCAGAAAAACAGAAGAAGATGCGGAAAGAATAGCATTTTCAATAATGCTCTGAGCATCATTTTTACAGTGTTTAGAGAAAAAGCTTACCGGCTCTGAGGACAGAGGACGGGGGTAAGGAACTATAGCTAAAGATGTTGCTGCTGTCTGTACTCTTAGTGCAGTTTGAGCGGAGTTAGGATTAGTAGGATACCCCCCCCCCCCCAGAGGAAACGCTCTTTGTAATGTGCGGAGATAGGATGAAGCAGCTGTTGATAAAGGTGAAGTCATAAGTAACGTAGATTGTTTAATTTAAAAATTCTTTGATCACAAATCCTAGAATTTTCGTTTATTTTTGTAAAAATTAATGCTTAGCAGTAAGAGCATCGTTAGTGCTGAATATCGAAACTACGGGAGTCGCGTACTTGGAGGTTTAAGAGCCTATCTTGCTTGTTGCGAGCATTTTCCACACTTACTCCACTAACGAGACTCTTTTTAAATCAATTTCTCCGAGTGAGGAGGTTTGGAGATTAGAGACTTTAGGATGTTTAGCGTAAGCATAATCCAAGTGATAAAGGGGAATAAGAGGGGATTCTTTGAGCAATAGTTGTTCTGCTAGAATTTGTAAATCTGTTGAATCCTCAACCAAAAGTCGAGATACGATATCCGTATATTCTTGATTTTGCCAATCAATCACTTGATAATCTTTATATTTAGTCCCATTACCAAGGATGGATAGAAAAGCTTTGGCTTGTTGATAATCAGCAACCCAATTTCCTGTTGATAAAGAAAACTCTCCTTTAGAACGTTTATCCAAAAAACTGTGGTATTCTAATCCTAAAGTAGAAATCTTAAATCCTAAAACATCAAATAACTGTTGACGAATCTCTTGAACAACTGCTCGCAAGACAATAGATTCTATGGGGTAGATGAGTGTGATTTTTTTTAACTCTTCTTGAGGAACAGTTTTTAAAGCTTCCGCTAGGTAATTTTTAGCTAAAGAGATTCTCTCTTTTTGCGAAAGAACATCTAAAGGCATCTTAGATAGACTAGGATGTACAAAACTGGTAGCAATGCTTCCTTTGCCAGCTAATTTTAATAATGTTTCTCGATCAATGGCTAAAGAGAGTGCCGCTCTTAGCGAAGGATTATCTAATGGTTTGTGGTTAACATTGCAGAATAGAACTGTGCAATTTAGCACCGGATAATCATACAAAAAATCTTGAGAAAGATTTTTTTGTTCTTCTAGAGGGAAGGAGGAGCTCCAAGGCAACCCCACTAAATCCACATATTTTTTTTGAAACAATTGCACCGCTGTATGAATATCGGGAACTATTTGTAAGCGTACAGCATCTAAAGAAACATTTTTTTGGTCATGATAAAAAGGATTTTTATCAAGCAACAAAAAATTTTGTGGCTCATAACACCGAATGATAAAAGGCCCGTTAGAAATTATTGGAAGAGAGCGTTTACTTCGATTTCTATAATATTCTCTCAAAGAAGCATGCACTGGATAAAAAACGGGATGTGTGAGAGTTTCTAAAAAATGAGAAGAGGGGTGTTCTAGAGTGATTTCAAGAGTATGTTCATCTAAAGCGCGAACACCTAAATTTTCAACAGGAATGTCTCCTTTTAGAACAGCATGAGAATTTTTAATTAACGCAAGCAATCGTAACGCAACATTATCAACCTCATGGAGATAAAATTGCTTTATAGACTCTTCAAAATCATATGCTGTTACAAGATCTCCGTTATGCCAAAAAGTTTTTTTTAGAAAAAAAGTGTAGACACACCGATCCTGGGACAAGCTGTATCTTTCTGCTAGAGCCAAATGAAGACTGCCATCATTTTCTCGAACCAATCCTTCATAAAGTGCTTTTGCTATACAAACATCTTTAATCAAAAAAACTTGGCGAGGATCTAAAGACATTGGATCGTGGCAAATAGCAACACGCAAAATATTTCTTAGGTTTTCTTCTTTCTGGTGACAAGACGTTAAGCCAAAAGTAAGGCTCAAGAAGGGGATCAAGATATATAAAAACTTTTTTTTAGGCATAAAGTTTCGGCAACTAATCAAAATCAAATTAGCACTAAACTTCTTCTAATTTTGAACTGCTTGACCTATCAAACTCTAAACCATAGATATAAAGACGCTGACATGTGAATTGATAAGTGGCTGAACAGTTATATGCTATGACTCCGATAAGGGTCATTAGAAGGACAATGGGCGCCAATAAGATACACGCTATAACACAACAGATTCGCTTACAAAGAGACTCTTGTTTCACTGAGAAAATACAAAACTCTTCCTTGCAGCCTTTGAATGTTATTGCAGGCCTTACCGAGACATTGAATCCGAATGCAGAGGTTACAGGGCTAAGAAGCTTTCTTCCAATAATTTCTGCAGCATCAGCACGTGTCCCCTTAAATGAAATGAACATTTTTTCTCCAAAAATCGAATAAACTAGCTCTCGAGTATATAAAGAGTAGTCATTATTATTAACGATAATGATTTAAAAAATCTATTTAACAAGATTAAAATAATCCAATAAATTACTTTAGTAAAAAAAAGGGGGGGGGGAGGACTTCCCAATATGTTTGCCAATCAGTTGATAATCTTTATATTTGTGGCGCGCACGTCCACGGACCCCATTCTTTTCCAAATTCTAAACCAGTTGCAAGATAAAGATCTTGTACTCTTTTATAAGTAGCTGAACAGTTATATGCTATGACTCCGATAAGGGTCATTAGAAGGACAATGGGCGCCAATAAGATACACGCTATAACACAACAGATTCGCTTACAAAGAGACTCTTGTTTCACTGAGAAGCCATGGATCGTCATATCATCGATTACTAAAACAGGCTTTACTGAAATACGGGTTCCAAATCCTTGGGTCACAGGATAGAGAAGCTTGTTTCCAAAAGCTTCTGCCAAATCCGTAGAATGTCTAGATAAAGTTTTATCAAAAGAAATAAACATAAATCCCTTAAAATAAGAAAAAAAATTCCAATGATTTTATAACAAATCATCTTTATTATTAACTTTTATTTTCGTTGTAGGGTTTGATAATGGGAGAAGACACCCCAGCTATCGATCAAAATAAAGGTCTGATAATTATCTATTTTGGAGAAAGAGTCGAACGATCAATATTACATTAAGAAGTTAACAGATTTCATAAAAGGCAATGAATTAGGGGGCTCATCGTAATTATATTCCTATTTAGCAAGAAATACTCTTGAAAAATACCATCTTTATGCTGTTTGGTTGCGTGATTATGCAGAAGGACTACTCAGTTTAACCAAAGTAGAATGAGCAGTCAATAAAGACTATTCATGAATAAAGACGCTTCGTTGCCTTATTAATAAGGATGAACCAAATAGTTTTTTATCTGGGAGCATCAGCTCTTAGTTTTCCCATTCTAAATCAAATATTCCTGAATAATTTTGCCTCTCTTATTGTCTCAGGATCTACAACAGCTGTCGATTTAATTTCCTAAATTCTTCAATAATCTATTGAGATTATTGTGTGGTGGCATTACAATCCCTCCAACCTAATTAAAATCGTTTAACTCTATTCGAGTGCGATTTTTCTTTTATTTATTACTGATGAGAAAAAGTTTCTCAATCAGCCTCGGTCTTAGTCATTTTTCCTCATTGAGAAGTATATGCGCGAAGCTCTGACTTTTGATGATGTTTTATTAGTTCCTCAGTATTCTGAAGTTCTTCCTCAAGATGCTTGTTTAACTTCTTCTGTTTCAGAATCTTTATCTTTAACTATCCCTATCTTATCCGCAGCAATGGATTCCGTCACAGAGTTGTCTATGGCTACAGCCATGAGTGTGGCAGGAGGACTTGGGATTGTTCACAAAAATATGGATGTGAATGCACAAGTTGCCATCGTAAAACAGATAAAATCGCAAAGTACCTCTTCAGTAATTGGCGGTGCCGTAGGTATCGGTCAACAAGGTTTAGAAAGAGCAGAAGCTTTAGTTGAGGCAGGTATAGATACTTTAGTAGTCGATACTGCTCATGGGCATTCTAAATTGGTGCTTGATACAGCATTTACCATTAAAAAGAATTATCCTGTAACTCTCATTGTGGGGAATATTGTTTCAAAGGCAGCTGCTCTTTGTTTGGCTGAAATTGGTGTGGACGCTGTTAAAGTGGGGATTGGTCCCGGATCGATATGTACAACGCGGATTGTCTCGGGTGTAGGATTGCCTCAATTGACAGCAATTATGGATGTTGCTGAAGCGTTGCATGATTCTTCTGTACGTATCATTGCCGATGGGGGGATGCGCTATTCTGGAGACATTGTTAAAGCTCTAGCTGCTGGAGCGCATTGTGTTATGCTCGGTAGCATGTTAGCAGGAACTGATGAGGCTCCTGGAGAAATCGTTCAGATTAATGAACATTCTTACAAGATGTATCGAGGTATGGGTTCTCTCGGTGCTATGAAGAAAGGTAGTGCTGAACGCTATTTTCAAAAAAATAATGCTAAAAAGTTTGTTCCAGAGGGTGTTGAAGGGCTTGTGCCTTATAAAGGCTCTCTTCACGACGTTCTCTATCAAATTTTAGGAGGGATTCGATCAGGAATGGGCTATTTGGGAGCTCATAATTTAGAAGAATTGCGCCAGAATGCTGTATTTTCCCGAATCACTCATTCTGGAAGATCTGAAAGCCACATCCATAACTTGCAATACATTCAGCATGCTCCGAATTATCAAATCTCTAAATAATAGAGGGTTTCTATTTTGAGTAATATTCTCATTCTTGATTTTGGCTCCCAATATACGAATGTTCTAGCAAAAAAAATACGTCTGCTTTCCGTTTTTTGTGAGGTTCTCCCTTGGAATACACCTTTAGAAAAGATTCTTCAAAAGTCTCCCTCAGGTTTAATTTTTTCAGGAGGACCACATTCGGTTTATCAGAATAATAGTCCAGAAGTTGATAAGGAAATCTATAACAGCAACATCCCTATACTTGGAGTGTGCTATGGCATGCAGCTGATTGCTAGAGATTTTGGAAGTGAAGTTCAGGGGGGGAAGAGCGAATTTGGTTATACACCTATAGTGTTTTATCCAAGCGAACTTTTTAAAGGTCTTGCTGATCAGGATGCTTTTCATACAGAAATTCGAATGAGTCATTGTGATTGTGTTGTTGTTCCTCCTAAAGATTTCTTTGTTATAGCGAGTTCTCAGCACTGTCCCATTGCCGCTATAGAATGCCCAAAGAAAAAACTTTTTGGTCTTCAATTTCATCCTGAAGTTTCAGATTCTCAAGACATAGGGGATAAAATTTTATCAAATTTTGTGAAGCATATTTGCCAGACTTCAGAAACTTGGAAAATTGAAACAATAGAAAAACAACTTATTCAAGGCATTAGAGAAAAAGTGGGAGAAACAGAACGTGTCCTTCTCGGCCTATCTGGAGGCGTAGATTCTTCTGTTTTAGCTGTTTTACTTCATAATGCTCTAGGTGATCGTCTGTCTTGTGTCTTCGTTGATACTGGACTATTACGAAAAAATGAAGTGGAAGAAGTTAAACAACAATTTTCTTCTCTAGGGTTAGAGATCCTTGTGGTAGATGCTTCTGAAAAATTTTTCCATGACCTATCCGGAATAGAAGATCCTGAGCAAAAACGTAAAGTCATAGGAGCCGCCTTTATCGAAGTTTTTGATGAAGCCTCTAAAAATCTCGATGTTCAATGGTTAGCTCAGGGGACTATTTATTCTGATGTAATTGAATCTGCAAAATCTTGTGATGCAACACAAGTAATCAAGTCTCACCATAATGTAGGTGGACTTCCAGAAAAGTTGAATTTGAAGCTTTTAGAACCTCTGCGTTTTCTTTTTAAAGATGAAGTCAGAGCTTTAGGTAAAGTTCTGGGTTTGCCGGACGTCCTAATATCCCGACATCCTTTTCCTGGTCCTGGTTTAGGAGTCCGAGTTCTTGGAGAAGTTCGTCGGGAATATGTAGAAATAGTAAAAAACGCGGACAGCATTTTTATTGAAGAACTAAAAAAAGCGAATTTATACCACAAGGTTAGCCAAGCATTTGCTGTTTTCTTGCCATGTAAATCTGTTGCTGTAAAAGGTGACTGCCGTCATTACGGTTATACGATAGCTTTACGTGCAGTAGAATCTACTGATTTTATGACAGCATGCTGGCCATCTTTATCTAGAGAATTTCTTAACCGTTGTTCCTCACGTATCATTAATGAAATCCCTGAAGTTTGCAGGGTAGTTTACGATATTTCCGATAAACCACCGGCAACTATTGAGTGGGAATAAGATCAAAATAAGATATGGTCGATAAGAAGTTTTTTTTTATTATCCAACAGTTGTCACTGTTAACATCTGAGTTGAGCGATGACACTCCTTGTACGGATCAGTTTATTAAAGGCCTCCCTAAAGCGGATATTCACGTGCATCTTCCAGGAACTATTTCTCCAGAAACGGCTTGGGAGTTGGGAGTCAGAAATGGTCTGATAAAGTGGAAGAATAATCAATGGGTATCTCCAGCTTTCTCGAATGGGAACCCTCACAAGAGTTATGCTGAAATATTCAGAAACTTTGAGAGTATTCGCTATGAGCGGGACCCTAATGTTTCTTTATTAAAATATGCTATTATCACCCGTGATTTTGCTAGCTTCGATCGGATTATGGCTACCGTACAGGGGCATAGACATCCTCCGGGAGGAATCCAGAATGAAAATGATCTGTGGCTTGTTCTGCAAAATTACTTAAAACAATGCATACAAGATAATATCATTTATACCGAAGTTCAACAAAATATCCGCATAGCTTATGTAATCTATCCTTCGCTTAAACCTCTAGAAGCTCGCTTACGATTGTACGATCTATTTTCTAGAGCTTCTCAACTTTTCCTGAGTCAAGGAATTACCCTTCGTTTTCTCAATTGTTTTAATAAAACCGGCTCTTCTAATCTTCAGCAATCTACACAACAACGTTCTGAAGAGGCTGCGAGTTGGCTCGATGAAGCCGCATCGTTTTTTCCTAATCTCTTTGTTGGATTGCAATCTGCCGGAGCAGAAAGTTGTCCTGAGGCAGCACCAACAAAATTAACTTCGGGTTATCATCATGCTTATGAGAACGGATTTGGTTGTGAAGCTCACGCAGGAGAGGGGACGGGATTTTTATATTTAAACCAAACAATACAAGCTTTACCTATACAAAGAATAGCCCATGGGTTTCAGGCAATTGAACATGTGCCAACGATTCATGCAATTCAAGAGAAAAACATCACACTTGTTATGGCTCCGGCTATTAACCTGGTACTTGGGGCTTCATTGCATCAATATTCTGGATTGGAAAAGATCAGTAAAACGATGATTAACAATCTTGATGAGCATCCTTTCTTTGCATTATTTAGAGACCATAAGCTCAGCGTAACATTGAGTTCTGATAATCCCCAAATGGGAGGAACTTCTGTGCAAAATACGATGTTGCTTTTATCTGGATTCTCTGCTGATGAAGATTCTCATTTAACTCATGTGACATCTTCACCTCTAACTTTTAAAGAAATCATTCAACTCAATGTGGAGGCTATAGTCTCTTCATTTGTGGATGTTGATACAAAAATAATGCTTTTAAATAGTATTCACGAATACTTAAGTACTTATTTGAAGATCAAAAAAGACTACAATCTGCTTGAGGGTAAAGCTTTTTTGTAAAGTAGCATAGACGCGGGGTAGCAATATCTTAGGGGATACGGAAAATATCTTTTCTTACGAAAAAGGGATTGTCTTCTTGAGATTACAGGATTTACTGAGTTTTAGCTTTTTTAGCTGAAGCACCTGCGCTACTTATTCCACTCGAAGTCCCTTCTCCAGGATCGTCCTCTTCTTCTCGAGGACGTTTCAAAGATTGTGCAGTTAGCGGTTCTGTTTTTTCTTCCACAGATTGCCATATTTCTGATAAGGATTGGCGTTGAGTTTCTGTTAGACCTCGAATGACAAACAAATCTTCTCTGTTTCTTGTTAGTCCTGCAGATGACCAATTAGCAGATCCACAAATTAAAATTTTGTTGTCAATATAACACATTTTGACATGCACACGTGGAGCACCAGGCTTGCGTACACGAAGTGGAAGGGAAAGTTGTAATCGTTCTAATGTCCTCTGAGTCTGTTCGCTTTCACGAGTATCGACAGCTACTTCTACTTTTACACCCCTTGCAGCGGCAGCTTGAAGGGATTTAAGAATGACGGGATGGGTAAGGATGTACACAACAACAACAATAGTCTTTTTTGCTTGAGCAATACATTTCTTGATAGTGCGAACTGCTAATCGGAAGTCCTTGTTGCGTCGGAAAATAGGGATGTAGACAAGAAACTGATTACCAATTTGTCTCGTTACAAATTGGTTTGTTTCTATGTGACGCGCTAATTCAGAATCATTGATGAGCAGTGAGAGATTGATGTCTTGCTCAGTAGAATCTGGGGTAAAGTTCCCGCTACTTGCTAATACTCTTTGGCTATCACCAACCATCGATTTTTTGTGGAATAAAGATCGCCCGCTTTGTTTTTGTAGGCAAATCGTAGAGTCTTTACAAGCCTCTTCAAGTTCGGTTCCATCCCTATATTGAACAGATACCCGAACTTCCCTTGCAGCGGCCTTTACAAGGTGTTGAATAATAGTGGGATGATTGAAGCAGAATACTTGAATGTGTAGATTTTGATGTGTTCTGTCGATAAACTTACAAATACTCTTCAAAGGATTGCTATTTGTTTTTTGCTGAGCAGAAATGAAGGTAATAAGTTCTTGTTGTGCAATGGGTCTGGGTACGCTGCTCCCAGTCCTACGTGCTCTAAGAATTTTTCGGGATGAGCACGACGTTTTGCTAGAAGTCGCTAACGAATGACGATTGCTGCTACATTGAATTTTGCGAGGTGTTTTATTTTTCCCATGATCATAGTCATAAATAACTCGATGGGAGAGATCTTTTCTATGATATTTAAATAATTGTGTTACTACGACTGCTGCTGCTGTTGTCGATGAGAGAGGCCTTTTTCTGAGGGGGGGGGTAGAGCAAGTTGGGCAGTCAGTGACTATAGGAAAGAGATGACGTGGACAGGGGGAACACATGTTTTTTATTTTAACAAAGTTGAATTTTTGCTTCCAAATTGTAATTAGCTTATTTAATTGATTTCAAATTAATTCGCTTTTTATCGTTTTTTTTGATCACATAAAATATTTAATTGCACAAGAGAACAGCTATCCAAACTAACGTGGATTTATTAACTCGAACATTGTCAGTATCCAAAGATTGTTCACATTCACAGAAAGTTTCTATATTATTTCTTTAGCGTAAATTTTTTATTTATCACAATATGAACTGGCAGGTCATATTGTGATAATTGTTCCGAGCTCTTGCAAAAGAAGCGAGGGTAGTAGGGAGGATTTGATAGTGGGAGGAGATTCCCTAACTATCGATCAAAGTAAGGTCTGATAATATTTATTATGTTGAATTAGCATATGCCAAATCAAGAAGGTATTAAAGCTTTTGCGCGCGCTCAAGGATTATCATCGGTTCAATCGTTCTCCTCCAGGAATAATAATGATGTTCTTATCCGTTCGCAATTTACGTTCTTCTTCTGTTGTCAGATCTAAAACAACATAGATTTGTTTCTTATCATAATCAGATTCATCTACTCCTCGAACAATAAATGTGGTTTCCTTATCGATATCAAGCAACATATCTCCAGTAACATTTCGCAGTTTAACATGATTGGCTAGTTTCGAAACGCTGTAGTAAATATAGAATCCTTTATCCACTACAGGTTGGAATAGATCATTTTGTGTCGTAATTAGTGAGAAACTCAAAGTTTTTGCAGTATCAGCTTCTACTTTAATTAAGGAACCTACACGGATTTTATTTTTTACCCAGCTAGGAAGGATTGTTCGATAATATCCTACCGCGTAGTTCAACACATCATTTGGAATATTCCACGTTGGATTAGAAGAGTCTAAGTTCATACAAACTTCTAACAAATAGCTATCTAAAGTTTTTGCTCGCTTAGATAGTGTCGCACGATCACGCAGATCCCACAGCATATAATTGATAGAGCTATAATGCTGCTTCGCTATTCTTGGGTCATAGTGTGTCACCTGATTGTTTGTTGGGATTACAATACTTGCCCGAGATGAGATGTGTTCTTTGGCAATAGTCCCATTTAACGCGCCTGGGAAGTCAATCTCTAAATGCCGTAATTCGGGGCCTACAAATGTTAAAGCTGTTCCAGTAGATGCGATAAGTTCTAAATGAGATCCAGAAAGAACTAATTTTTGGAAATCTAGCCAGTGGCGTTTGTATTTTTTAAATTTGATAAGAAATGCTCTACTTTGTGAAGGTTGCGCAATTATCTTTGTTAAATACAAATCTCCTGTGGAAGGGTCTAAATAATAAGAGTTTTCGAGAATCGTTGTCTCAGGTAAACGATATTCCTGCATTGATGGATCGATGAATTTTAACCCTTCGCTTCGTTGTTTAGATGTGACTAAGCTCTCTTTACTGAAAGTATGGGTATAGATTGCAAGAGACAAGGCTTCTTTTCCTTGAGGATAAATAAGCCGATGGGTTGCTAGATCTTTTTGCAACTCAACAATATTTTTTGAAGAGCTAAACTCTTGAACGATAATTGCGAGATCTAAGGTTTCCTCCCCTAGGATGAGTTCTAAATGATTCCGATACGATGAATGAATTAGTGTATTTGGATTTTCAGCTAGCATAGGTTTAACTTCTCGCTCTAAGGTTCCATGTAATATCCCCTGCAAGCTCTCTTCGAAAAAGTTCTTGAATACCAATCTAATTGCACCAATACCACTTCGCTCTCGAACATAGAAAAATTTCAATGCGAGATCTCTATTTTGGATGGAAACGCGTTTCTGCGCATACATGAGCAGTCTAGATAACATTGGAGTCTCTTCCGAAATATGATAACGCAAGAAATTTTGCAGATTAAGAGTTGTTGCAAATACTTGGATTTCATCATACAGAGACCATTTATCACGTTTAATAATAGTTAAAGGTTTATCTGTAGCTTTAAGGAATGTTTCCTCCAGCACACTGTAGAATAAAATATTTTTACTCTTAGTTCCCTCTTCCTCTTTAAACGAAAGATTTTTGATCGTATGTGCTGGGACAGATAACAATTTAGAAAAATGACCACTCGCGCTATTTTCCGATTTAGATCCTTTAATTTGACCAGATTGGAGTATTCCTAAAACTTTTAGACTCAAATCTCCCCTGTTTTCTACTCCAAGCATATGGGTTGTTTGATTGTGGTGTGACATTAATGTCGCTGTGTTATTTAGACTTAAAACACCTTCAATACGTTCAGGGATAATCATGTCGTGTTGGTACAATGTTACCCATTTTCCTACACTCTTTTGCAAAATTGTAAACCAATCCCCTAGTTCAAACCGCAAGCGAGGTAGAACTTGAATAATCGTTTGAGCAGGGAAAGTGTAATGATGCCTTCTCCAACTGACAGAAAAAGGAAATGCATATCTTGCAGAAGAGACTTGAAAGTTTATAAACCCTCCTGGATAGAGGAACCCTTGGATAGAAGTTGGAACAAGTGTGCTTAAGTCAATAATTTGTGGTAACCCCGAATCTTCGAATAACAAAATATCGAGTGTTTTGGCGGTCACACCTGGTGAAGAGAATAGAATATAAGAACAGCCAACGTTACCATAAACTTGTGTATTATAAGAATCTGTAGCCTGAATAGATATACTTGAGTGTGGATCAGGTCTATAAATAAGACTTTTCTGCGTTGTTTCGTATTGTGCTGTGCCTCCCTGTAAAAAGATCCTTACTCGAGAAGCTAACGACCATTGCAGTTTTAATAACCAAGATAAAATATCTTCTACAAATCCTCTATCTTCTGGATAGCTCTTTTGCCATAGCGTTTGATCAAAGGAAGCCACCTCTAATAAACTACCGCTAAAGCCTTGCTTAGAAGCTTGTAAAGACACCCCGTCTTTCAAATTCACAGTATAAGGGGCTGTTTTATTGCTATAATTAAAAACATGAATGCTAACATTTGCAAATCGTTCAACTATTAAACTTAAATTATTAGCAGGAGAGAAATCTGCTAAAAGCATCTCTACAGAAGCCTTATGCTCTATAGCATTAGAAGTAAAATCAAAACCAAGGCTACGTGTTAAAGATGGAATGTTATACCAGTTCTTACCGGATCCTGAGGTGACATGTCCTCCTCCGGTGCTTAGATAAAATTTTGTATTGTGATTGCCTGTTAAATTATCACTACCTCCTGAAGATCCAACAATAGTATCAAACCCAGTTTGACGTACTTTAAGTATCTTTAAGGCTGTTCCATTTTGTTTGGTGAGAGGCACCTCTTGTTCCAATCGGCTAAGATCAAACGTTACAGAAAGATATCCAGGTATTGCTCGGAAAGAGAGGATATTCCCTTTTCCTGGCTGTGCTGTTAACTTGTAATAACCTGCTCCTCCTATCTGTACAGTAAGTCCTCCTTTCCCTCCCTCAATAATGATCTGATAGTTCTTATAAGAAGCCGCGTTCTTCTCGCGTTCCAGAGACTCCTCTTCTAATAAACGTACAGGAATCACTGATAGTGGCGTATCTCCTGCTAGTACTGTTGCACACTCCTTTTCCGCTGTTAATGGCTCTACATAGTATCGAGAGTCAAACTGCATCACAGCTTCTCTCCAAACCATTTCATTAGACAAGTAGACAACTTCTGTAACCGCTTTATATTGAATGCCATATCCTAGAATTACTGTGCGATATACACCTTTATCAATACTAGGCATAGATAGTGGCCAAAAACTATTAGCGTGTCCTCTGGCTAACGCATAAGATGGACTGCTTCGATAGGCATAACCTAATCTTTCTCGAACTTGCCAATCAGACCATCCAGGCTTATTCCCAAACCACCGATTTGCATTATAAGAGCGATCGCCTGTAAGCAGAGGTGGGTAAACCCTTAAATTCAGCACAATGTTCCCAAGTACTAAATTCTCAGATAAATCTATAAGCCCTTTATGAGGGAATGCGGCAACTGTATGTTTTGATCCATTATCAAGAAAACTCTTGTACTTGAGCCATTGAGAGTGCCGCTCTTCTTTTCTGGCAACATTACGAGCAATGGATGCTGCCCCCATCCCTATGGCAGCAATGGGGCCTGCTGCCATCATAAGTGCTGGAGAAACAACCGAAGCTATAGTGATTCCTAAAGAGATTGAATCAAAAGCTACTTGTACTCTAGCAGCAACCTGGTCACTCCAAGAATCAGCATGTAATAACTCGTTCACACTATTATAGAGGTTCCATGTTCCAATTGCACTTTCTAATATGGGGAGTTCTAATACATGCGCTACTCTGGTTAACGTCTTACCAACAGTTCCTCCAACTCGTGCTCCCACTTTGTGTAGTTGACGAGCTAATTCTGTTTCTAAACGGAAAGTATTAAGCCCCTCCTGAGTGAGCAGTTTTTTACCCAGAGCCTGAATTACATTCCCTATAGAGACCTCGAGAGCTATTTTAAGATTCATCACTAAATTAGCAACTGCTAAAGCATCTTTTCCTTGTCCTGCTTCTACTAAACGGACATACTGAACTAAAGAGACGACAGTCATTCCTAAGTCTAAATCAAGCACTCCAGTTCCAATAACTTCGTGCATCGATGCGCTAAATTTTCTAAAGGATCCAGCTAAACTTTCTATGCCAACAGTAATACTTTTTTTCTGAGAACGCTGTTTATCTTTAATCACTGTGAAGTCTATCGTTGCGCTATCAGATTCATCAACTAGTTGGACTCTGTCTATAGAAATTTTGTCTGAGTCTTGTACCCCAGAATTTTTAAACAATTTAAAAATTCTTTCTCCTAGGCTTTGTAAAATAGTGTGCATTCGAGAGGTTTTTGTTTTCACCGCTTGTAATAGCGAGACGTGGTCTATTGCGGTCTCTACAATAGAACTTGGACTAATAAGGGTAGTGCCTGGCTCAAGGCCATGTGTTTTGAGCAGAGATTGTATTAACTCCACCAAGTCACTATCTAGAACAGTTCTTGTTAAAAATTCCTCTAGAATATCCCCATTAATTTTTAAAAAATTTAAATCCGATTCCCGTGTTCTACTATCAATACGTTTACCTTGAACAGTCCCCCCAATCTTATAAAGAGTGGCCCAATCCGTGTGACGTTGATTCATCGTAATAGGGCCTCTGACGGTCATCTCTTCTAACGTTGTCGTAAAATAGCGACTAGTAAAGCCAAGATCTGAGGAAGCAAAAACTGCATTTTGCAATTCTGAAGTCTCTAAAGAGTGGACTTTGAGTTGGCTAGTTACAGACTTTTCCTTATCAAATCCATAACGCTCCAAAACAGCTGGGGATACTTGAACCATCCTTTCTAAAAAAGTAATAGCAGCTTCTAATGAAGGAAAGTCTGTATGGCCATAGTTTGGATCTGTTACTCTAAAAAAATTCCCCATTAAAGAAAGAACAAGACTATGCGCAGGCGTAGTAATTAACCAACTTTTTACAGTTGAAGAAGCAAAGTGCTTCATTAATTGAGGGATATCCCAGTCTAAGGTATGGAAAAATCCCTCTGTTTGAAGTTGTTGATTTCCTTTGAACTGTAACCACTCAATTAAAGAAAGCCCCTTATTTAAAAATTTCTGATCAGCTGGAGTTAAAGGGATATTTCTTCTGTTTTGCTCATCAAATAACGAAGCTAAAGTCATCAGATTTTGTTGTAATAATCTGTAGGATACAGAGTCATCTGCTAACATATACAGTAAAGCAAGCCCCATACAGCGACCTTCTGTGTCATATAAAAATGTTTGCGGATGAACACTAAGGTCCTCAGCTCCAAAACGATTAGCAAGATCGTTCCATTTATCCGCATGATTTTCATAAAATTCTGGCCAGGATAATACTGTATATTTCGCTTGCTCAACAATAGACTGTATGGAAGGAACTGTATGAGGTAACAAGAAAAAATCTTTCCTTAATCCAACAGCATCGTAACTCTGAGCACGAATAGCTGTTGCTCCTTCCATAACGATAGCTGAAGGTCGTCCAAACTCTACTTCTCTTGATAGAACTCTGCTTGTTCCGGGCATCCTTCCTGTAAGTAAAGCCAGAGATGCTTCGCTAAAAGAAGAAAAACCTGTAAGAGCCTTATGGGCGTCTATTAGGGATATCTGAGCTTTTTTCCGGGATAAAGCAAGTAGCACATCAATTTTTGATTCATTGATAAAATAGGCGCCTCCATAGGTTTGTAATCTCTCTTTTAGTATTTCATGGGTTAATCGACCACTTTGGATATCTTTCGTAATTAAGAACAAACCATACAAATAACTAGTCATAGCATAGCTAGCAGAATTAGGAACTCCAGGTGCTATGCTTGTTAAAACGCGATCGGATACCTTCCCCTCCTCCGTGGAAAATCGCAATCCTAAAGCGCTGACGCTTCCATCAATAGGCGGAATAAGCAAATCATGTGTTGTATAACCTTCTAGTTTTTCATGTAGTTTCTGTGGTAATTTTTGTTTTGCCTGTTCAGAAGTTACGCTGTTAGTCTCTTTAGATAACCAATCATAGACCATCTGTAACGTATAGTGTAGCTCACCAAAATCTTCTCCCAAAGATTGTTTCATAGCGTCAATTAGCTGTTTAGATGGAGGAGGAAATATAGGATCAGTAGTAATAATCCCTGAAACACCGTCACTCGCTAAAAGATACTTCGTAATCACAGAAATGTCCTCAAAAGCGTAACCATCTTTCATCAGATCTTGATAAAACGGTTTATGAGCAAAATAAGTATCTATGTCTTGAGCTTGAACGCGCTGACTTTCTTGAAAAACTGTGATTAGTTCTTGGATTTTTTTTGCTGGATCCTTTACGCGCTCCTGATGTCTTTTCTCATAGAGTTCTTCAAACCATGTTTTATGTTGTTGTTGAGAGTCTTCTCTTTCCTCCTCTTGAAACGTTTCTTTTAAAATCTTAAGAAACTTTGATTTTCTTTCTTCTTTGGATAATTTTAACCACTCTCCTAAAGAATGCTCTACATGAGAGTAGAGTCCTGAATTAACTTGTTCTTCTATTTTCAATAGTTGTTTATGAAGCTCTGGTTCCTCTGCAATATCTACCATCAGTTCAAAGAAATCTTCTTGATCAAACTCAGTAAGCACCCCAAGATGAGATTGAGTTTTATATTTTAGATAACTGGTTATAAGTGATGGATCATGATCAGACATTAAGGATTTTGCTGCTGCAACTCGTTCTGCAACAGCAAGCAAATCTTTTCCAAAAACAATTTGAGTATGAGTAGAACTGTACCAAATAACCACTTCTGTTTGGGGATGACTGTGAAGATATAATTGGATTGCTTTCTTCCAATCTGCTTCGAAATGTGCTTGTGCTTCAGGCAAGATATGTACCTGATTACGTATAGGGAAAGGAATCGCACGAATCATTTCAGCTAATTGTAACTGTAAAGAAAATACAGCTACAGATGCTACAGGGTCTTTTTGAACTTTTGTAAAAAGGTGTTGGATATCTCGATCAAGAGCCGATAAAGTATGAATATCTAACGCAGATGATTCTATCAGTAAGTTAAAGCGTGGTAAAAGATCCGCGAAATCACTAGAAAGGATTCCCTGAGCTTCCTTACTCCATAATTTAGAGAAATCATTCGGGTTTACTCTTTCTCGACGAATACCCTTAGGGTGTTCGTCTGAGGATATAGAGTCCGATAAAAGAAGCTCAGCGGCACAATGCTGTCGAGTTTCACACCAGGTGCTTGCATCAGCAGGAGTAACGTCATTAGCTCCAATGGATAAAGGATGGAGCCAATCATAGGTAAGTTCTCCTTTCGGAGTTTTTTGTGCTTGATAAGCTCCAAGGAAAGCTGCTTTTCCTAATTTCCCTTCATATAAAAAATCTTCTCCAACTGGTCCAAGATTTGTAAAATAATCGCTCATGGTATCCATGATGATATCGGGACCTGAAATTCCTAAGGTACTAATAGCTCCTGGAATCACTGAATCTTGACGAAAATCGAAAAAAAGACTGCCCCCAAGATAATTTTTCGCTAAATAGCCGCCGATATTCTTTTCACGATTTACATGTTCAAGATCTCCAAGAGAACGAAAAAATTCTCCACTAACAACATTCTGACGAAGTGCACGCATCTCATCATAGGCCGCTCGCTGGCGAGCAATAACAGCATCGACAACAGCACTATCTTTATGAGCCATCATTAAACCATTTAATCCCCGAACATTCCATCCTGTTTGCCACTTATGATAACGTTGTAAAATAGGCATGAAATCACGGACGACGGTAACATCCATCGGTTGGAAAAGTGATTTTTTTGCTTGCGTTTCCGTTTCTAGATATTTAAAAATTTCAGAAATTTGACTCTTATCCTGAAGAGTAAATGTGGGGAGAGTCATAGCTTTTTTAGCCTCTTCAAAGGAAACAGTTGTTTGCTTACCGCTTCCTAATTTTAGAGCTGCAAAAGAAAGAGTCCGCCGTAACTTATCATGCTCAAAAAACCTACTCCCACCAACATCCATAATTTTTTGCAAAACATCCTGAGAGTATTGTGGCATAATATCTAGGTCTGTATAAATCCCCCCATATTCTTTAAGCATGTACATACGAAGCTGGTCGGTAGCCGCTGCATAATTCCATCGGAGTAACATTTCTGTTTCATAGTTGTAGCTATTAGTAAGATCTTGTAAAGACTTCAAATCTCGGATGTCTTTGATAACTACTCTCTCCCGTCCAGTAGAGTCATTAATCTCTTTTACAAGTTTTTCAATAGACTCTTTGTTGCGTTTGATAGTTTCTTTATAGTGAGATAGATCCTCTTCTTTTACTTTCAAAACTTTCTCAAGATACTCTATACGTGTCTCATCTGTTATTGCACCTACTCCTTTGAGCTGGCAGTAGTTAAAAAAGCTATCTTGAATAGTGATCATTTCATGCAATAGCAAAACATCAAAGTTACTTTGAATCTCCTTACTAAATTTATTGTAATTATCGTATAGCTCAACTAACTGCTCAGATAACCGCTGTTTTTCATCAAAATCTCGCGAAGTATCGTATGATTTTTTTAGCTTATCATAACGTTGAACAAACTGCTTGACAGGCTCTGGAGTAGCCTCTCGTAAGGAATTAACTGCTGCATCAAAAGCAATTCGTTTAAGAGTAGAAGAGAATTTTGCTGCGCCATAAGCTGTTTTATCCACCCAAAAAAGGAAGGAAAACTCTGGATAAGTGTGAAGGAACAATTTAATATATTCATCGGTCCCTTCTGGCGGTGAACCTGCAATCCAAATTCCGTGAATATTTTTCTCTACAGGTACGCGGTGGGAGGTAAATTCCTTCTTAATAGTCGTCATTACAGAATTGGAAGCTCGTTCCTCTGTAGATTTAGTCTGTGAAAGAATTTCATCTAGAATTTTGGCTTGCCTAACAAGAAGGGATTGTCCTTTCCGGGAATTTTTCCGATTAAGATCACTATATCGATTAATTGCTTCTTTGAGATTGCTAATCAGATTATCGTGCTTAATTTGTTGTTCTTGTGTTAAAGAGAGTTTTTCAAGAATATTTTCAGCGGTCAAATCATAAGTATTTGTGGCTTGAACTGGATCATCGTTTGATCGTTTTTTTCTTCTAGGGATTGCTCTAGAAATTTTAGAGGAAGAAAAAGACTTTCTCAAAGGAGGAGATTTCTTCGAAAAAATCTCTTTTAAAGAAGAGCGAGAAGAAACTACTTTGGATGATTTGGTCAGTTGGGTTTCCTTAGAAGAGTCTTGATTCTTAAAGATGACTTTTTGAGGTTGCACAGGCTGAATAGTTGTAGGGAATAGATTTGCAACCAGCATCGATAAATTATAAAGCAAAGAAATCTTCCAGTTTCCAGTATGGTTAGATGGAGATGCCGAGAAATTAACCTGTTTTGATGTGGTAAGATTCGCATATTCTTGCTGAATACGACGTCCTATAGCAACTACATCTTCTGTAGAATGATTATTATGAATCTGTTCATCATAGATTTGGAAATCTATATTCCTATTGCTTTGAGCAACAGGGTGAGTTTGATTGGATAAAGTATGGTTAAGTTGCGTAGACTTAGGTGAAACTGTGGAAGAGGCTGTATTCGAAAGAGTCATAGTACACAATGCTTGTTCCAAGAGAAAACGGCTTATTACTCTCCATGATGACTATAAAGAATAGGAAGATCAGAATAATTGTATATTTTTTTTTAAAAACTTGCCTTGTTAGCTGAATTGAAAGCAAGTGTTCATCACGTGTAGACACACTGCAACTGACAAAACAGGATCCCATACACACAAATACAAGACTACAGATACAAGTTTTGGCAGAAGAGACTGCTAAGCGTACTCAGAAGGTAGAAGATCCAATGTGTTCCATCCCCCCCTTTTTTTTATTCCTCGCAAAAAAAATTTTTCTTTTTTTACAGGGGGGGGGGTAGCTATGTACAATCAAAAGGATGTCAACAAAGCCCTTACAGGGATGCTTCGAGCTATAGTTGAAAGAGAATAGTGCTTGTTTATGAAATACAGCATAGCTATAAAAATGCCTTAATGATTCCTTTTTGTTTCTATAATTTAAAAAAGATCTTGATTTTTAGAAAAAGTGGGTACTATCAAACTATACATGTCAAAAGCTGAACAATGCTTGGCTAACTGCTTCGGAGAGCTATAACTTGATTGTTTTAAGCAGTAGTTTTGGTGCATAATTTTTTAGTATTTCGACTGTTCTCCTCCGGGAATGACAATGACATTTTTATCTGCTCGTAATTTACGCTCTTCTTCTGTTGCTAAATCTAAAACAACATAAATTTTTCTATTATCATAATCACTTTCATCCACGGCTTTGACCGTCAATACTACATCTTCTTTGATATCACAAAGCATATCTCCAGGAAATTGCTTAGGAATCACTTTCCCTTGTAATCCATAGATACTATAAAAGACTTGGAATCCTTGTTTTCTTTGACGCGCGAAATATTCGCTCTGTGTTGTAATTAACGATACTTGAATGCTGCCAGCAGGCAACTGAATCAAATAGCCTTTTTTCAAGGATTGTTTCACCCAATGACTTACCCATGCCCGATAATAGGCTAAGGCAAAGTCTAAGAGTTTCGGAGGAATTGCCCAATTAAGGTTCTTGTCTTTAGATGTGCAAGCGTCTAGCAGATAGATGTCATAAGCCTTTGCTCTATCCGATTCCCCTTTTGCTCTATCCCGCAGATTCCAAATCATAGATTCTGAATAGCTGTAGAATTTCTTTGCAAGAGATGGATTATACAGCACAACTTGATCATTTGTTGGGAATACGACACTCGATCTAGATGAAACTCTATCAGGGAAAGAACGATCAGCAATAACTCTCGAAAGATCTATTTCCATATACAGAATCTCAGGCCCAACAAACATAACGCCTGTCCCTGAAGATCCTAAAGCTTGTGATGTACGAGAATGGGTTCCAAAAATAAAAATGTTCTGAAACTCTAACCAGTTCAATTTGAATTTGGGGAGTCTCAATGAGAAAGCTCTTTCTACTGGGTTTGTCAGAGCTATACAGGTTATATATAAATCCCCACTCACAGGATCCATGTAATAATAGTGCTCTGCCATTGTTGGGAATGGCAATTGATAAGCTTTTATTGTTTTATCTAAAAACTGTAGTTTCCCTCCACCAGCACTATCTTTCTGGGGATCAATTGTATAAGTTAGAACAATAGGATTTTTTGGTAGATGCGAAGGCTCTTGTAATTCATGTGTTGTTGGGTCGCGCAACATTTCAATAATATGCGAAGTATCACTAATCTCTTGAATGTATTGTGTTAAATCATACTCTCCTTCCCCTAAGAAGAATTTCAAGTGATCTTTATATGAAGGATTTATGATTGAGTATAACGGCGTGGTAGATTTAGCTTCTTTCCCCAAAGTTTTTTCTGTTCCGAAACTATCCTTAAATAGGTCTTTAAATACCAATTGAATGGCGCCAATTCCAGTTCCAGAACGAATAAAGAAGAACTTCAGAACAAAATCTCTACCATAAATATATGCAAGGTTCTGCGCATACATTAAGTATCTGTTTAACGCATCTGTCGCGGTAGTTACATTATATACTTGGAATTTTTCTAATTTTAGTGTTGTTGCATGTACGTGGATCTTATCATATTGTGACCAGACATGGAAATCAATTGGCGTACCACTTCTTACCTCTAGAGTTTTGGGCTCAAGATAGCTACGGAATAGCAACCTCCCTCTGAACACAAAATATTTAATGGACTTGGCTGGAACAGTAATATCGAACTCAACTAGGTTAGGTTGCAACGTATACCAGTGGCGATTTTCTATAGTATGTGTGATAAAGCCTGCATAAAGTTGTCCATGTACTTTGCGATTGATACTGTCTCTATTTTCTACCCCTAGAATATGCTCATTCTTTCTTTCTAGATGGCGCACCATCACCGTTACGGTATTATTCAAACTCAATACACTGACCAGACTTTTTGGAATCAACATACTATTGTGGAATAGCGTGTGCCATTCAGAAGTATTTGTGTTTAACTTGTCATACCATTCTCCTAACGTTGGAGAGTGATTTGGCATCACATCAAATCGGGTGTTTCTAGGCAAAACATGAGACCCCCAACTTATCTGTAAAGGAAGTGTGTAGCGAGGAGAAGAAATTTCCAAATCAATAGAGGGCCCATTTACAGTTTGGCTGGTCATTCTCCCCCGTACAAAAGTCGGAACAAGAGAACTTAAATCAACTGTTTGTGAATGCCCTAGATCATCTGCTAACGACAATTTCACTGTAGAAAGATTAACCCAGGGAGACTCTGAGAATATGTACGTATCGCCGATAGAGCCGTTTACATAAGTATGATATCCTGGTTGAGGATGAAGATCTAGTTCAGCAAAAGGTTTTGGATGGTAGATCAATTTTTGATCACGATAATAAAAATCTGCGGTTCCTTCACGTTGTAAAACGGTAACCTTAGGAGCTAGCCACCAACAAAATTTTTTCAACCAATTAAAAATATTTTCTATGTAAGAAGGCTCTTCAGGTAAACGATTTGACCAAATAGTTTGATCTACCGAATGCACCCCTAAAGTCACTATTGTATTAGTAGTTGCTAACGAAAAATTTTGGTCCTCTGAAGATTTATTTAAGGCAAAAAGAGTAATCCCATCTGCCATTTTTACAGTAAATTTATTTACCCATTGTTCAAAGGAAGGGCTCGCATCAAAATTTGAAACAAATATCCCTGAATTGTTATTTCCTTCTCCTCTAGGAATAAGAGTGAGATTTGTACCAAGAGATTGCCAATTATATGAATAGTCATCCATCAAAAGAAGATGCTCAGCAGAGTTCTTGGCAAGAATAATATCTAATCTTCCTTTAAGTTTAGGGATGTGATACCAGTTCTTCCCTAAACCTGAAAAAATTTTCCCTCCTCCAGAACTTATATAGAAGTGAGTATCTTTCTCTCCAGTTAGTATATCATACCCTTCAGCAGATCCTGCAATCACACTGAATCCTGTCTGCTGGATTTTTAAAGCCTCTATCTTAGTGCCATTGGGACGCATCATAGGAACGTTTTGCATGGCATGATTAGATAAATTAAAACATACCCCCAAAGGAGGTGGTATTGCTCGAAAAGAGATAGTATTTTTTGCAGAAACATCTCCTGTTAGAGTATACGTCCCTCCACCACCTATTTGAACTGTTAAGCCACCTTTTCCTCCAACGAGTTTAATTTTATAGTCTTTATAAGCAAGGTTTTGACTAATTCTGGCCGGAGTATCTTCGTCCAAAAGACGCAACATGATTACATTTAAAGGCGTATTTCCGGCTATAATTGTTGCGCTTTTTCCTTCTTCAACTAAAGGAGGTATATAATAGCGCGATGTAGGATCCATTACTGCATCTCGCCATGCAACCTGATTAGAAAGATAAACGATCTCCGTATACACTTTGTATTGGATACCATATCCTAAATAAACAGTTTCATAAACCCCTTTAGCAATATGTGGGATCTCTCTAGGCCATCTAGTATTAGCGTGTCCCTTTGCTAAAGCTCTTTCTGGACTGCTTCGATATCCATATCCCAAACGATTTCGAACTTGCCTGTCTGACCAATCCCCAACGTGTCCAATTAGCGAATCATAATTACGAGAAACATCCCCTTTTAAAAGAGGTGGATTCTGACTTAAATCAAGATATAAATTCCCTAATACTCGGTTCCCTGATAAATCTAAAAGGTGACTCTCCGGGTAAGCCTTAACAACAAGTTTGGCTGCTGAATCTAAAAACTGTTTATATTCTACCCAAGCGTAATGACGCTCTTCCTTTCTTGCTACGTTTCTTGCTATAGAAGCCGCTCCCATTCCAATGGCAGCTATTGGTCCAACAGCTAACATGGCTAAAGGAGCTAAAGCAGAAGAAAGTGTTAGGGCTAATGTAATGACATCAAAGGATATCTGTACTTTAGCCGCCACTCTATCACTATAAGAATCTGCATGTAAAAGGTCTTCTACACTAGAAACTAATCCCCAAACCCCGGCTATCGTTTCTAAAACTGGAAGTTCTAAAACTCTAGCAACCGATCCTAAAGCTTTCCCTACCGTTCCTCCTACACGAGTTCCAACTTTTTGTATTTGCCGAGCTAATAAAGTTTCTGTTCGAAATCCATCTATTCCAGCTGGAGTAATAAATTGTTTTTGTAGTGCCTGAATGACCGTTCCGACAGTCATCTCTGTAAGTTCTTTTACATCTAGAATAAGATTAAAGAGTGCCTCAGGAGAAGACCCTTTCCCAGCATCCACTAATCGAGCGTATTGGATTAATGAAAGCACCGAAAGGCCTAACTCAACGTCCATTACCCCAGTGTTTGCCAGTTCGTTTAAACTTTTCCCAAAATTTTGAAAAGCATCTCTTAGAGATTTTATTTTCACAGAAATCGTATAAGAGGAAGTTTTTTTTGGTGTATCTTGTTTTTCCAAGACAATAGCAGCTTCTCCTGAAGGTTCTACTGTTACTGATTTTACTGATACCTTGTCAGAATCCTTTAACCCCTTACCATGAATTTTTGTTGCCAATTCTCGTAAAAGCACTTGGATAACATCTTTAAAATGGCTCAGTCTTTCTCTAGATGCCTGTAACAAAGAAGCTACATCATTAGGAGTTTCGACAATAGCTCCACTACTGACTAAACGAGTCCCTGCAACAAAAGGTAATGTTTCTACTAAGGTTCTACCTAATGCAACTCCTCGTTCATCAAGAACATTTTTAGATAAAAAGCTAGTTAAAAGGTCTCCGTTTATTTGTGTTTTATCAAGATCACTTTCTTTAGTTCTTTCATCAATGCGGTTACCATTTAGAGTCAATCCCATTGCAAATAGAGTTGCCCAAGTTGTTCGGATTCCTGAAAAAGAAGCCTCTCCTCTGACTATCATGCGATCTAATGTAGTCATTTGATAACCGGTTACTAATCCTGCATCCGTAGGAATATTCCAAGCATTACGAGCTTCAATACTATCTGGAACATATACTTTGAGTTGCTGGGGAACGGAGACACCTTCCTTTATTCCATATTGAGCACGAACATCTGAAGAGATCTGAACCATATATTCCAAAAAGTAGAGGGCAGATTCTAAAGAAGGAAAATCTACGTGTCCAAAATTGGGATCTGTTACTCGAAATGCCCCATCAAAAAAGTGGAGAGTGACTGCATGTGAAGGCGTGGTCACCAATACACCAGGAACAGAAGATTTTTCAAAAAGTTTAGTTAAAGAGGGAATATCCCAATCCACAGTAGAGAAAATACCCCCTGCTTGCAATTCACTATTCCCTCGATGTTGTAACCATTCGATAAGAGCGAGCCCACGATCTAAAAATCTATTATCTTCTCGGGATAACGGAAGCTTTTCTCTTTCACGTTCTAAAAATAATGCTGATAAAGTGGATAGATTGTCTTGCAAAATCCCATAAGCAGCTATATTTTCAGCGGCTAAAAACAAATAAGAAAGGCCCATACAACGCCCTTCCGTATCATAGATAAACGTCTGAGGATGGGTTCGCAATGACTCAGCTCCTAATCGAAAAGCTAAATCTCCCCAAATTCCCGAATAACGTTCATAAAACTTTGTCCACGAAAAGGTATCATACTTAACACGATCTATAATCGTATGAATAGATGGTACTTCCGATGGTGTAGAAAATACATCTTTTCTCCCCCCTATTCCGGAAAAATCATAGGTACTAAGTCCTATAGGATCTGTCATAGAAGTTGCTAAAGGAAGCCCAAAATCTCGATCTCGTAGCATGATGTGTCCAAGGCCTGGCAATGGACCAGTAAGAAGATAAGAGGGAGCCTGTCCTAAATTATCGAGATCAGCTAATCCCTTTTGTACCTCTGTTAAAGAGAGATGATATCTTAGTTCCGAGAACTGCACTAACAAAGCAGCTCTATCGGCATGATACAAGGATTCTGCTCCTTTTTTCTGCAAAATATTCTTAACGGTTTCTACAGTTTGTAACTCCCCATTCACAATTTTTTGCTGAAGTTCAAAAATAGCCTCCATATATCGAGCCATTGAGTAAGAAGATGGATTGAAAAATCCACTACCTATAGAGGCCATAACACTATCAGACTCTAAACCAACTTCCGTGGAAAAACGCATCCCCAAAGCTGATACGGACGTATCTATAGGAGGTGTCAGAAGATGCTCTGGGGCTATATTTTTAAGCTCTTTTTGCAAATTTTCAGGGAATTGCTTGAATAACTTATTAGTTCGTTCAGAATTAGGTTCTTCTAAAATCCAATCATAAACAGTTGGTAGAGCATCTTGGAGTGTTGCAAAATCGCCTCCCAATGTCTTTTTTAAAAGATCGACCAGCTGCTTTGATGGGGCTGGGAAAATAGCTTTTGAAGAAAAAATCCCAGAAATTCCCGCATCGGCTACCATGAAACGTAGAATATTCGCGAAATCTGCAAAGGGATAGCCCTTTTTAATCATGGACTGAAATAGTTCATTTCTTGATAGAAGCTGATCGGAGTCTTTTAAAATAACCCTTGAATTGTCACCTGAATTTTTAATGAGATCTTGCAGCTTCTTCTTCGGTTCTTGCAACCATTTCTGTTCTGCCTGATCGTACAAGGTTTCTAGCCAATTTTTATGATCCTTCTTATCTTGCTTGGAATTTTTAATGGCATCCTTTTCGAGCTCTTTCAATAAATTTAGTATTTGCTGTCGTCGTTGTTGCTCTGGAAGAGAAAACCATTTCGATACTTGACTTTCTAAAGCTCGAAATACATATCCTGACGAAATTTCTGCTTCTATTTGGCTAATTACAGAAAATAACGTGGGATTTTCTGCGATTTGCGTTGTGATCTCAAGAAAAGTCATTTGCTCTGCTTCAGATAGCAAGCCAAGACTATCCTTAGCCTTATGTTGTTCGTATTGTTTCAAAAGTTCTGCATATTCTGAGAAATTTTTCTTTTGATCTCCTTGTTGATCTTCACCTTCAGAAGAGTCTTTTTCTTGCTGCTTCCCTTTCTTGTCCCGCTCCTTTTTTTCTAAAGCTTTTCTTGCTTTTGCAGCTTCTTCTGGATTTAACAGATTATAAATGGCAACCCTTCTCTCTGAAATCGCTAATAGCTCTTTAAAGAATAAGCTTAAATTTTGCTGAGAGCTGTGCCATAAGACTACTGTAGTTGTAGAAGATGTTTTCAAAAAGAGCTTGATGGCTTTTACGTAATCGCTATCAAGCTCTTTTTGAATTTGAGGGAAGAAATGAACATGATTCGTAACCGGATATGGAGCAAAACGCAATAAATGAGCTAACTGTAACTGCAGAGAAAATAGGGAGGCTTTAGCAATGTTATCATCTTGAATAGCTGACTGAGTTACATAAATCTTCTGATCCAACTCTGAAAGTTTTAGGATATCAACAGTTTTTTCTGTAATAAAACGATTGAAACTTTCCAATAATCCAGGAGGAAGTTTTTTCTTGCTTTCTTCTTTCCATAAAGAAGTAAACGTACTGGTATCTATCTTTGTACGAGTTACTCCTTGAAGTTTATTTGTACTTAACTTTGTTGATGAATCAGAAAAGAGCAACTCGGCCACACATCGTTTTTTACTACCACACCAAGTGCTCTCGTCAGCCGGAGTTACGTCATTGCTACCTACGGTCAGTGGATTCATCCAATCGAAGGTATATTTTCTGGGATCAGAAGGATCTAATGGAATTTTTTTATAAGAACCTAAAAAGGCCATATCTCCAAGTTTTTTCCCTCTAGGAGTTAAAAAATCGCGTCCTAGAGGTCCCCAATCTTTAAACAATTCCACAAGCTTTTGCGCTACAAGATCAGGCCCTGTTATACCTAACGTACTCACAGCTTCCGGCATAATCGAATCTTGTCGGTAATCAAAAAAAAGACTCTTCGCTAAATAGTCTGAGACAAGATGGCCACCAATGAGATCTTTATGTTGTCTATGCGTTAGATCTTCTAAAGAACGGAAAAACTCTCCTGAAAGGACTTCTTGTCTCATTGCCGCTAGTTCCTGATAAGCATCTTGCTGCCCTTTAATCACATGAGAAACCGCAGCACTTCCTTTATGAGAAACCATTAGTCCATTTAAGCCTCGAACAAACCAACCTAGCTCAGGATAGTAATGATAACGCCTTAAAATAGGCATCGTATCTCTCACAATATCCATATTCATTGGCTGAAAGAAACTTTTAGCTTTTCCTAGTTTAGAACTATTTTGAGTATCTTTTTTTACAAAAAATTCTAACTCTTTAAATAATTCTCCTAATTTTGTTTTGTCTTCTTCAGTTAAGCGAGAGATATCTATGTCCTTTCCAATATCCTCTATAGAGACCGTTGTTGTTTCCCCCACGGCTAGTTTTAAAACTGCATCAGAAATAGCCCGTCTAGAAGTCATATCTTCAAACATACGGTCGCCAACACTATGTTTCTTTATAACTTCTAATACCTCTTGAGAAAAAGCTGGCATCATATCCAAATCCGTATACAGTCCTCCATACTCTTCAAGCATATACATACGGACCTGATCTGTTGCTGCCGCGTAGTTCCAACGAAGGAACATCTCCATTTCATAATTGTAGATATTTTGGGAGTGCTTCATGGAATTAAGTTCTTTAATATCCTTAATGTGGACCCGAGCACTTCCAAGCTGCTCATTTAATTTTTTAACAACAGAAGCAATCTTCTCCTTGTTACTTTCCTTAAGTTTTCTGTATTCTTCTATCTCCTCTTTAGAAAACTTCAATTCTTTTTCCAAATACTCCATACGAGTTTCATCGGAAATGTTGCCCACACCCTTTAACAAACAGTAATTAAAAAAGTTATCTTGAGTGATTACTACGTTCTTAAGAAACAGGACGTCGAATCGTCCACGAACTTCATCAGAGACTGTTTTATATTTTTCTAAAAGCGATTGAAGATCTTGGAGATATTCATTTTTTTTCTTTGTAGAATGGGTTTGTGCAATTCTTTGCTCGTATTTTTTCTTTAAATCGTCATACTCTTTAACAAAGACTTTTGTTGATTCTTCTGTAGAATCTCGTAATTCCTGAATAGCTACGTCAAAAGCCATTCTTTTCAAAATTCCGGAAAATTTAGCTGCCCCATAAGCGTTACTATCTACCCAAAAGTAAAAAGAATAGTCTGGATAGGTATCTAAGAATACCCTCATATACTGTTCTATGCCCTCTGGAGGAGCTCCAGCAATCCATATCCCATGAATAATTTTATCAACTGGTACAAGGTGCCCGCTAAACTCTGCTTTGATGATGTCAGCAACATCTTTTATAAAAGATACTTTAGACTTTTCTTCAGTTTTCTTCTCATTGCCCTTTTTATCTGAGACTGCAGGAGAAATCTTCTCTTGGATTTCCTCCACTAGCTTGGCTTGCCTAATTAGTAAAGACTGCCCCTCACTAGAGTTTTTTTCGATCAGGGCATTGTAATTAGTAATAGCTTTTCTAAGCTTATTTAATAGCTCCTTAACAGAAGTTTGCTGTTCAGAAGAGAGCCCTAGTTTTTCCGCTATGTTTTTATATGTAAGATCATACTTATTGACAGACGGCTCATTCTTTATTTCTTTATTCTTTTCTACATCACGCCTTTTCCTAGATAAAACAGGTTTCTCCAAAGAAATATTACGAAGGGATTCCCCAGAGGATTTTTTATCTGGTGTGTGGTTATGAATGTTTACTGAACGAGTAACAATTACAGACTTTCTCTTACGGGGCGAGACTGACCGTGTCGTATGTGGTGGTTGGACTTTCGTATCTTTAGAAGTGAAGCGATTTCTTTTTTCTACTGAGGAGTTAGTTGAAAATGGTGAGCTTCTAGTAGAATTAACTCGGATGGGTTGTATAGTCGAAGGAAAAAGATTTGCTATCACCTGGGCCAGGTTATAGATAAAAGCTGTTTTCCAATTTCCGGTATGGTAAGCAGGAGAGGTTGTAAAAGGAACTTGAGTTCCTTCTGTCATATTGTAAAACTTACGTTGTAACTGTTCCCCAATTTTAATCACATCTTCTGTTGTATGATTCGTAAAATTTCGGGCGTCATCATATACAGTAATTTGTTGGAAGAATTCTACAGAACTTCCGTTATTAAGAGTTGTAGCCGGTTGCAATGACGCAGAAGTATTTTCTTTCGATGCAACAATTGAACCGGAAACAGGCATGATTCACCTTCACTATAGAATTATTTCTTTGTGTAAGAAGACTTCATTGGAATCGTAATGACGTTTTTGTTGGCCTTTAAAACTCTTTCTTCTTCTTTTGTAAGTTCCGTAACAATATAGACCCTTTTCTTATTATAATCTGTTTCATCAACTTTCTTGACGGTCACAACAACCTCTTTTTCCAGCTCAAGGAGCATATCCCCAACCCTATTATGAGTACGAGGTTTCAAGAATGCGTCTAATCCTAAGAAGCTGAAATAAATACTAAATCCTGGAGCATAAATTGTTTTGAAAACATCATTTTGCGTTGTTGTTAAAGCTATAGGAATACTGTGAGCAGGAATTCGAATTAAGGATCCTTTCGTTAATCGATTTCGAATCCAGAAAGGAACTACCACTCTATAATAGGTAATCGCATTGTTTATTACATTTGGATTAATTTTCCATTGAGGTACGGCATCTCGCAAATTCATACAGGATTCCATTAAATAACTGTCATGCATTTGCGAGATTAGTTTAAACCCTTCTTCATTAGCATTCATTACTCTTTCTTTAAGATCAGCTAACCATAAGTCATCTAGAGAGAGGAACTGTTGTACAGAAAGCGGCGTGTACCGAATGACCTGATCGCCACCATAAAAAAGCATTCTAGATAGGGAAAGTAATTTACTATCCAATTGCAAAACAGCACTCTTATTTGGAGCAGATTTCTCTAAATGGAATAATTCTTGCCCCCGAAATTGCAATACAGTTTTCGCGATCCGAGATTCACCAACACTATGTGAAGAAATCAATGCTATTGAACGAAAAGCTCCTTTCTGGAATTTATATCCTTTAAATCTGATAACAAACGCCTGATTTTGAGGCCTTCTGTTCATTAAACAGGTGACATATAAATCCCCACTTACAGGATSTAGATAATAGGATGCGGTCAGTGTAGTTTCCAAAGGAAGTTTGTATTCTATAGGAGCTTTTAGCCAAGAGGCCTCTCTTCTACCTTCCCAAGACGAAGCCACTGTATATGTGAGCACAGCTAAGTTCATATCCTTATATCTTGGAGGTGTAAGTAAGGATCCAAGAGCTTTTCCTTCTTGCATGCTGACGATGTACTGCAACATGCTGAATTCTTGAACTAAAATCGCTAAATTGAGCTTGTCTTCACCTAGGAAAAGATCTAAATGTTCTCTATATGCAGGATTAATTAATCCCATAGGATCAGAAGCCAGTATGGGTTTCGCTTCTCTCTCTAAAGTAGGCGCTGAAATCCCCTCCATGGATTCTATGAAAAAGTTTTTAAATGTGATGAGTACTGCGCCCATCCCTTCAGATTGACGAACATAAAATAGTTTTAAGACAAGGTCTCTATTATGAATTCTTAAGAGATTTTGCGCATACAGAAGCTGCCGATATAACTCTATTGTTTCAGCTTCCATTAAGTAGCGAACAAAATTTTCTAATTTTAATGAAGTATCGCTTACGCTGATCTCATCGTAAGATGCCCACAATTGTCTAGCAAACTGTGTTAAAGGTTTCTGACTAGCTTGGAGAGTATTCGAACCTAACTTACTATAAAAAAGAACATTATCTTCCGGATTAGCTAAAGACTCCTCATCTGTAAAGAAAAGATATTTCGTTTTATGTGCGGGTACCGTTACCGCAAAATGGGTAATCTTTCGGGCAAAAACATCTTTGTACATCAAATCTTCTTCATATTCTCCTAAAACATGCCCTGATTGCAAAAATCCTAATACTTTAACATCTACGCCTTCCTGATTTTCTATAGCGAACACATGTTCACCATTTCTTTTTGTGTTGGGAGGCATTAAAATTACGGTATTATTGAGGCTCTTCACATCCTCAACCCGCTCAGGGATAACATTCCTGTTATAATAAAGCAGATTCCAATAACTTGGGTTTCTAGATGCCATAAGTTTTGCATTCAGCCACCCCAATCGCAGGATTGTTTCGTTATTAATTTTTACACGAGTTCTCTCAGGAATAACCCCTTTCCAACTGACTCGAATAGCCATAAGATGATGCGAAGACGAGAACTCAAAATCTATTTGATTGTCTCCAGATTTCTTAGCTAATATAAGAGTTGGTAGAATGGAACTTACATCTATGGTTTGAGCATAAACATCATCATCTACTAGAGTCAGTTCTGTCTGTTGAGTCTTTTGGCTACTACGATAAATTGTAGAGAATACATAGGAACACCCAGTATTTCCTTGTACGAAGGCTTTGATGTCTCTAGATTGAGTCACCGCTAACTCTGAGTAAGGTTTTGGAGAATATACAATATGTTTTCGGTTAGTTATAAATTTGGCTGTCCCATTTTCAAGAACAAATAAGACTTCGGGAGCCAAAAACCAAGATTTTTGTGTTAACCAATCGAGAATATCTTCTGGATAGCTTGTTTCTGTCGGGTGTTGCTTTTGCCACTTCGCTACATCACACGTTTTAACTCCCATAGTTACGAGTCTAGTTCCTGCATTCATCTGATCTATGGGTGTAGCAGTGATTCCATCACCTAAACGTACCTCATAGCGCTCTTTCCAAACTCCAAGATCTTCCTTAGTGTCTTCACTAGAAACGTGAATCTCTTGTTTTGATATAAGCTCCATGCTGCTTGTTAAACTTAAACTACCGAGAACAGGTTTTACCTGGTCTGCGTTTATCTCAGTAACAAGCTGATGCGCAGAAGAACCTTTAGATAAAATAATATGAAGAGGATGCGTTAACTGAGGAATATGATATTCTACCTTTCCTTTACCTGAATAAATAGTTCCTCCTCCAGGGCTGGAATAAAATTTTGTGTCATTCCCTCCTGTAAGAGTATCATTCCCTTCACTCGAACCCAAAATCGTATTGAAACCAGTCTGACGAATTTTTAAAAACTTTTCTTCTGTGCCATTTGGCCTTATCAGCGGAACATCTTGTTCTACTAATGAAAGATTAAACTTAACGCCAAAAGGAGCTGGTATTGCTCGGAAAGAAATCGTATTAGTTGCGGGGAGAGTCCCTGTTAAATTATAAAAACCGGCCCCTCCTATCTGTACAGTAAGCCCTCCTTTCCCTCCTTTGATATTAATTTTATAATCTTTATAAGAGGCAGCATGATCTATGTTTTCCTTTTCATCTTTCTCAATCAATCTGACAGGGATAACTGTTAATGGAGAATCTCCCCCAATAATGGTGCTTAATTTTGATTTCGCTGTTAAGGGAGGCCTATAATATCGAGAAGATGATTCCATGACAGCTTCTCTCCAAACAACCTTGTTAGAAAGATAGACCACCTCCGTGACGGCTTCATAAGTAGTGCCATACCCTAAAATAACTGTCCTATAATCCCCTTTAGGGATAGTAGGCAACTCTGGCGGCCAAAAGCTATTAGCATGCCCTCGAGCTAATGCTGACGTCGGAGAAATTCGATAACCGTAACCTATTCTATCTCGAATTTGCCAGTCTGTCCAACCAGCCTTATTCCCTATTCTCCAATTAGAATTATAAGAGCGATCTCCTTTAAGAATAGGTGGATTTTGGCGTAAATCTAAAAGAAAATTTCCTAAAACATAATTGCCAGAAAAATCTAATAAATGCCGATCCGGATCAGCGAATAAAATGTGAGAGCCTCCTTCAGTGAGAAATTTCTTGTATACTAACCACTGATCGTAACGTTCTTCCTTTAACGCTACATTACGGGCAATAGCACTTGCTCCCATTCCAATGGCAGCTAAAGGACCCACAGCTAGCATCAAAGAGGGTAAAGCAACAGAAGCTATTGTAATCCCTAAAGTAATACTGTTAAACGCAATGTCCACACGTGCAGCCATGCGGTCAGAATGCGTTTGAGCTTCTTTTAAAGAAACAACGCTGTCATATAAGTTCCAGGCTCCTAATGCGGTTTCAAGAACAGGAAGCTCTAAAACAGCTGCGGTTTTAGAAAAAACCTTTCCAACACTCCCTCCCACCCTAGATGAAGCTTTTTTTAACTGAGATGCTATGGCAGTTTCTAATCGGAACCCATCAACTCCTTCTTGAGTAATAAATTTTTTTGAAAGACCCTGTATAACCGCACCGACTGTCATTTCTGCAGTTTCTTTCACGTCCATTACTAAGTTTGCTACCGCTAAGGGATCTTTCCCCTTCCCTTCTTCCAACAAACGCATGTATTGCACAATGGACACTATACTCATTCCGAGCTCTAAATCCATAACCCCAGTAGCGCCTAATTCATTCGCCTTAGCGCTAAACTGCTTGAAAGAGTCAAAAATTCCTCCTCCTCGTATCGAGAGTTTTTTGAGAAGGCTTCCTTTTTTTACCTCAACAGTGATCTCATCGGAATTATCTGAAAAACTGACCCTTGAGACTTCAACATCCTCACCGTCTAATTGCGCGCTTTTTAACTTGTCTGTTACCTCAGATAACAAACTAACTAACATCTCTCTTGTTTTAGCAGTCTTATTCTTAAGAAATTGAAATAGAGATGCTGCCTCGTCTGGCGTCTCTACAATCAAAGAACGACTAACATGTTTAGTTCCTTCTTCTAGTCCTCTTGTTTCTAATAAAACTAGAATCAGAGATACCGTTTCAGAATCTAAAACATGTTTTGTAAGAAAGTCTGTTAATACATCTCCATTTAACTTCATTTCATCTAAATCGGTTTCTGAAGTGAACTCATCAATCCTTCTATGATGAATAGAACCTCCTATTTCATAAAGCTTCCCCCAAGTGGTTTGGATTCTTTCTATGATAACAGGTCCCCTTTCTCGCATTTTTTCTAAAGTAGTTGCCTGATGACTGGATAAAAGTCCCGCATCGGTAAAAGACAACAATGACTGTATTCCCTCAGGAGCATCCAAAAAATAAACCTGGAGTTGTTCTCTTACGGACAAGGTTTCCGAAAAACCATACCGTTGTTTAATGTGAGGGGACACTTGCACCATATCTTCAATAAAATAAAGTGCCGCTGCCAGCGAAGGAAAGTCAACATGCCCAAAATTAGGATCTGTTACTCTAAAAAAAGACCCCATAAAATTTAGAGTTAAAGAATGTGTCGGGGTTGTTATAAGAAGACTTTTAGTCAGACTTTTCTCAAACGTACTCGTTAACTGCAAAACGTCCCATTTAGCGTGATTAAAGCCCCTATTCTCTAGTAAGACTTTATTCCCTTGATACTGTAGCCAGTTAATTAATGAGAGGTCTCGACTTAGTAAGGATTGATCCTTACTTGATAGGGGAAGATGATCGCGTTCTTTTTGCTGATATAGTGCGGAAACAGTGTCTAGGTTCCCTTGAAGAGTTCTATAGCCTCCCTCATCTTCTATGGACATATACAACAGAGACAATCCCATGCAGCGCCCCTCCACCTCATAAAGAAAAGACTGAGGATGAGCCTCTAGAATCTCTGCTCCATAATGAGTAGCTAAATCACTCCAAGCATTTGCATAGCGATTATAAAATTCTGGCCAAGATAACAAAGTATACTTGGCTTGCTCCACTACATTCTGTATAGTGGGGACTTCTTGTGGAAGAGAGAACAAGTCTTTACTTACTCCAATCCCCCGGTAATCATAAGAACGCATAGCCACCGAGGTTTCTGTTGTCGTTATGCCCAAGCGGCCAAAATCTCCCTCCCTTTCAATAATTTTCCCTACCCCAGGCAAAGCTGTGTTCATCAAGTGCGATACAGCTTCTGCTAAATGCACCTGATTAGAAAGAGACTTATGGATTTCTGTTAAAGATAAATATTGCTTCTCTGAAGAAGCCTTTAAAAGGCTGTCAAAGCGCTCTTCATGTACAAAACAACCAGCTCCCTTGCTTTCTAACTCTTTCTTTATCAGATCACTAGTAAGCGAGCCCAAATGGATATGCCGATGAATTTCATATAAAGCACTTAAATAATGCTGCATAGAATACGATGCTCCGTTAAAGAATCCTGGAGCAATGCTGATCATCGTATGGTCACTTTCTACACCATTTTCTACCCCGAAACTCATTCCCCATCCAGATACGCTAGCGTCAACAGGAGGTGTTAATAAATCTGTTCCGTGTAATCCTTCTAAATTTTTTCTTAAACTTTCTGGAATAGCTGCAAAACGCTCATTAGTTAAATCTGCCGCACCTCCAGAAGCCAACCAGTCATATATCTTAGGAAGAACGTCTTGCATGTCATGGTAATCCCCTCCTACATAAGTTTTGATAATATTCACTAATCTAGCAGATGGAGAAGGCAAAATATTCCCTTCTGAAAAAATCCCAGAGATCCCATATTCGGCGAGCATATACCGAGTGATCTCTGTTAAATCAGAAAAAGCATAACCTTCCTCATGCAGGCGATTAAACAAGGGATTCTTTGTTAAATAATCGTCTATTTCAAGAACATGTACGCGCTGTTCATTTAAATATTTTTTTGCTAACTCCTGTATTTTTTTCACGGGAGCTGTTACCCGTTTTTTGAAGCTCTCATCATAAAGTTGACTATACCATCGTCCTCCTCGTTCATCAGGATGCTGCTGATTAGCATCCATTCCCTCCATAAATCGAATGACTCTTTTCTTTAGATCTTTCGGAGGAATACGTACCCACTCAGACAGCGTTTCTTCTAATCTTAAATAAAAATAGCCTGCTACTATGGAGTCTTCTATTGCTGACACGCGTTTTTTTAGTTTTGAATTCTCCATAATTGAAGAGGTTACATCTAACAATTTATCGACCTCTTCAAGAGATAAAATACCCAAGTTATCTTTGGATTGCAGCTCTGCCCAAGAATTTAAAAGCTTTATTTCTTCAGTTGTTAAGGGAGTTTCTTCTTTAGAAAAGATACTCTCTTTAACTAAGCGCATCCTCTCTGCGGTAGCCAACATATCCCTTAAAAACATTACCCGATCACTTATGGCGCTATGCCAAATCACTGTTTCCGTTTGAGAATGGCTTTGTAAGTACAACTTAATCGTTTTTTCAAGACTAGATGCAATATTTCTATTTAAGTCGGGGAATACGTTAAGTTGATTAGCGATAGGGAAAGAAGTCCCTCGAAGCAACTCAGCTAATTGCAATTGCAATGAAAACACAGCAGCACTTGCTGAAGCATCATCACACACTTGATTACGAAGAACGTATAACGCTCGATCTACGTCAGTAAATTTAATAAGATCAAAATTTTTGGCTTCTATAAGCTCATTGAATCGATCTAGCAACTCGGGGGAAAGGGCACGCTTAGATTGTTCAGACCACAACTTTGTAAAAGTCTTTTTGTCAATTTTCGTTCGAGAAATGCCCTTGGGAGTTTCTGGACGAAATTTGGATTCGTCAGAAAATAATAATTCTGCCAGACATCTTTGCTTAATTCCACACCAGGTGCTTTCATCTGCAGGAGTAACATCATTTGCTCCTACAGTTACGGGATGCAGCCAGTCAAAAGTTTGTTTACCCTCCTTTACAATTTTGTTATACGAACCTAAGAAAGCTTTGTTCCCTAATTTTTTCCCTTCCAGATAGTCCTTTCCAATAGGTCCTAAAGAACGAAAATACGTCTTCATTTCGTCTACAATTAAATCTGGGCCGGTTATACCTAAAGTACTTAAAGCTCCAGCAATAATTGTATCTTGTCTAAACTCTGAAAAAAGACTTTTACCAAGGAAATCTTCGACTAAATGCCCTCCGATCAAAGCTTTGTGATTGAGATGTTTTAAATCATCCAATGTTTTAAAAAATTCGCCGCTTAAAACAGTTTCTCGAAGACTTTTTAGCTCGCGATAAGCTTGACGCTGTCCCTTGATCACAGCATCCACCATAGCACTTCCTTTATGAGCCATCATTAATCCATTTAAGCCCCGGACATTCCATCCTGTAGACCATTTATGATGCCTTTGCAAAATAGGCATAAAATCTCTAACAGAGTCTGGGGCCATCCTTTGGAATAGAGAAAATTTAGAAGTGCCACTTGATTTTTGTTTATTCTCTATGTCCGTCAAAAGTTTTTCGAGTTGTGTTCTATCACTTCTAGTAAGCTTTGAGATATCAATGTCCTGAGCGATATTATCAATAGTGATCCCTGACTCACCATTTGCTAATCTCAAAACCCCATCTGAAACCGCTCGTCGAATAGGTAATTCCTCGAAAAATCTATCTCCCCCGATCTCATTAATCATTTGCAAAACATCCGGAGAGTATTGCGGCATCATGTCTAGATCTGTATAAATTCCTCCTAACTCTTTTAACATGTACATTCGGATCTGATCTGAAGCAGCAGGGTAATTCCACCTCAAAAGCATCTCCATTTCATAGTTGTACGTATTAGTTCTATCTTGCATTGAAGACAGATCCCTAATATTCTTAATGAAAACTCTCTCTTTCCCTAAGTCTGTATTTACCTTACCAACAATATCTTTTATTTTTTGCTCATTCGCCTTTATTAGATCTTTATATTGTTGAATTTCTTCTTCAGGAAGATGTAACTCATCCTGAAGATAGGCTATACGAGTTTGGTCATCAATTGTTCCAATTCCTTTCAAAAGGCAGTAATTAAAAAACCCGTCTTGGGAAAGGACCATATTTTTAAGAAACAAAGCATCAAAATTTGTTCGGATCTCTTGGCTAAGGTGCTTATAGCGATCAAATAACTTACGTAAATCTTTTTCCAATTCACGTCTTTCTTCACGCCTACCAGAAGTCTGATACTTCGCCTGTAGTTCGTCATATTCTTTCACAAAATCTTGAGTTTCTTGAGAAGTTATCGATCTCAATTCCTTAAGAGAAGAATCAAAAGCGATTTTTTTTAAAATAGAGGAAAATTTAGCCGCTCCAAAAGCTTGTCTATCTACCCAAAATAAAAAATCAAACTCCTCATAAGTTTGCAGAAAAGTTTTGATATAAACATCTGTGCCTTCTGGAGGAGCTCCAGCAATCCAAATTCCGTGAAAATGACTGTCAATTTTTACTCGATGAGAATTAAATTCAGTTTTGATGACAGACATCACATTCTTAAACTCTTCACTTTCCTCCATTTTGGCATTTTCAAGAATGTTGTTAAGAAAAATGGACTGTTTGACTAGCAGATCCTGTCCTTTTCTCGAATTCCTTTCTGATTCATCTATATTGAGATATCTTTGAATGGCCTTTTTTAAATTATTCAAAGAAATTCGACACTTCTGAATTTGCTCTTCAGTCAACTTTAAGCGCGAGGCGATCGTATCTGCACGTAGATCATATACAATCTTATCAGCTGGATCCTTTACAAGTTGCTCACGTTTTTCTTCAACCGATCGAGGCTTTCTTCTCCTAATAGACTTGGTTGCTTTCAAAGAAGATTTCGTGATCACTTCCGGATTCACTCGCTGAACCACAGCTATGGATTCGGACACATCTCTTTTATTAGAACTTTTTTCTGAAGAAACTGTAGGCTGTTTACTCTCCCAATTCTGTTTCGTCCCATTTTCATGATGGATAATCTTTGCCGGAACCGTATTCAAAGAAAAAATATGCGCAACGAGTTGAGCAAAATTATAAAGCAAAGAAGTCTTCCAATTACCTGAATGATGGGCTGGAGAAACCGTAAAGGACTCGTTTCGTCCAGTTGTCATATTATAGAATTGCTGTTGCAGCATCGCACCAATGCGAACAACATCTTCTGTTGTGTGATTCTGATTTTCTTCTTCAGAATAAACTCTGAAGGATTTTTCAACAGAAATACCCTTCCCCTCGAGCATGGTAAGGTTAGGAGCCGATGAAGACTGAACTTGAGGCGTCGTAGAGTTTGAAATTTTTGAAATTGCTGAAGGGGGCATATTATCTCCTATTTCCCTCGAAAAATAGAACTTGCAAAGACTATATACAAAACCTGCAGAAGGTTAAAAAAAAGACCCCCCTATCCATACCAACTTCGAATCAACAATCTGGTAATTAGAGATCTCTTTGAATAAAACTTACTTAATCAGGATTGGCAAATGGCTCATAATAAAACTCGCCCTTCGAACACCCCTGATTGACTCTTCGTTATGCACTTGATAAGTAGCTGAGAAGGCTTTCTCTAATAAAATCGACGCTACTCGCCCACTAAAGAAAAGCCATTGTTTATCTGAAATGGTATTCAAGTGCTCTTGAACATCTGGAGATAGAAAATGATAAAATTACCTAAGGAAAATCGTCTATTGGACGATCTGTTTCAATAATAAAATCTTGGAAATGCACTTTTTTAAACTAAACTACTAGTAAAATTATAGGGTTGAATTCACTTATCTAAACAAGCCTCTCACTATGCAAGTTATTGTTTATAGTGTATTCAGTACGCTAATCGTATCTATTATGTGTTTACTTGATCTAGCAGGGCTAATCTAGGACAAACATTCAACACATCAAAAAATAAAATTGCAAAAACTTTTTTAAATCCGTCTTGCAACGAACTTTCCCCAATAAGTACCTTATAGAAATATCTACTTAGCCAAACTTGTTCCGCTCATTTAGGATAAAATTTTACAAAAACAAATGAAAGTCCTAAGATCAAGAGTGCTTTAAGCATAAACAAATTACGTTATTTATGACCTCATCTTTAACAACTGCTTCTTTACCCTATCAAATTACCCCTACCCAAGCTTAGATCTGAGTTAATAAATGGACCCGATTCGAGGGTTTCACCAGAAAAAATCATCTAAAAAGATTAGATCCTTTCTGAGTTTTATGCGTATCAACGAAACACACCTTTTCGTATTACAAGAGCGTTTCCTCTCGTGGGGGGGGGGGGCAGTTTATTCATCACTATTTTCTTGGATTCCTGCTCGCAGAACACTACTCACACCCAGCCCCTATCAACAAAAGGAGATTTTTACAGAAAAAGTACAAAAGCTACCAACGCCCTCATCTCTAGCTCTAATTCCCTACTGGAATTCTCCATCTTCAGAGTCCATATGTTTTTTCTCTAAACACTGTGGACATGATGCTATTAATGTTATTGAAACTGCCATTCTTTCTGCAAAAACTTCCATTTTTCTGAAAATCTTTAGTATATCTTCTAAAAAAATTACCCGAGCTCTTGCCATCAAATCGATACAAGGTGTGTCCGTAAGCATGCTTTACCACCATATATCAACAAAAACTTATTCTGATTTGTCCAAAACAACTATAGAGCTAATCCAGTTTCAAGAAAATAGCCACGCACTATTACACAACAAAACTCTTATCATTGATAAACAACAAATTATTACTGGAAATGGAAACTTCACCTCAGCTTCTTTGTGTGAAGATGTAAATCTTATGATGCGAATAAATAACATGCATCTCGCTAGTTTAATGGAGAAAAATCAAGCAGGAAGAGCGTGTATAAAAAAACAAAAAGTTCGTTATCTCCCTGTGAATAGGAAGGGGGAAATTGTGAAAGAAATTCAGAAAGCCTCCAGTTCTATTCAGCTTGGAATGTATATTCTTACAAATGAAGCTATTATCAAAGCTCTTGATGAAGCCGCCTCACAACGATCTGTTCTTGTCACGATTATCATTGACTCTATAACAAAACAACAAACCCTCGGAACTCTAAAAGCTCTTAATTCTAAAATAAGAGTAAGAGCTGGAACCCTGGCTTCTTGCATTCATTGTAAAGTATGCATTATCGATCATAAAACTGTTATCATCGGCTCCGCTAATTGGTCTAACCGCGGACTAAACACCAATAAAGAAGATCTTTTAATTATAAGCCCCCTTACAGAGGGTCAAAAACAAGATTTGTGCACTTGGTGGCACTTTCTTTGTGAAAATAGTACCGTTTTAGCAGAAGAAACAAAAACTCCTAAGATCCTTGATTAAATAAACTACGTTACTTATGGTCTCTCCTTTAATAACTACCACCTCCCCCTATCTTCTCACATTGCAAGCACGTTTACTCTTTACACTAACGACGTCTTGCTCTTCTCAAAACCAAAAAACTTGTGCGAAAAAAATACAAGAGCTAACAAGGCCCTCCTCTTTAGCTTTAGTTCCCTACTCTCGCCCTCTATCCTCAGAGACCGTATGTTTTTTCTCTAAACACTGTGGATATAATGCTCTTGACCTTATTGAAAAGGTCATTCTTTCAGCAACTTCTTCTATCGTTCTGAAGAACGTTGTTCCGTCTTCTAAATCACTTGCCCAGGCTCTTATCCTCAAAGCGCTACAGGGTGTACCCGTAAGCATACATTGCCCTCATAAGACATTAAAAGCTTTGGGTGATTTATCCAAACAAACAAATGTAACGCTATACTCTAGCCATGCATCATCAGACAAACAAACTCTCATCGTTGATGAACACCAAGTTGTTACTGGAGCAAGAAATTTCACCACGACTTCTTTACATAGAGAAGCAAATCTTATGATGAGAATAAGTAGCTTGGATCTCGCTAATTTAATAGAGAAAAATCAAAAAGGAGAGGTTTGTTTAGGACAACAAAAAGTTTGTTACTGTCCTATAAGTAAAAATAAGAAAGGCGGGAATGAGAAGGAAATTTTGAAAGAAATTCAAAAAGCCACTAGTTCTATCCAACTTGGAACGAGTTGTCTTACAAGCCAATCTATTATCCTAGCTCTTGATGAAGCCGTCACGCGATCTGTTATTGTCACAGTTATTATTGACTCTAATAACAAACAATACACCCTTGAAAAGCTATCCTCTCTCTGTACAAAGATAAACATAAGAGTAGGAACTCGCTCTTCTTCCAATTGTCAAGTATGTATTGTTGATCATACCACTGCCATTATCGGCTGCTCCTCTAACCGGCCTACCCGCAGACAAAATGCTAATCAAGAAGCCGTTTTAATTATAAGCCCCCTTACAGAGTGTCAAAAACAAGATTTGTGCACTTGGTGGCGCTCTCTTTGCGATAGTAGTACTGCTATAACATACGAGGAAGCCGAAAACGCGGATTCTTCTTCCTCTGAATAAGAAGCATAACCTAAGGCTTACTCCTCAACAACCTTAATGTGTCACCTAATAGTTGTTGGAATTACAACACTTTCCCAAGATGAAATGTATTCTTTAGCGACTATCTTTGTTAAAGATAAGTCTCCTATGAATCTAGAAATCAAGTTTTACAAAAATAAACGAAAAACCTAGGATCTGCGATTATGTAAGTTAGATAGGCTGCGTTATTTATGACCGCACCTTTAATAACTACCACCTCTCCCTATCTTCGCCTATTACAAAAACGTTTCTTAGGGGGAAGTAGGGGGTTGCCCTATTCATTACTATTTTATGAAACTCCTGCTCACAGGATACTAACGACATCCACCCCTTCTCAAGAAGGGATGACTTCTACAAAAAAAATACAAGGGTTAACACAAACACGTATCCAATCTTTAACTCTAGTTCCCTACTCTCTTCCTCTGTCCTCAGATCCCGTATGTTTTTTCTCTAGACACTGTAGATATAATGCTCTTGAGATTATTGAACACGCCATTCTCTCTGCAACTACTTCTATTGTTCTGAATACCTTTAATCTATCTTCTGAAAGACTTATCCAGGCTCTTGTCCTCAAAGCGCAACAAGGTGTATCCGTAACCGTACAGTACCATCACATGCTATCAAATACTTGGTTTAAATTGTGCAAGCCAAATATAGAGATAATCCCTCTAGGGAGTAAACGTTCACTATTTCACAAAAAAACTCTTATCATTGATAAACAACGAGTTATTACTGGAACAGGGAACTTCACCATAGCTTCTTTACATAGAGATGTAAATCTTATGATGCGAGTAAATAGCCCAGAACTCGCTGATTTAATGGAGAAAAATCAAAAAGGCAAGGTTTGTGTAGGAGAGCAAACAATTTGTTACCGCCCTATGAATAATAGGCTAGATGGAAATGAGGGGAAAATTTTAAAAGAAATCCAGAAGGCCTCCAGTTCTATTCAGCTTGGAATGTGTATTCTTACAAACGAATCTGTTATCCAAGCTATTAATGAAGCCGCAAAGCGATCTGTTCTTGTTACGATTATTATCGACCCCCACAAAAAAGCACAAACCCTTGAAATGCTAAAATCGCTTAACTCTCAAATAACCCTAAGAATAGTAACCCTGCCTTATTGGATGCATTGCAAAGTATGCATTATCGATCATAAAACTGTTATCGTCGGCTCCTCTAACTGGTCTATCCGCGGACTAAATGCTAATAAAGAAGAAGTGTTAATTATAAATCCCCTTACAGAGAGTCAAAAACAAGATTTGAACACTTGGTGGCATTTTCTTTGTGAGAATAGTACTGCTATAACATACGAGGAAGCCGAAAACGCTGACTCTTCTTCCTCCGAACAGGAGCTATCATAAGCTTGCTCATAGCAACTCTGTCATCTCCTCAATAACCTTATGAAAGTCTATAATCCACCGCAGCTATTGTAAACTTTTAATTTTTTACAAAATTATAAACAAGCTCGATAGAATAAAAAAAACAATTTAAATTGAAGTTAAATAAATAAGCTAATTACAATTTGAGGGCTGAATTTAATATTGTTAAAACAAAACAAAAATATATGTGCTCTCCTTGTTCACGTCATATCTTTCCTATAGTCCCTGACTGCCCAACTTGCTCTACCCCCCTCAGGAAAAGATCTCTTTCAACAACAACAGCAGCAGCACTCGTAGCAACAAAAGTATTTAAGTATCCTAGAAAAGATCTTTCCCATCGGGTTATCTATGACTATGATCATGGAAAAAATAAACCAGCACGCAGAATTCAATTTGGCAGCGATCGTCATTCGTTAGAGACTTCTAGCAAAACGTCGCGCTCATCCCGAAAAATCCTTAAAGCACGTAGGACTGAGAGCAGCGTACCCAGACCCGTTGCACAACAAGAACTTATTACCTTCGTTTCTGCTCAGCAAACAACAAATAGCAATCCTTTGTCAGCCATTTGTAAGCTTATGAACCTGGCTAGCAAAAGGCTGTTCATTCAAGTATACAGATTCACACACCCCACAATTATTCAACACGCTTTAAATGTTGCTGCAAAAAATGTTCGGACAACTGTTCTATTTAGGGATGGAGATGAACTTGTAGAGGCTTCTCAAGGCTCTCCGATTATCCTGGAACAACAACCCCAACGAGCTCTATTCCACAGAAAATCGCTGGTTGTTGATCACAGAATGTTATTAGTAAGTACCGGAAACTTCACTATAAATTCTACTGAGCAAGACATCAATCTCTCCATTGTCTTCCATCATTCTAAATTGGCGGCTCGAGTAGAACATAGTCAACCCTTCTCGGGCGTTGTTGGGAATCAGCCAGTTTCTTATCTCCCTATTTTCCGACGTAACAAGAAAAGCAGCCAAATAGGAGGCCAATTTATCCAGAGCTTTATTGAGGAAGCAAAATCAAGCATTCTTATTGCTATGTACATCCTTTCCCATCCCGGAATTCTTCAATCTATTCAGGATGCCGCTGCAAGGGGTGTAAAAGTACAAATAGCTATCGATACCCGTGAAAGCAAACAGACTCAGATGACATTAGAACGATTACAACTTTCCCTTCCACTTCGTGTACGCAAGCCTGGAAGCCCACCTTTGCATGTCAAAATGTGTTGCATTGACGGCAAAACTCTAATTTTTGGATCTGCTAATTGGTCATTAGTAGGATTAGCAAGAAATGTAGAAGATTTGTTTATCGTTCGAAATCTAACAGCACTACAATATCAATCCTTATCAGAAATATGGAAAGCTGTTGAAGAGAACACACAACCTTTGAAACGTTCTCGAGAAGAAGAGGAAGATCCTCTAGAAGGAACTTCGACTAGTCAAGAAGATCTTTCTCCTCCAACTAAAAAAGCCCGAACTCAATAAATTCTGTAATCTCAGAAAGGGGATCTCTTTTTAAAGCGATCCCTTTTCTTTGAAATCAGACTGTGATCTATCGCGTTTATTGTAAAATTTAATTTTTATATTTTATAAACAAACTATATTTAAATAAAAAACCAATTTAAATTGAGGTTAATTAAATGAGTTAATTACAATCTGAGGTTTTAAATTCAATGTTGTTAAAATAAAAATATGTGTTCTCCCTGTTCACGTCATACCTTTCCCATAGTCTCTGACTGCCCAACTTGCTCTACCCCCCCCCCCCAGGAAGAGACCTCTTTCAACAACAACGGCAGCAGCAGTCGTAGTAACACAATTATTTAAATATCACAGAAAAGATCTCTCCCATCGAGTTATTTATGACTATGATCATGGGAAAAATCAAACACCTCGCAAAATTCAATGTAGCAGCAATCGTCATTCGTTAGAGACTTCTAGCAAAACGTCGCGCTCATCCCGAAAAATCCTTAAAGCACGTAGGACTGGGAGCAGCGTACCCAGACCCGTTGCACAACAAGAACTTATTACCTTCGTTTCTGCTCAGCAAAAAACACATAGCAATCCTTTGTCAGTCATTTGTAAGCTTATGAACCAGGCCTGTAGCAGTCTGTTCATTCAAGTATACAGATTCACACACCCCACAATTATTCAACACGCTTTAAATGTTGCTGCAAAAGATGTTCGGACAACTGTTCTATTTAGGGATGGAGATGAACTTATATCGGCTGCTCAAAACTCTTCGATTATCCTGCAACAACAACCCGGCCGATCTCTATTCCACAGAAAATCGCTGGTTGTTGATAACAAAAAATTATTCATAAGTACCGGGAACTTCACCATAAATTCTACTGAGCAAGACATCAATCTCTCAGCTATTTTCAAAGATGCTATGTTGGCGACTCGAGTAGCATGCAGTCAATCCTTCACCGGTATTATTGGAAGTCAGTTAGTTTCCTATCTCCCTATTTATCGACGCTCCCAGAAAAGCAGTCAAATAGGAATCCATCTTGTCCAGGATCTTATTCAGAACGCAAAATCAAATATTCTTATTGCTATGTACATCCTTTCCCATCCCGGAATTCTTCAAGCTCTTCAAGCTGCCGCTGAAAGGGGTGTAAAAGTAGAAGTAGCTGTCGATACTCGTGAAAGCAAACAGACTCAGAGGACATTAGAACGATTACAACTTTCCCTTCCACTTCGTGTACGCAAGCCTGGAAGCCCACCTTTGCATGTCAAAATGTGTTGTATTGACAACAAAATTTTAATTATTGGATCTTCTAATTGGTCATTCGTAGGACTGGCAAGAAATACCGAAGATTTGTTTGTCATTAGAGGTCTAACAGAAACTCAATGCCAATCCTTATCAGAAATATGGCAATCTGTGCAAGAAAACACACAACCTGTGAAACGTTCTAGAGAAGAAGAGGAAGATCCTCTAGAAGGAACTTCGACTAGTCAAGAAGATCTTTCTCCTCCGACTAAAAAGAGAAGAATTCAGTGAATTCTGTAATCTCAAAAAAGGGATCCCTTGTTAAGGCGATCCTTTTTTGATAAAAGATATTTTCCTGCGGCAGATACTCTCCCTTACCACCATGTAATATCTTTTCTATTTCTTTGCTTTTCTTAAAAAGATAATCTTTTCATTATGAGCTGTCTTATTATTTAATCGGAGCCCTCTAATGCCCCACTCTCCTTTTTTATATGTTGTTCAACCGCATTCTGTTTTTAATCCTAGATTGGGAGAGCGGCACCCTATTACTTTAGATTTCATCAAAGAAAAGAATCGATTAGCTGATTTTATTGAAAACCTACCTTTAGAAATTTTTGGAGCCCCTTCTTTCTTGGAAAATGCTTCTTTAGAAGCCTCTTATGTCTTGTCTAGGGAATCCACAAAAGATGGCACTCTTTTTACCGTTCTAGAACCCAAACTATCTGCCTGCGTAGCTACTTGCCTTGTGGATTCTTCTATTCCTATGGAGCCCGATAACGAGCTCTTAGAAGAAATTAAACACACTTTGTTGAAAAGCTCTTGTGATGGCGTACAATATCGTGTAACCCGAGAGACTCTCCAAAACAAAGATGAAGCCCCCAGAGTCTCTTTAGTTGCTGATGATATCGAACTTATCCGCAATGTAGATTTTTTAGGACGTTCCGTTGATATTGTAAAATTGGATCCCTTGAATATTCCTAATACCGTAAGCGAGGAGAATGCTCTCGATTACTCTTTCACAAGGGAAACCGCCAAACTTAGCCCTGACGGACGAGTTGGCATCCCTCAAGGGACAAAAATTTTGCCAGCTCCCTCTCTTGAAGTTGAAATTAGCACCTCTATTTTTGAGGAAACCTCTTCTTTTGAACAAAACTTTTCTTCCTCTATTACTTTTTGTGTACCACCTCTTACCTCTTTTTCTCCTTTGCAAGAACCTCCTCTAGTGGGAGCTGGACAGCAGGAAATTCTTGTGACTAAAAAGCACTTATTCCCTAGCTATACCCCTAAACTTATTGATATTGTCAAACGACACAAAAGAGACGCAAAGATTCTAGTAAACAAGATCCAGTTCGAGAAACTATGGAGAAGTCATGCCAAAAGTCAAATCTTAAAAGAAGGCTCTGTTCGCTTGGATTTACAAGGATTTACAGGGGAGCTGTTTAACTACCAACTTCAAGTAGGATCTCATACAATTGCAGCCGTGTTAATTGATCCGGAAATTGCTAACGTCAAATCCCTCCCCGAACAAACTTACGCTGTAAGAAAAATTAAATCAGGGTTCCAATGTAGTTTGGATGACCAACACATTTATCAAGTCGCAGTAAAAAAACATCTTTCTCTGTCTTCACAACCTCCGAAGATATCTCCGTTATCTCAATCCGAAAGCTCCGATTTAAGTCTCTTTGAAGCAGCAGCGTTTTCAGCAAGCCTAACTTACGAGTTCGTAAAGAAAAATACATATCATGCTAAGAATACTGTAACTTGCTCCACGGTATCGCACTCTCTGTATATTCTCAAAGAAGATGACGGGGCTAATGCTGCAGAAAAACGCTTAGACAACAGTTTCCGAAACTGGGTCGAAAATAAGTTGAACGCAAATTCTCCAGATTCTTGTACTGCATTTATTCAAAAATTCGGCACACATTACATCACATCGGCAACTTTTGGAGGATCTGGGTTCCAAGTTCTTAAATTATCCTTTGAACAGGTAGAAGGCCTCCGTAGTAAGAAGATCTCCCTAGAAGCAGCAGCAGCAAATTCCTTATTAAAAAGCTCTGTGTCAAACAGCACGGAATCTGGCTACTCTACTTACGATTCCTCTTCTTCTTCTCATACAGTATTCCTAGGGGGCACTGTATTACCCTCTGTTCATGATGGACAGTTAGATTTTAAAGATTGGTCTGAAAGTGTCTGTTTAGAACCTGTTCCCATTCACATTTCTTTACTCCCCTTAACAGACTTGCTCACCCCTCTTTATTTTCCTGAAACGGATACAACCGAACTATCTAATAAACGTAATGCTCTCCAACAAGCGGTTCGAGTTTACCTTAAAGACCATCGTTCAGCTAAACAAAGCGAACGCTCCGTATTCACAGCGGGGATCAATAGTCCTTCTTCCTGGTTCACATTAGAATCTGCTAATTCACCTCTTGTTGTGAGTTCTCCTTACATGACGTATTGGTCTACTCTCCCCTATCTCTTCCCCACATTAAAAGAGCGTTCTTCAGCAGCTCCCATCGTTTTTTATTTTTGTGTGGATAATAATGAACACGCCTCCCAAAAAATTTTAAACCAAACATATTGCTTCATAGGTTCTTTACCTATTCGACAAAAGATTTTTGGCAGAGAATTTGCTGAGAATCCTTATTTATCTTTCTATGGAAGGTTTGGAGAAGCTTATTTTGATGGCGGTTATCCAGAACGTTGTGGATGGATTGTTGAAAAGTTAAATACTACTAAAGATCAAATTCTCCGCGATGAGGATGAAGTGCAACTAAAGCATGTTTATAGCGGAGAGTATCTGTCTACAATTCCTATTAAGGATTCCCATTGCACACTCTCGCGTACATGCACCGAATCGAATGCTGTTTTTATTATCAAAAAACCTTCGAGCTATTGACGGAGAACGATTTACAGATCTCATACTTTTGTGTTAAAATTGCTCTGTAGGTGTGTTAAGTAAGGGTATAAGGCTCTTAATAATTCCCGGATGGAAGGGTGCCTATACCTTTCAAGGAAGCCTGGAGGGGTCCCCTTCTACGCTGTGTTAAAGTGCCATCGCGGAGAATTTCTTCTCGATGGCATTTTTCAGCTAACTCTCGATCATGAGTTACGATCAATACCCCACGATGCTTCCCCGCAAGTGATAGCAGCTGTTCATGGATCGTATCGGCTGTTCGACGGTCCAGGTTCCCAGAAGGTTCATCAGCTAATACAATCTCAGGATCATTCATCAAAGCTCTCGCTATGGCAACTCGTTGTTTTTCTCCCCCAGATAACAAGCAACCTTTTTCTTCTTGTCGATCTACAAGCCCTACAGATTCTAATAAATAAATCGCTCTTTCTCTTGCTTCAGACTTCTTCCCAGTATCTTTTCTTGCAATTCGCGCAGGCATCAATACGTTATTGATCACCGAATCATCTTCTAACAAATAGAAATTTTGAAAAATGAATCCTATTCTACGATTTCTAAAAATAGGAAGGTCCTCGAGACGAACAGTTTTACCAAAAAATAATATTTGTCCAGAACTTGGCTGATCCAAAGTTCCTAAAAGATGTAACAAAGAACTTTTTCCACTCCCTGAAGCTCCGGTAATCGCAACAACCTCTCCTTCGTGCAATTGAAAAGACACCTCTTTCAGAATATCAATATGGAGATCTCTTTGCTTAATCGTTTTCGAAACATGACGAGCTTCAATAAGAATTCCCATAATTCTACTCAGCTTTTAAGATATCAGAAACCTGCATGCGTGCAACATGCTGCGCAGGAAGAGCCCCAGAAATTGCTGCTAAAACAAAGGCTCCTAATGAAAGGCAGATAACCGTTGGAAGGTGGAAATCTTGGGGAAGTTGTTCGCCAAAGAAGGACGGATTAAAAGCTTCTCTTCCCTGCAATACGCTCAACCAATGAGTCAAAACTCCCAAATTCTTTAATGTCAATGCTGCTAAAATAGATCCCAATAAAGCACCCAGCATCCCTGAACAGGCTCCACATACTCCAAACACCAATCTCAGGCGCGAGGAAGAAACTCCCATGGCCTTCAAAATACCAATCTCTCGTTTTTTGTTATTCACTAACAAAATGGACATGGTCACAATATTGGAACAAGCCACTATCAACACAATAAAAGAAACTATAGAAAATAAAACCTGATCGCTTTGAAGCTGATCTAAAATAGGCTTAAAGAACTCATAATCATACAAAGAAGATACTTCCCAATATGAGGAAACGTCAGCTTCCTGTAACAATTTTTGAAGGGTTCTTTTGACAACAGAAATCTCTTTAATATCTGGAAGAAATACTTGCCATCCATTGTGCATACCTAGTCCCTCAGATTCTGAACGAATAGATGCAACAAGATCTTTATCAATAAAAATTGTTTTTCCCCCAAAGGGAGAAACACCTGGATTATAGAATCCAATTACCCGCAAAGGGAATCGGACCTCCCCTTCTTTTTTTACAGAAAAGATAGACAACGATGCTGTATCCCCAACTCGATAACCGAGGTCTCGATAATGGACGGGAAGAATGACTGACACACCTCGAAATTTCTCTTGAAGAAGAAGAAAATCAGCTAACCAACCTTCGGACGAAGCATTGAAGCGATTTAGAACCTCTGTTGAGTAGTCCGTTTCTTCGAAAGGAAGAACGCGTTGCTGATAAAAGGCTTCTGAAGAATACGCAATGTACTGAGACAGAGAGCGAGGCTCTATCCTACTACTTTGAGAAGCTCTGTCCATATGCACATACCCCATCCCCTCTTCGAACTCAACAAAAGAGCCTTTCCGGGAAGGAAGAAAAGAAAGCATCTTTTCATTAGCTATATGAACAGGATCCACAATCTTTCCACTCACAGAGAACTCTGGAGCCGGAAATGTTTCTGGAAGCGCAAAATCCACATCTGGATCATATGGATCTGTCTGATCAGAAAGAAGCTTTTCCCCTATGGTCTTATAAATGTATTGCGAAGCTTCGGCATGAGAGTCAATCTGATAGTAATAGGACTCATAATATTTATCGGAGGGCTCAATTCTAATGGAAGCGTGCAACCTCGCGAGGTCCCCCACCCATCTTTGCTGTAGTCCGTGGATCACAGACATAAAGACCACGGACAACCACACAACAAGGGCAACGATCCCTACGGAAAAAACCGAAACTATGGAAGAGGAAAAACTTTTTCTTCTTGGAATTAGATACTTAAAGGCTAATAATAATTCTAACTTCATGACACCCATGAGGATCTAGAAGCTAGGTAAAAGCCTACTTAGCTTCTTTGAAGATAACGTGCTTACGCAGCTTTCTATCATATTTTTTAAGTTCTAGTCGACCGGTTGTTTTTCTTTTGTTTTTAACAGTCCAATACATTTCAGAACTTTCTGTGCTTTTCAATTTAATAATTTCGCGGTTTTTGCTGGCCATGAATGAACCTTTTCTCAAGAAAATGCTAAATCAGCCTATATGCTATAGCTATTTTCAAAAATAATCAAGATCTGCTCTCTATTTTGTTTAAAGAGAAAATACTAGGCTCTCTTTTTCAAGAAAAATTTTATTTTTCGATTAAAAAATTTTAACTGAGAATCCTAATGCCGCCTATCCACATGAATCATCTTTCAAGCAATTTATTGACGCCCTTTCTAAGCTTGGCTTCTCCCTATAAAACCAATTTTGTTTTTGAAAATTCGCAAAAAGAGTTGTTTTATCCAATAAATTGCCCTATCATTCTTTCCTTTCGTTTTTTTTTCGAAACGAAAAACTGCAAAAACATGCTTCTTTTAGAAGCTTTTTGAAAATAAAGGGCTTTTTATAGAATGAAAAAGTTTGCTTCCTTCTTATGTTTATTATTGTCCAACAGTGGCTTTGCGGCTCCTGTTGAGGTTCCAGGGTTTCCCTCAATTCCAGAAACTTATCTCACCATCATTGAAGAGAAAACTGTGCCACAAGAACGTTGCCGCAGCGTTAATGTCCAGAGCTGCGGATATAACCTTGTAGGAGTCTTCCATACCCCAACAACTCCCATGCCTGAAGGAGGCTATCCAACCGTCATTTTTTTCCATGGATTCCGAGGAAATTGTTATGGATCTGATGGAGTTTATCGCGAACTTGCCTACCTTCTCGCTTCGAATGGAATTGCTGTTGCTAGATTTGATATGGCAGGATGCGGAAATAGCGAGGGGATCTGCGATCAAATTCCAGCTCGGACCTATTTACGAAATGGAGAAGACATCCTAGCAGCCGTATCTAAATACCCAGAGGTCAATGCTCATCGCATTGGTGTCGCTGGGGTTTCGTTAGGGTGTCATACTACCATACATTTAGCTAGCTCTTATAAACCTAGAGATTATACAATTCGAGCCATCTCTGTTTGGGCCCCTGTTGCAGATGGAATTATTCTTCTCAAAGAAATCTGCTCAACAATTGGCATGTCCAATCTAGCAGACTCTTCTGCAGCTGACAGCGTGGGTAAAGCATTTGGGTTCAAAAATCTTCCTATCAAACTCTGTCGAGAAGACATCGATTTTTTCTTAGGCATTCAAGACCACGTCCTTATGCTTTCTTTACCGAAAAAAATTCCGATTCTTCATCAACATGGACTCAAAGATTGTATCGTTTCTATGTCCCACCAGCGACTATTTCTAGGAGCGGCTCCAGCACAAATGTGTTTCAAAATTTATGCTGACACACAACATGACATAGCTTCATCTCCTTACCGACAACAAGCTTTACAAGATATTTTAATGCACTTCCAATCAAATCTTTAATTTTTTCTATAAGGTTTTATATTCTCAAGATTCCTTTTAAAAGATCTCTTGCGTATACTCCTTCACTTAGCACAGACATATTTTCGCCCTTTCCTTTAAGTGGACGTTTTCTCAAATAGAGTACACATTTGCTCGTGGGGACACTACTATGATCGATGTTTTAATTATGGGAGCCAATCCTTCAGGATTGATTCTTGCCAACATCTTACAGCAGCATGGCATCTGCATTAAAGTAATCGACTCCCGAGATAGCATAACAGCCCCCCTTGCCATTCCTCGACCTTCTCTTCCCTTGGTTTTATCGTCATCTTCTTTAGAACTTCTTGATAACATCAATCTTTTGGGAGACCTGCTGGATAAAGGACGTAAATTCTTTGGTGCCCGCTATCATTGGAAACAACGTACGGTGCTCTTTAAATTTAATCAGTCTTCCGCTTCTCGTTATCCTTTTTCCCTTTTGATTTCTTATGAGGATTTGGTTAACCATTTGCTCCAAGAGTTTCAAAAACGTGGTGGCGTAGTAGATTGGGCAACAAGACCTGTTACCCAAGTCGAAGAAAATCTATTCATAGAGAGCACAAAAACTTCCTCGCAAGTCTATGAAAAACGGGAGATCTTTGCTCCTAAGTGGATCGTTGCTTGTGAAATGGATGCGGATCCAGATCTTAGAGACTTAGTCAAAACACAAATCAAACCAAAAAAATTCCATAAAGAAGCTCTTTTCGTAGATTGCGAAGAAGGAGAACCTTTTGAAGAAGCTCATATTCACCTTCTTCCTGTAACGAAAAATTTTGCTAACTTTGTTTTTTACAACCCATATAGAGGATCTCGTCAGCTGTACCTAGCAAACACTTCTGGCCCTCTTTCTCCTAAATTTAAAAACAAGCTTTTGTACACATATGGTCTTGCATTAGCAGAAAACCCTCTTTCCATTTCTGCATCATTTATGCAATATCCTTTTTGCCATAACCGCTACATTTTTTTAGGAAGCGTTGCTAACAACCTCTCCTTTTCTTATCTCTCTGGAGTGAACTTAAATATTCATGAAGCTTTTAATTTAGGCTGGAAACTTCTTCCAGTAATAAAAAAAGCAGCCTCCTCTCAACTGATTCTTTCCAGAGAGTTGAAAACAAGTCATGTGTTACCTCATTTTAATGAGGTTCATCAAAAAAGAACTGCAAAGCTTCTTTTTTCAAAGATGTATACTCCAGCTTTAATGTACTACTACCTTAAGGGATGTCGACAGCTTGATACAGCGGAAGGAGAACTATACTACCCCTCTCATCGAGCTTCAAAATACGAAACTAGTGATATTATTAAGGTTTCTCCTAATGATAAAGAAATTCGCGGACCTAAACCAGGGTCTCGCGCTTTAGATATTCAACTTGAAACTGCGGGCTATCTATTAGATTCGTTAAAAAATGCCAAGCATTTGCTTATTTTCTTTAAGGAGCGTCCAGATTTAACGCATGCTCTTCTCGAAGAGTATGGGGAATGGGTAGATGTTATTGCAACTGAAAATCCTAAGGTACATAGACTGTACCATGCCAATCCCGAATCTTTGTTTATTATTCGCCCGGACCGTTATATTGGCTACAGAACACACGCATTCAAATTGCACGAACTCATTTCCTACCTGCTCCGTATTTTTGCTACAGAAAGTGTCTGATTAACGAAATCCTTGATCTCAAAACTTCATTCTAACAGAAGGAGAGGTTTACCAAAAACCTCTCTTCTTTTTAGTTTTTCTCCGCCAATAATTTCTCTTTTTGTAGCTCTAGCTGTTTCATTTGAGTTTGTAACAGTTGATACTGATCAAACCACTTCTCTCCATGCTCCTCGAACTCAGACTCTTTTATTTTAACAACAGCGTCAACCTTAGCAAATTTTTCCTCCAACTTCTCACATTCTAATTTCTTGTCCATAATATAACAAAGCTTCAAGGATAGAGAACGTAAGACAGCTCGAAGAATATCCTGAGGAATTTTGTTCAGATCTGCCTGTAAATTAGAAAATAGAATCTTCACACTATCTTGTAAATTTTTGCAGGATCCTTCTTTTTGGCAAAAGTTTTGTATTTCCGTTTCTACTTTTTGGCATTCTTGGGACTCGTTTCGAGTTTTCGTAATCCAATCTTCTAAATGCTGCAAAATATCTCGACAACACTCTTGGTGTCTACCTGTTAAACGATCCTTTGTCCATTGCTGATTCCGTATGTGATGTTGCAATCCAATCTCTAACTCACTATTTCCCCCTAAAGGGAGGCTAAGTTTAAAACGTAGACTTTCTCGTGCTTTAAGGAACCTCTTTAAAGCTTTACAAGCGTTCTCATAATCTTCAGGAGCAAAAGAAGAGCCTTTTTGCTTACGTTTATTTAAAGATTTCAGCTCGAAGCAAGCTTCACGAATCGCCCCCCATCCAGATCCTAAAATAAACTGCAAAAGTGGAGTTCGATCGCCTTTATCATAAGAATCGAAAAGATTTTTACCGTACTGAAGAAGTTGCTGCGAATTCTGGAAGGGAAATCTCTCGGAACTCATTCGATTTTGTTCATCACGATACAGAGAAAATTCGGCGGAACCTAAACACATATTCAATTCCAACAATCCCTTGACGTCTTGTAAGCACCCTTCTTCAGCAAATGCTTGAAATCGTCCTTGCATCCTAGAGAGCGGGTTACAATCTCGTTTTTTGAGACTCTGATTGTTAAGAGACAACAACTCAGTTATTTTGAGAGAAAGATCTTCTTTAGACTTGTGCTGAGCAGATACGCCTTTTCTTGCAATAAACGCTTCTAAACAACTGATTACCTGAGTATAGCGCGCTTCCTGATTCCCTAGCTCCTCCCTTTCTTTACGTTGTTGAGCTATTTTAGACTCAAACAATTTTGCTCTATTCCGTTCTGCCAAAAATCTCGAACTTTCAGTTTCAAATTGTAAGCAGGCAGCATGGCACTCTTTTTGTTTTTCTTCTAGAGCAGCTAGCTCTTTTTCTACTGAAGCAGCGTTTCCATTGCTTCGTTTCGCTGAGACAGCTTCTGACGATTTTTTAGGCTGATAGGATTCCGGAAGCCTTTTAAACTTCTTGTTAAGAACCTTCAAATCGGCTCTCAATGCTTTTATCGTACTCTGCAAAGTATCCTGCTTTTGCTCTTCCGGAAGTTTTTTTGCTCCCAATAAAGCTGCTTCCGCTACACGCAATTCAGAAACACCATCTAACCCATAGGAGTCTTTAAGGCCTTTCAACTTTCTGATATTTTGAACATCCATCTCTGGATAAGGAAGCTTCCTTTTGTCTGAAGACAACTCCTTCGCAAGAGAAGCAACTTCTACCTTCCAGTTCTCTTTATCTACCCAAATAGACAATGCAGCAGGGATAGCCTCCAGCACTAAGGCAATGACACAAAAAGCGATAGGCAACCAAGTCAGCTGTACAGAAAATAGCGCAATGGCTAGGCAAGAAAAGGCGATAGAAAGGACCGCAGCCACTACAGCTTTAGAGAGCATTGCTTTACGTAAAGATCTTCGCAATTCCTTAATAAGGTGTGTAAAAGCCTTTAACGTTTTGGAAACTTTGCTTTTCTCCACCCTATTAATTCGCTGATAAGAAGCCCGCGCAATTTTTTCTGCCACAGGGGATGAGGAAACTTCAACACTCTCTTCTAGAGGAATCGATGTACTTAACCCTTCTAATCGACACAATAGGTTGTCTATCGGATCTTTTCGGGACGAAGATAACTCATAAGAAATTTCATTCGCTAAGCCCATTAACTGCTGCATATATTGGGAAGAGATCTTCTTATCTCTAGATTCTTCCAAAATAGATTCAAAGGAGTTGATCTTACCTAAAAGATTAGAAAGATAGTCATATCCACTAGAAACCATATCTAAAGTTTCCTCTTTTCTGACAGGAAACTCTGGATCCTCTCCCGAAGTGAAAGCTTCTAAAGCAGCCCTTTTTTCTAACTCTTTCTTCTGTAGAGTATCTGGATGGGAGAGCAGTGTATTCAATAAGAGACGTTTACCACTCACCCCTTCTTCACAAATAGGGACAGAAAGCTGGTCTAGCTGCTCTTGTACGCCAGCTAGATCTGATATTAACTGCTTAAATTCCCTCTCCGCAGATTCTACATCTGCTGGATTCATAACCTTCTCTATATTTCCTAAATCTGCGTTCAAAGCCTGATCGCAGTCCTTCAGCTCTTCGACAGAACAATCCAAAGAACATGACTCTGCTACAGCAGAGTGAGAATTTAAAAATTTTTCGGTTTCTTTGAAGAAGTCTTCCATTACAATGTGAGTCAATTTCGTCTCTTTAAACACACTGTAACGTGTCTCCCAATCTGATAAGAGCGTTTGGATTCCAGTCAATTTGTCAAGCAACTGGCGTTTTTGCTCTAACGTCTCTTGAGAAGAAAGGTGAACTGCGGAAGCCCCCCACTTTGGATCGCGGATAAATCCTTGTAATTTTTCTACCTTAGCCTGCAAGCGATGGAAACGTCGCTCTGGGTGTAACTGTATTGATTGGCGGAGTTCATTACTTAGAGCTCTTCCCTGTCTAATAGCTTTATGCACATTGTCAATCAATGGGGTAATTCCACCAGATAATCCCCCCAATTGTAAAATGGTACTGCCTAACTCCCGATAAACGGTTTCTTCTATTTCTTTTATCGAACTTTTTTCTGAAACCCCCATTCGACCCTCTAAAAGAGAAACAACGGAAGTTGCAAACAAACAGACGCTTCTCTGTATCTTAGAAAGATCACATGGTTTCAGTTCTTCATCTGTTTTCCCAAGAAGATCTTTTAACTCTTCTCGCAAACACTTTTGCGTTACAATCCGCACCTGATCCTGTATATAAGGAGAAATCCCATCTTCAATACAGATCTCATGCATAGCATCTTCGATTTCACAATACAACTTGCGTAAAAGAGCTGCCGTGAGTGTTTTTTGTTGAGCTAGGGAACGAATCCTATCTTTCCATCCCCGGATCTTACATAACACGGGCACCAACTGTACCTTTTCAATAGCAATTTGAAGCGTCGCATAATGACGGCTAGAAACGTCTAAAAAATTCTTTCCTTGCGCAACAAAATCTTGAGCTGCCAAAGAAAGATCTGCCCCACACCATGTTGCAAGAAGAGGACTGCCAAAAAATCGCTGATGATATTGCTGTGTAGATTTTTGGGCATCTTTCCCAACTTGAGCCCCAAAGGCTAATAAACTTGCTAAAGATTTAGCTACATCTAGTACGGACTCTTTTCCTGCTGCTCCAGAAAAATCTATACCAGCTACTTGCAAAGCTTGTTTAGATATAAGACGTAGATCTTCACTAGTCTTTTCCCCTGAGATAATCTCATCTTTAACAACTTTCACTTGTTGAGCTGCAGATCTCCAAAAACTATTTTGAACAGATGGTATTCCAATAGCGGCATCTACCTGATAACGTTGATGAGCTAATCCAGCAAAATCATATTTTCGATCCGCAGCTATTGGATGATTATCTCCGCGTTTTTCAGAATCTACTCCGTGTAATTTTTCCTCAGGCTTTCGAACACGAACATCGAAACGACTCAAAAAAGTCCCGTCGATAGAGTCTTTATTAGAAAGCAGATAACGATGATACAGATGCAGAGCGCGATATTCTTGTCGGATCTGCTGACACCTTCTTCGTAAACAGCCCTTAACAATACTGAACGTAATTCCTGCACCTATACAAATAACAACAGGGATCCATAAAGGAACTCCAAGCAACATACAAAGAGGAATAGCGAAAAGAATCGCAGCCCCGATCACCGTACAAACTTTTAGAGCAATTTCATATATAGTAAGTTTCTTGAGCTCATTCCCCTTGGTGCTTTCAATAGCTTTTTCTACAACATCGACCAAATCCCGTCGCATAGAGAAGTTAGAATTCAAGCGTCGAGCTTCTAAGCTCAGAGGCTGAGGACTCCCTTGACCAGCTTGAGTGCATAGCTGACCAGAAGCGTCCAGTCTCTCTTTCAAAGAAAGGTCCGGACTTGTCGATAAAGTTGCAGCCGGATTTGTCATATTTTCCTAAAAAATCTTTTTTAAAGAAAAATATTATACCAAATTCTTACATATAAATCTCAGATCTCTTGATAAAAGCTTTGTAAAACGCATCTTGAAATTAGCTAGTTTTGATTAAGAATTTTTAACAAATCACTTTCTTCTAGAACCTGCACCCCTAATTCCTGAGCTTTTTTTAACTTAGACCCAGCTTCTCTTCCCACAACTACAGCATAGGTATTCTTCGATACAGAAGAACTAATCTTTCCTCCTAACGAACGAATACGCTCCTCGGCTTGTAATCGCGTCATCTCCTGAAGAGTCCCTGTAAGAACAAAAATCTTACCCTGTAAAGGGGCCCATCTATCTACCTGTTTAGGAAGAATGCGAACCCCCAACTCTTGCATACGACAAATCTCTTCTACATTCTCAGTTTTAGAAAAGAAATCTATGATAGACGCTGCAACTTTTTGACCAATACCTTCTATAGAGAGTAATTCATCCAAGGAAGCTTTCATTACTTTATCTAAAGTTCCAAAATGGTCCGCTAGAGCTATAGCCCCAGAACTCCCTACAAAAGGTATGGAAAGCGCTGTCAAAAATCGATCCAAAGTCACTTCTTTGGCTCCTGCAATACTCGCTAATAAATTGTGGACAGAACGGTCCTTAAATCCTGGAACCTGCTTCAAATCATTTTCTGTAAGCGCAAACACATCGGAACAAGAACGAATCAGCCCCATTTCAAATAATTTGGCTATAACCTTCTCGCCTAAATGATCAATATTCAAAGCTCCCTTACTTGCAAAGAAACAAATCTTTTCTAACATTCCCCCAAGGCAAAGAGGGTTTGTACAACGAACAGACACTCTTTCTTTAATGACTGGATTATGGCACATAGGACATAGGCTTGGCATTTTCCAAGGTTTACTATCAGGAGAACGCTTAGCTAAATTAATCCCAACGATTTTAGGGATAATTTCTCCACCTTTTTCTACGTAAACAGAATCTCCTATGCGAATGTCCTTCTTCTCTATTTCATCCTCGTTGTATAGAGATGCTCTAGACACTCGGCTCCCAGACAGCAAAACGGGAGTTAGTTCGGCAACTGGAGTTAAAATCCCTGTTTTACCAACCTGCACGGTAATATCTTGTAAAATGGTTTCTGCTCTTTCCGGAGCATATTTGTAGGCTATCGCCCAACGATAATGCTTGCTAGTCAATCCTAAACGATGCTGCTCGGCAACACTATCGACCTTAACGACCACCCCATCTATGGCCATGGGAAGCCGCGATCGCATTCCTTCAACTTCTCGTATGCGTTCTATAACCTCTTCTTTCGTGCGGCACTGTTTAGGCATGCCTGCGATAGGAAATCCCCAATGAGCACATAGACCAAGATTTTCAAAGTGAGAATGCTCTTCACGATTCGTGATGAGTCCATAAATGGATAAGTCCAGATTCCTTTTAGCTGCCTCCCTAGAAGACAACAGCTTAAGAGTCCCTCCAGCAGCATTGCGAGGATTCGCAAATTCTAATTTCCCTTGTTCTCGCTGACAAATATTGAGCTTCTCAAAAGCCTGGTATGAAAGAAATACCTCTCCTCGAACCTCTACCTCTTCTGGTGCATCTTGAGGAAGAGTCATAGGCAAAGAACGTATCGTACTTACGTTAGCTGTAATATCTTCCCCTTTAACTCCATTTCCTCTGCTCAAAGCCTGAGCAAACGTCCTGTTTTCATAACGAATCGCAACAGCGATTCCATCAATTTTGAGTTCTAAAGAATATGTAGGGAAATAACCAAGCAGCTTTTCTGTCCGGGAAAAAAATTCCTCTAATTCCTCTAAAGAGTACACATTCGCTATAGACACCATAGGATGTGAATGAGGAACTACAGGAAACTGACCAGAAGGACGATCTCCCAAATAAATGGTTGGCGACCAAGGCACCTTCCACTCCGGATGTTGAGCTTCTATTTTTTGAAGCTCTCGCATCTTCATATCATAACTGTAATCAGAAATTGTAGGTCGATCCAACACATAATAACGCCGATCATGCTCTATCAACTCTGTACATAAAGCAATATAATAGTCTTGAGACAAAGCTCTCATAGCAAGCCCTTTATTTTACATCTTTCGCACAACGAAACCCATAGGTGCTATTAATTGCCCCTGGATTGTTTCGGTGGCGATGTGCACAACGGAGATCCTCTTTTAGACTCTTCCAACACCCTCCTCGCAAAACGCGATAGACACCTTGAGGAGGCCCCTGAGGAGAATCTGGCTCTAAAGCGGAATTTTCATAAAAATCGTAACTGTACCAATCCTGGCACCATTCGTATATATTCCCTGCCATATCATAAAGACCTAGTATATTAGCTGGATAGCTCATAACCGGCGTTGTATCTGAACTAAAGAAGTTAGCTTTGCTTTTATCTACATCTTCTCCGGTAGGGTAACGCATTCCTAACTTCCCTCCGGCAGCCGCCACTTCCCATTCAGCCTCCGAAGGCAACCTCTTGCCTATCCAACTTGCATAAGAAGAAGCACCATACCAAGTCACACCCACAACAGGATGTTTAGCATATCCAGGCTCAATAATAAGCCTGCCTGAGCGACGCTGAATCCTAGAATCTTTTAAACGAATTAGTTCATTATAATGTTCGTCCTGTTCTCCGCCAATAAACTCCAAAAAACGTACAAAATGCTCATTCGTAACAGGATGAATATCTAAAAGAAATCCCGGAAGGGTGATATTATGAACCGGTAATTCATCCCTCTGTCCATCTCTGCTTCCACGAGAAAAATCTCCTCCCTCAATAAACACCATTTCGGTAGATAGCGGTTGAGGTTTCACTTCTTCTCTTTCTATTTCTACGTAGCGACTAACGACCGGTTCTCTTGCTAATAAAGACTGCAACGGATTGACATATCCTTCTCCACTCTCCGATACTTCCTCTGAATCCACAGTAGTAACCATTGCTTCATCAATCGATTTAGCCTCTACTAATACAAAAGCTTGTTGTTCCTCTTTGCCCTCAAAAAGCTTCTCTCCCTCTCGAATCAGAGACGTCGGAGCAATAGGTTCCGAAACCTCCTCTTGAACTTCCATCGCACGCAAGGACTCACGACAGTGGTCAATAGTCGACTGGAGCTGCTCTCCTAATGTTTTTTTCTTTAGAGCATCTCGCAATCGCTTCGGTCTGGCTTGTTGTTGTTGCTGCAAACAACTCAAAATAAAACTATCCCAATCATAAATACTGTCAGGTATACAAGACGAGGGTTTAGGAAAAGCTCCCCAAGGAAATGCTCCTACTAGCAAGTAATAAGCTAACACACCAACTGAGTACGCATCTGTCGCACGGTGATTGGTTGATTTCTCTTCAGGAGCCTCAAACACCAACAAATCACGAATACATTCCACGCTTTCTTGCATGGAAGCTTTCTGCATAATAGAGGAGAACATACGTTCTCTAAGCAAAGATGCGAACCCCACCTCAGGAAGATAAATATTGGCTACTCCATTGATAAAAGAGACATGAACAGAATGTAAATTAATCTGACCATGAGCTAATCCTATTTCATGTACTAGCTCCAAAACTTCACAAAGTTGTTGAATCAAATACACAATCTCTTCTTCTGATAGTTTTCTTCCAGATAAATACTTGGCCAGAGAGATCGTACCGCTATTCTCTTCCGTCACAATAAAATAGCGATCCTTCTCCTGAGAAACATTCTCAATAGCTACCAAGCTTGGATGGCGAATCGTAGCTAATTGAACAATGACCTTTTGAAACACTTTCATAAAATCTTCTGACAATGAAAGTTCCGAAGGAAGTATCTTGAGCACGTAACGTTTTTTAATAAACCGATGTTCTGTAAGAACATCTCGACTCCACAATCCTTGCTCGAGTTCCGCGATAACTTTGTAATCTCCCCAATATTCAACTGTGGATTGCTCTTCCATTTTTGGGACCCTTATACCTGTTTCGAAGTTCTTTGACTGAGCCTACTAAGTGCCTTCTCTTCCTAGTACTATACTTGTAGCTTTTCGATCAGTCTACAACAAAAGATTCCTTGTTTTATTTTACTAAAAAGAACCGCTTAACTAACGGCTAGCCAAGCGGCATAAGCAAAGAACCTTTGTTATGGAACAAATGGCAAGCGAACAACATTCCAAGAAAAAGAAGCAACCCGGAAGTTTCGTTGTTCCACAATCAGCTGGAAATATCCCATTGAAGTCGCATAGTAAGTAGCTGCACACCAAAACATGGGAACTGTTGTATACCAGGTGGATCCATAACAAACCGCAGTTCCTAATATTCTACGCACTACTTTTCCTCCGACCTCATAGGTATTTGCATATAGACTAACTGGTCCTCCTACTCCGTTATCCAACCAGGCCCCACTTTTTCTTAAAAAGACAGAAAGTCGGAATAGAATCGGAGCTTCGGGAGAAGCTGTGAAAAATAATTTACCCCGATGTGAAGAATCTAAGCTTACCGCTTCATCTTGAGTGTCCTTCATTACCTCATTATAGGCATCCCAAAGAACCTCAGCCCCACCACCTCCAGTATCTCCAGAACCTACATGGCCTGAAGAAGTAGCTGAACGCATACTTACTTTGGGCTCCCCTATCTTGTATAACCCATAGGGGACATACTGTTTGCCTTGACGAGAATTAATCTCCGTAAATGAAACTGGTTGATTGTTAGAGGATAGCTTATAATCTACAGTATTATCTGCTAAGTTTACTCGACCGTTGAAAAAAATATCTGATTGGGGATTAGTAATCTTAAAATTACCTCTAGCAATAAGATCTTGCTTACACTCAAGTTTTGCCGTACTACTAGTCAAATCCTGTGTAATATCCATATCATTGGCTGTTAACATTTCTGAAATCATAACAGCTTTTTTCTTTTTTTCTTCGTTTAGCCCTAACGTCTCTATATTCAAACGCACAAATGTTGGGAAAGAAACATCGGTGTTATTATTTGTAGGAGTCGTCATTTAATCCTCCTCCGTATAAGAAGACCCGAATGGGAACCAGATCACGTTAATCATTGTACGAGCTATATCAATATAAATTTTAGTAAAGACACGTACAAATGGCATCTCGTCTCCTATGGACGGGATAGAAAATATGGAATACAAAGAAGTGTTGGTCGTATTACCCTGAGAGAATCCTCTTGTGTCTCCTGTACAGAGATTTGTGTATTCATATTCGGAAGTATATAACCTTAAGAAGACAGTTGGGTCGTCATTCCCTGCGTGATATCCCGAATTGCGCAATATCTGAAAAGCTACCTGGTAAATTCCAGGACTTTTTAAGTATAGCCTTTGTTTATCATTGCCGTTCCAATAGAATCTGTTTCGATACATAGGAGTAAACGACTCTACGTCTCTGCTATTGTTCGCATGCAGATCAAGAAAACTCTCTCCTGCAACGGACACCCTATATCCAGTTACGCAATTATAGGCTTGCGTAGACCTATCTCGATAATAGTCAAACGTAATCGCATCTCTTGCTGAAAGAGGATCACTCAAGTTTGTAAACTGAGGGGCTTGTCCCATATCACACTTGATGCTAAAATCTCCTTTCAGAACCGTTTCTCCAAGTTCAGTTCGCCCTCCTTTAACATCTCTTCCTACCGATAGATCAACATCTGTTTGTATTTTAGGACCTGTCACATTCAAATCTCGTCCAGTTACCTTGTCTTCAACGGTAGCATCACCCCTTACATTGAGAGTTGCATTGTTTAGCCATAAGTTTTGATCTTTAACCCCCGTTCCCTCATCTGTGCTCAAACCGGGAATAGGAACAACTCCTTTTAAAAAATTTTTCTTCATAACTATTCTCCTACTTCTGGGTATACGAGCACTCCAAGATAAAAAGTAGACAAGATGGAATAATCGTCTTTACTCGTGTAACGTATTTCCAAAAGTGTCTTCATTGCCTCTTGATCAGCTATAGGAATCTCATCTGGATTAGCCAGCTTATTTCTTATATGAATAGCTGTTCCTACAGCAGTAGATGCATAGTACCCTCCTCTACTGAACGTAGAACTCTCACTATATCCCACTCCTCCAGGTATTCCTAAGCAGTAATCTCCCCCATATCCATTGTTCCATCCCCAGCGTTTTCCTATACCTACATTGATTATATACAACCCTCTAGATAGTAGTTGTAGCCCTTTGGTTCCTGTCGGATCTACTTTTATGCTATTATTATTGACGCTGAAATCTGCAAAACGGATAAATTTACCAATGCGAGACGATTGGTAAACCAGCCGTGAAGGCCCTACTAGAGGAAGAATTGATCCTTGGCTCCATTCGATTCTTGCTCCATATTTCAGTGAACAGAAAAAATATTCTGGAGTTCGGATGTAATTCGCAGGGACAGGTTCTGTATCATTTACAGGGCGTTTGACATTGCTAAGTCGATTCCCTTTAAGATTGATTGAAATTTTGCCTTGAGTTGTTAGATCATACCCCCCGGCTCCAGTAAGACCGTCAACAACGATGTCCTTTGTTTTCACGTCAACATCTCTTCCTACAGAAAAGGTCTCGGTTGCAGAAACCGTTTTTGCTGTAATGTCACCTTCAGTAGTTAAATTTGAAGCTAACAGATCTCCATGAACAGTTGTATCAAAGTCAAACCGACAATCATTAATAATTTTGTCAGAAGCACTCATTTATTGTTCCAAGTTTTTATTTTGAATAAAAAACAAACTAATAAATAGAAGTCAAAAAATAATTTAGTTTTTATTTTTAAAAGAAAGTTGAAACAAAAAATGCAAAAAAAACAAAGTTCGGAGATTAGAACTTTGTTAACAAGAGAATATAGAAAGTGAAGTCCTGGGGGTGGCTGGATTTGAACCAACGTATCCGTAAGGAGTCGGATTTACAGTCCGATGCAATTGACCGCTATGCGACACCCCCAAAGAATTGCTGGAGAAAGGAATTGAACCCTCAACCGTTCGATTACAAATCGAATGCTCTGCCAATTGAGCTACTCCAGCTTAAGAAGTGATATTATGACAAAAAGAAAACTTTATTCGCAATGAAAAAGTTAAGAATTTTCCGACCCTTGCGAATCTCCTTTTTTTGGAACACGATAATCTTCTTGCGTAGGAAGGAACTGTTCGTGATCTTGCGCAGAAGAAATATTTTCATCCGAAGCATCTGTATCCAACACTTGAAATTCATGCTGACTGAGCTTCTTGGAAATCGTTCTCTCTTCTTTTGCTTTTGCTTTTCGAAGCGCACGTTTTCCTATAGGTTCCTTATTCTTGGTGATAAGAAACTTTCTCATCTCTTCTTTTTGCTCTGAGGAATAGGAATCCACCGATCGCTGAAATAACTTAGCAAAACTCTCCGTTGAAGAGCTAGTCGTAGGAGAAGCTGTTATAGAAAATCTAAACTTCCCATCAGGAGTATGGCGAACAGTTTGCGTCTGAGATTTCAGACAACACTGCTTATATTTCTTCCCAGATCCACAAGGACAAGGATCGTTTCTATTAGGCTTTTTCAACATGAATTCTTTCCTGTCTCTTCCTATTCGTAAAACTACCCGCAAAGAACCTTCTCTGCAACACCTGCTTTCACAAAAAGCTTGAATTATTTAGCAGCTAGAGAAATGAGAACGCTGGGATGCTAACAGGTTCTCGTTAATTCGTAAAATTAAATAAAGCTTGCTTATCAAGAAATGTTAATCACTTAAAAGGGTCTCTTCTTTATTCATCCTGTTATAAAACACTTTAGCCAATGCCACGCAAGGGGAAGCTAATAAAAGAGCGGCTCCTTTGGATAGTAAAGAAAACAGCATAACATCACAAAGATTAGCAACGAGTCCATAGAGCCCAAGGAAAGAAAAAATGACTGTGTCTAAGCTTTGCGAAAGCGCCACAGAAACAGCGGAACGCAATCCAAAAACACGTCCCTGTGAACATCGTTTCAACCATCCAAACACCTTAAAATCTACAAATTGAACCGTCATAGTTGAGATAATAGATGCGGAAACGATCCTCAGTGAAGGCGAAAACAGAGCTTCGTAATGAAGTTGACTCACATCCCCAGAAGAAGGAACCAAATAAAGATGACATTGTGTAAGCAGCAGAAAAGCAAGCGTGTTACACCAAGAAACAAAAATAATTTTTTTTGCTTCCTCTTTTCCCCAAAATTCCCGAGCGCAATTCAAACAAGAGAAAAGTCCAATGACGTAAACATCCGCAGCAGTTACCTCAAATCCAAACAGGACAATTTGCTTCAATACAAAGATATTCATAATGATAGAAAGTAGTGAAACCCATGCAGACAACATGCTCACGCTTCTTGTTGCAAAAAAAGCTCCAAAACCAATCACAAAAAGGATCTGTAATAAAAACAATGACTCATTCAACATAAAACTAACTCTTTTGAAATAGGATAAAGGATTTTCTTAGCGAAAAAGACTGTGTGTTTTTCTCTAAAAGAGACTATATTGTTTACTCTTTACAGAAACATTGTACGCTTCTGAAATACAACCAGCAACAAACAAAAGTCTCCGATTCCTTTCGCTAACAATCAAAAGATTTTTTATGAGTTTCCGCTGTATCTTTCTTGTTATTGTCATATTTTTGATAACAGGATGCTCTTATTCTCTCCCAAAACACACACTAACTATAGCCATTCATGACGATCCTCACTCCCTTTCTCCTGAACAAGGGGAGAATGCGTTCAATTTTTCTTTATCCAGAATCTTATTTGCTACGCTCTTTCGCGAGGAGCCTTCTGGATTAATCCCTGCTCTTGCCTCTTCGTATCAACCTTCTGAAAACGGACTATGTTATCGATTTTTTATTCGCAAAGACGCCAAGTGGAGCGATGGTTCTCTTTTACTGGCAGAAGATGTTGTTGCTGCATGGACACACACAAAAAAAACAGGTCGCTACCCCGAGTTATTTGACAATCTAACTTTTTACGCTCCTTCTTCTTCAGAAGTTGTTGTGGAATTAAAGGACCCGAGCTCTCAACTACTGGCTATATTGGCCTCACCTTTCTTTTCTGTATATCGCCCTGAGAGCCCCCTCCTATCTTCCGGACCTTTTATGGTCCACACTTATTTACAAGGAGAAACTCTCGTTCTGCACAAAAATCCTCATTACTACGATGACGCGCTTGTAGAGCTACAATCTATCGATTTTCGAATCATTCCGAATATTTATACAGCCTTACATCTATTGCGGAGAGGAGATGTGGATTGGGTAGGACAACCTTGGCACCAAGGAATCCCTTTCGAACTGCGTTCGGCTTCTCCTTTCTATGCTCACTATCCTGTAGACGGGACCTTTTGGTTAATTCTGAATTCTAAAGACCCCATATTATCGTCATTAGCCAACCGAAAACGATTAGTTGCTGCCATTCGAAAGGAAGAACTCGTGAGATATGCTTTGGGAGACCAATATAAAGTGGTTGAAAGTCCCTCCCCAAATGAGGACGAAAGATTTTGTTGCTATGAAGACTCTTCCGCACAATTTCCAGGGAAAATAACTCTAATATACCCCAACAACATTACTCGCTGCCAACGATTAGCTGAAGTGTTGCAGGAACAGTGTCGCAATGCAGGCATTAACTTAGTACTACAAGGACTAGAATATCATGTATTTGTTCAAAAACGCGCCATGCAAGATTTTTCTATTTCCACAGCGACTTCTATAACTTTCCACCCCTTAACCTGCGCCCAATTCGATCACACAGCACTAAACGACTTCACTTGCCTACCTTTATACCATATGGAATATGATTACATCTTAGGCAAGCCACTGGATCATGTGATTCACCACCCTTCAGGAAGCGTTGATTTGATATACGCACGTTTTCATTAAAGTGTAATTGTATTCACAACGCTCTTTTGAGCAGTAACAACCTTTGTTAAAAACTGTTGGGCAGTTCCTGCTAACAAAGCCCGCGCCTGATTAACTGAAAGAGTGTCTTCAATCAAAGCTTGTAATTTAGGGTGGTCTTTGGCTGTGGAAAAATTGGGGAAAAATTTCTCTTCGTCCGTATAAAAAAAGTCTGTTCCTAACACTAAGCCATCTAAGATACCTAACTCTTGGGCATAGGCGATATGCTTTCTCATATCTTCTAAAGACTCTCCCACAAAGTAGTTGACTCCATTCAGCCCAATTACTCCATTTCTTGCGAAAATTTCTTTAGCATGAACATCCAACAAATTGCGCGCAACTCCCTGAACCTTACGAAAATTAGAATGACTGGCTAATATAAACATATTAGGAAGCTTGTCTACAGTAAAATCTAAAATATCTTCTGTTAGCTGATCTGAGCAATGGCTAAGATCTACAGGAATCGCCAAAGCATACAAGAACTCTAAAAGATTTTTTCCATCCTTAGACAACCGTTTGGGCTCTAAAACCCCTCCACCAAAACGATTCGCGAAATTCCAGACGAGACCTACATATGCTAAAGGCCCCTGACTGTGTAAAATCAAAAGCTTCTGAAACAGAGCTTGTAAGGGAATCTTATCCGAACCCAATCCCGAAGCATTTTCTACACTACGGATCATTTGCAAGGAGCCTTCCATCTGTGGCTCATAAGCTATTGGCGTCAATCTCTCATCTTGTTCTATTAACGAAAAAAACAATTGATTTTGTTGATCTAACGTTGTGAACTCTTGTGATTCAGTGAATAGAGCACATACCTGTACATTAACTCCCCCTTCTATTAATTGGTCGGGAGAACTTCTTACGGCTGGATTTGCAGGAGAAAAATTTTCATGAGATAACATGTCACAATGCATATCCACTATCATAACTTGCTCCTAAAAACCTTGAAAGAACTGGGTATTCCGTATTTTTTTCATCATAAACAAAAATCACTTCTTGAGTAGAAGATCGCAAAGCTTGTCTCAAAACCGAGTAAAAAGTGCATGGCTGAGGATGCTGACAAATAACTCCCTTGAAGGCTAGCTTAGCAGAGAGAAAAGAGCTCAAATCCACATGATTTTTTACAACGTAAATACGAATACTTTCCCTAAAAGACTGGCTTCTAGGGGAACAAGTACATTTTGCTTGTAAAACATCTTCTATTTCCGCAGCAGATACCACCCCTTCTCGATAAATGATACGCTCTTCAGCATCTACTACAGTAGATTCCAATCCTATAGAGCAAGTCCCAGAAATCACTAAAATATCTTTTTCAGGGAAATCCTGCTTTACTTCATCAGAAGAAACCGCCGAAGGGAACCCCGATACATTTGCTGAGGTGGCAAGCAAGGGACCTACTTCTTGGATAATTTGCTTCACTATGGGATGTTCAACTATTCGAAATCCTAACGTTTTTTGAGAAAATCTTGGGTTATTATGTTTGGTAATTAATGTGAGTGGACCGGGAAGAAATTTTTGAGCAATCTTAATTGAAGCCTCTCCTAAGCGGCGCTGGGCAACATACTCCAATTCTTCAAGAGAAGAAACATAAACAGATAAAGCTTTTTGAGGATTCCTACGCTTAAGAGCAAATAACTGCTTATCAGCTTCAGGTATGAGAAACGAGACTCCTAGCCCATACACTGTATCCGTCGGGAAAGCAAAGACTTGCCCAGACCTAATTCTTTCAATATGCTGAGAAAGCACGCCTGACCTCTCTATATCTGCTGGTTCCAAAGCGTGATGCTTTCCTGTATTTTTTGCATCATAACAACGGGAATTTCATGGCCTCCATGAAAAGAAACAAACTCCCCTGATAAAGAAGGGCTCAATATCTTATGTAAGCGCTCTCCTAAGAAGTAGGGCAATATCGGATCCTCGTATCCATGACATTGGATATAAGGAGTTTTTCCGCATAATAGAATATTTTCCTTCCATGATTGATTAGGAACTGCAGCTCCAGAACAAATCAATGCACCTTTATAAGGAATCCGCGAAGAAAGCATAAGATGCGTTGTCATCATAGCCCCTTGGCTGAATCCTCCTATAATCACTTCAGATCGTGGTTTCCCTAATTCTTGGATTAGGCCTTCTAAAGCCTGTTTAGGCTTTTCAAAATCTACGTCCAATAATTGCTGGTATAGACGATCCGTATCCGGAGTAACTTCCTGAGAAGAAATTAAAGTCTCAAAAAGCTTAGTATCTAAAGGAAACCACGCCCGGCCACCACCCAATTCATAAGGAAGTTTCTCTATGCCATGCGGGAATATCCACGTGGGACGCAAAGAACCGCATACACACACAGAAGGGAAAAAGGTAAGGTTATCAGCACTGGCTCCATACCCATGGCAAAAAATAACCACAGGAGCCTCGGGATCTCCAGGACTCTCTATAAATTCCACCCCGGCAAGCTTGCGACGAAAAAAAGAATACCCCATACATTCCTGTAGCGCTTATCCATAACTTCAAAAAGAGGCACACTATATCACAAACTTTTCACGATGAGCAGAAAATTCTTTTTTATTAAATTTTTTGCCTCATCGAAAAGCTTCTTCTATACGACCATCCAAGGGAGAAGAAGAAATAAAGGAATAGGCTTGAGCATCTAATCCCTCTCTTCCTAAGCAAGCTGTAATGCTTGGCATTTCTTTCCAAGACAATTTTCCTTCATCCAAAGCTTCTCCTGCTTGAATGGCCATAATACTTTTCGCCACAGGATCTCTAAAAAAGTCTTTGGGGAATCTTTGCATTTGCTCCAAAATAAGGGAGTAAAAAATACCTCTCTGAATGCATCGTGCAGCTTCTTGTTTATGCTTACGCTGACAGATAGCGGAGACAATCCCCACAAGCATTCCAATAGTCAAAGATCCAAGTCCCACTCCTAAACATCCGAAGAACGCTGCCATCAGACACCCACTTGCTCCACCAATGAAGAAAGCAGAAAGAATTACAGATGCTAATAAAGCACAAAAGGCTATTGTAATTAGAGCATTAGCAACAAAAGAAGTAATCATTCGATTTCTGAATTTGCGATAACCTTGCTCTACTTGATCAAGCGCTTTCGAAGCAACAATCCCTTTAAGTTTTGCAAAAGCAGACCGCATGTTCGTAGCTTGTGGAGCTAATAGTCTTTGCACATTTTCATTCAAAGTACGTGCTTGCCTCATTGTCTGCATAAGACGATAAATTTTCACGGCACTAGAAACAATACCAACAAACATCGCCCCGCACACCAAAGAAATAAGCCCAACAAAAAAGCTCAGAATTACCGTGTCAAAAGTCGAAGGACGCTCTCCTCCTAAACGAGAAAGAGCTGATATCCAAAAAGTTGACTCTACAGCTTCAAGAACAGTCGGAACAAGAAGAGCCTCCTCAAACATAATCTTCTCATTGTACAAGGAATAAAATCCCGTAATAGGACCCGAATGCTGACAAAACTGGTGAATGCGATTCTTTAAATCTCTAGCACTATAGGGCTGGTTAGAAGAACAGAAACTACTCATTGGAGAACATGCGGAAGGAGTTAATAATCCCATTCCTCCGGAAGAACAAGTCACACCGTTTAACATACGTTGAATATCGTCATATCCTGCACCAATATTCGTTGTTGTCACACTTAAATCGAAACTTACCATTTTTAAGTTAACCTATTTTTATTTTCTCCCAAGGCCTCCTAATACATTTCTAGACTACCATCCACTCCGGTTCATTTCGATTCTGACGAATAGAGTCTAGTAACATCCATGGTGACTGCATGGCACACACAAGAGAATCCAAACAACAATATCCATCCTCCCTAGCTTTAGCATAAACAACGGAAGCAACGACTAGTGGGCCAAGGATTGGGATTAATGTGAGCCACTCAATACGGCTTTCTGTAGTGGGAAGGAAATGCCATCGTTCTTTTGTAGAACAACAATTGTAAATCGCACAAGAAATCCATCTGATAAGAAGAAATACTGCAGAGATGAGCGTAGCCACAACCGCAGCTACATTAAAAAGCACACAATCCACTGCAACTGCAACAGCCTTTTCTACGGTCTCTTTATAACAGATCTCATTGTAACCGTACACGCAAACACAACAAGCCACTCTACTTCCCCTCCTACAGCAGAATTTCTGTCATTCTTTCCAAAGTCTGCCCACTGACATACTGTGTCCAAAAGAGAAGAACGAAAATTATCCCTTATCCCCCTAAAGAACTAAAGCCTATACAGCAGCCATTCTGCTCTAAATTCCTAAATTAACCTGTGATTTGAGAGATATTGTACCCGATTTAAGGAAAATCACATAAAATAATGACGAGCAATCTATTAATTGACAAATCTTTATTTGATTTCTACTTAGAGACCGAGGCTTCCTTTTCTTGAGTTTCATATTAAGAACTTGACGAAGGTTCTTCCTTGACGAAACCGACTGAAACAACTTATGGTGTTTGGGATAGAAATTTAGGAACACACCCTTTGCTATGTCCAAAAAATCGGCTTCTCATTCATCGAGACCAACAAAAATGTCCCCAGACACTTCCTGGGAATCTATTGCCCAAGATTACAACAAAGCAGTCGACCGAGATGGACACTTCTATCATAGAGAAGTGATTCTTCCCAATTTACTATCTAAATTACAATTATCGCCTTCGTCATCCCTAGTTGATATAGGGTGCGGCCAAGGAGTTTTAGAGAAGCAGTTGCCTAAAAAACTTCCCTACCTAGGGATCGATCTTTCTCCTAGTCTGCTGCGTTTTGCAAAAAAAAACTCCGGTTCAAGATCTCGTCAATTCCTGCATCACGATATGACGCACCCCTTACCAGAGACTTACCATAATCAGTTCTCCCATGCCGTAGCTATTCTCTCTCTTCAGAACATGGAATCTCCAGCGCAAGCTATTTCGCATGCAGCTCAACTTCTGGCTCCTCAAGGAAGATTATTCATCATACTCAACCATCCATGTTTTCGCATTCCCAGGCTCTCTTCCTGGTTTTATGATGAACCTAAAAAGTTGATGTCTAGAAAAATAGATCGTTATCTCTCTCCCTTATCAGTGCCTATTGTTGCTCATCCTGGAGAAAAACACTCCGAAACAACGTATTCTTTTCATTTTCCTTTAAGTTACTGGGTGCAATCCTTATCAAAAACCCATCTCCTAATTGACAATATGGAAGAGTGGACCTCTCCCAAAAAATCGTCTGGTAAGAGAGCCAAAGCCGAGAACCTTTGCCGCAAAGAGTTTCCGCTGTTCTTGTTTATTTCAGCGATAAAAAGATCTTAGTTTTTTTGAAAAACTATAATTAAAAATCTGCTTTTTAGTTTAAAATCTTTTTAAGATCTTTTTATATATATATTCACCATGTTGCGCCCTTTGTCTTTTCTTAAAAAGCTTCACCATGCCTTTCGCAACAATTTCATTATCAAATCTTTTCTAAAAGCTCCTAAAGTTCTTTACTACAATGAGGCCTCTAAAGAAGCCTGCATTCTAAGTTACTATGGTCTTTTTAGTTGCATTCCTATACTGGTCTTCTTTCTAAGACTTTCTCAATATTTGTTCATTAGCTTGGACTGGAAAGAATGGCTATTGCTCCATTACCCTGATTACGAAACTCCTATTCTAGCTATTTTTGAAGCAGCTTATTCAACAACAAGCAGCATCGTAGTCGTTCTGGTCAGTAGTTTTTTTGTTTTTTGTTGGGCTGGAATTCTCATGCTGCAATCTTTAGAAGATGGCCTGAATAAAATATTCTGCCCAGGAATCACACAAGCCTCTTTAAAAAGACTCATTAGCTACTTAATTATTACCCTTATTAGCCCCATGATCTTCATCATTGTTTGCGGATCTTGGATCTATATCACACAAATCATGCCTATTAGTTACCCCAAGCTATTTAGTTTTAGCCATGCCATGGCCTGCATTTATGTGATTTCGCGAATACTACCTTATGCCCTACTTTATGGTGGCCTGTTTTGCTGCTATGCATTTCTCCCCAGAGTTCCCACACAAAAATCCTCGTCTCTTTTGGCCGCAGCCATAGCTGGTAGTGCCTGGGTAATCTCTCAGAAAATTTTCTTTTGCCTGCAACTCTATATTTTCAACTATAGCTTTACTTATGGAGCCCTAGTTGCTTTACCCTCCTTCCTCCTTCTTCTCTATCTTTACTCTATTATTTATTTGTTCGGAGGAGCATTGTCCTTCCTCTTTCAAAATAAAGGATTTATCACTCTAATTCCGAAAGAGGAGATTTTTCCTAATAGCTACTTCAAATTCATTTTATGTCTGTATTTTCTGACTCTTATTACAGAGCATTTCGATCACTCCCTCCCCCCTCCAAGCTCCAGTTACCTTGCTAAAAGAGCTAAAGCTTCTATTGGAGAAGCTTCCCAATGTCTAGATATCCTAGAAAAAGAGGGTATGATCCTAAAACACAAAGACGGTTATAAGCCCTCCCATAACATTTCTAACTTGCATATAGATGCTATCTTTGTCCTTTTAACAAAATCTCCCTCGTTCGCGAACATCTGCTCTTCCTCTCTAATGCCTATACAAGAAAACCTTGCTCATATACTAGCAGAGATCAAAAAGAGCTCGCATAACCTCTCTCTTTCAGAAATTGCTAAAAAAGTGAATTCATGAAGCGTTCTTTGTGGTACAAAAGATTTAGCTATTATCTCCTTGTAGGATTACCGTTAGCTTTTTTTGTCCTACTTCCTAAATTTCTTTCCAGTGAATCCGGGAAATATCTCTTTCTTTCTGTACTGAATAAAGAAACGGGGTTGCAATGCGAAATTGAACAGTTACATCTATCCTGGTTTGGCTCCCAAACAGCTAAAAAAGTGCGTATTCGTGGAATTGACTCTGAATCCGAGATTTTCTCTGCAGAACAAATTATTGTAAGTGGATCTCTTCCTCGTTTACTTCTTTACAGATTCCCCAAATCCCTAACGCTGACTGGATGGACTTTACAAATCGATGAATCTTTATCGATAAATTCTCCTTCCTTATATCACCTAGATCCTGGGTCCCTCCTTTCTAAAATAGAACGCAGCGATATTACATCCGAGTTAGGATCCATAACCATGAAAACAATCAAAGGATCTACGCTTTCTGTTTCAGGATTTTATGTAAAAAAAACAGCCCAACAATTACTCATCCGAGCTCTTACAAAAGAAAATGATATACAGGGTTCTGTATCTGTAGAAGGAGCTCTTTCTCCTCATTTTCTTCTTAATGTTCAGCTTTCTTCTGTTCCCGCTTCACTTTTTAAGCTCTTTATTGCCTCCCCTTCTATAGATAGAATCCTATCAACAGAGGATCTTATTAACCTAACAGCCAAGGCTCACCAAGAAAAGGACTCTACTCTTATTACCTTGACCACAGAAGGAAATCAAATAACTGCAAAACTTCGAGGTCATATACGTGATAATACATTTTTAATCACTCAAGGAGGAGCCTCATCCATAGTTTTGCCACCAGCAATAACCTCAAGTATCCTCTCTGAGTTATTAGCAGTAGAGACCTCCATTCGCTCAAAAGAAGCTCACCTATTTATATCTGACGCGAAACTTCCCCTTTCTATCTCAAAATGGAATTCTTCTGAATTTTCATTGCAGGCTAACTTGCCTCAAATTTCTGTAGAAACATCCGATCCTAATCTCTCTATCCAAACAGAAAATACAAAAATTTCGGTAAAAAAATCTGACCGTTTTACACTCATTCGATCTTCTTCTGCAGCAAGACTAGGAGGAGCCTCCCCTTCTTATATTCATGGATCTCTTTCTATAGATAACCGTAAACACTCTGCAGAATTTCATATCCAACAATCTCTCTTACCACATACGTATTTACGAGCGCTTCTTCCTAAACCTTTCGAAATAAATATCCCCCTTGAAGTCCCTTATTACACTTTGGATGTCAAAGGGAAATATCGTAATACCCAACTCTCATGCGAAGCTTTTTTAGATAACCCCTTATTACGCTTATCATGCACCCTTTCCGGACCTTTACAAACTTTGCAATTTAATGGAGAAGGAGCCTACACGTTGTCTGAACGCTGGAAAGACCGTTTCTCTCCTTATTTTCTGCAAATGCAAACATCATTTTCTGGGAAAATGCATTTTACTCAACGACATATCTTTTTCCCAAAACTATCTGTCAAACTCTTTGCAGGAGAAAACGAAGTTTTCATCCATGGGAAATTTGGTAAAGCTAATGAAGAAATTAAGCCCTCCAATACTTCTCTTCTAGTGTATGGGAACCTTTTTTCTCTTCCTATGGACCTCTGTTCCTCTAAATTCGCTCCGCTGCAAATGACACATTCAAGCTTTTCCTTACATTCTGATGGAGGGAAAGGTGTGCTTAAAGGGAACTTAAAATTATCCATAACCGATCCTGAATTCCCTCACTTATCGGAAACAAAGCTCTTAATTCCCGACATTGTGATCTCATCTTTAGATCCTACATCCCCTTGGGATGCGGAGAATATCTCCATTCAAGCATCTGGAGAGCTTTTACAATTGCCTGTAGATAGGCTCATTCGATTGCAGCATAAAGATGCCTCCTTATCCCGTTACATTGGGGAAACAGGAAAAGCCTCTTTCCAACTTCTTTACTCTCCAGATAAAGAGGAAACTATCTCCATCGCTTCAACATTTAAAACGGATGCTTTGACTGGGGATTTCCGCTTTGTTATGGATAGCTCGTTATCTCTGACAGAGAACACTTATGGCTCACTACAATGGGAAGTTTCTCCGGAGCGTTATAGCTCTTTCTTTGAAAAAGCTTCCAGCTCCCCATCCTGCCTTCTACATCGCCCCACTACCTTCCGCCTAGCTCTTTCTAAAATTTCCTGCTCAGACAAAAAAACGGGATACTCTTGTCTTTCTCTCTTGTCAGAAGGTGGAATAGAAGGAAAACTATCCTCCACGCCTTTAGTTTTTTATGACCATTTATCCAAAGAAAACTTCATCGTAAACAATATAAATGGATCTGTTCACGCACAAAATCTAAATGACCTAATCCAATATAAATTCACTGGAAACTGTTTAGCTCCTAACCAAGATAATAAATCCCCTGTATCTTTTGTCATTGAAGGTGAAGCCAAAAATATTTTAATGAATGAAACAAGAAGTTTAACCCAAACAGCAACCTGGACAAACATTCCGACATCCTTTATCACGGGCATTGTTCCCATTTCTCCTGGAGTTAGAGCTAAACTCACCTCCTTAGCAGGACCTAAAATCCATATCTCTATCTACAATGATTTTTATAAAGGAGAAGGACCATTAACCATTAAGGTAGATTCTGAAAATCTGACAGGTTATTTACCTCTAGAGCTTACAGAGCATGCTATTCTGCTAAAAGAAGACCTTACAGCATCTTTGCACATCAATGAAGAAATTAATAAGGCATTCCTTAGAGAATTCAACCCATTGATTTCAGAGGGGGGTGCTTATTCAAAACATCCAGTAAGTTTACGAGTAAATCCGCAAAATTTTTATCTGCCTATTAAACCTTACTCTTTCGAAAATTTTCGTATTCAATCTGCTTCCCTAGATTTCGGGAAAATAGAGATAGAGAATACAGGAACTATGCAAGACCTCTTTCAATTCTTAGATGTCGAGGCGGAGCAGCAAAGAGTGGAATCTTGGTTTACACCTATCTTTTTCTCTGTACAAAACGGTCAAATTATCTATAAGCGCTTTGATGCTTTAATCGACGGACGCATACGCTTAGCTCTATGGGGAAAAACCGACGTTATCCGAGACAGATTAGCAATGACTCTAGGGATTGATCCAGAACTCATTAAAAAACTGTTCCGCAACACGATGCTCAAAACGAAAAATTTTTTCTTAATCAAGATTCGCGGCCCTATCTCGTCACCAGAAATTGACTGGTCGTCCGCTTACGCTAGAATCGCTCTACTGAAAAGCTACACGATCGCGGGTCCTCTGAACTCATTAGCAGACAAATTATTTTCGTCATTAGGAGAACCCACTCCTTCACAGACAGTGTCCCCCCTTCCATGGGAAGTTTCTGAGTCAGAGTAATCTGGCAATCTCTAGAACTCTGAAGAATTTTCCTGCAAAGACAAGTATTGTTTTACAGGACTGCTTACTTGCGGATCCTCATTCTGACTGTCATAAAAACCAATAATCCGCCCTTTATCTATAAGATATACTCTATCCAAGCATTGGTTAATGAATAACATATCGTGAGTAGAGATCGCGATAGTCATGCCTTGATCTTTCAATGAAAGAACCATTTGTAGAAACCTAGATGCAGAAAATGGATCTAAAGCAGAAGTGGGTTCATCAAAAAGAATCGTTCGCGTATCAAGAGAAAGAGCTCGAGCAATCGCTACACGCTGCCTCTGACCTCCTGACAACTGATTCGGATAACTCAAAGCATATTCCCTAATCTCCAGCATACCCAGAAGCTCCATCGCTCTTTCTTTTGCTTCTTTTGGGTCTCGATTCTTCACCACAATCTGTGGATGTACGCAATTATCTAACACAGTCATGTGGGGAAAAAGTTCTGGTTGTTGAAAAACAAACCCTGGAGGATCTCCGGCTATAGAAATACTCCCGTTAGAAATCGGAGCTAGACCTACTAACGAACGTAAAATCGTAGTTTTACCTGATCCGCTTCTTCCAATAAACAAGGTAATTCGCCCTGGAATTAGAGAAAAAGATGCTTTTGAAAGAATCTCTTTGCCATTTACAGATACGGCCAAATTTTTAACTTCAACAGTCATGCCGACTCCTTCTCTGATAACCTAGCAAAATAAGAAAAAGCGGAAGTCATAACTAGATATAACCCTGCACAGATTAGATACATCTCCATAGGATTTAGCTCTCGAGCCACAATATCTTTTGTTACCTTCGTTAATTCAGGAACTCCAACTACCATAAGAATGCTGCTTTCCTTAATCAAGGAAACAAATTCATTCGTTAAAGAAGGAAGGATATTCTTAAACACCTGCGGATACAGAATATGCCAAAATATTTGGGATGCTTTATACCCTAATACCTTTGCAGCCTCCCATTGTTGAATAGGAATGGCATTGATCCCTCCGCGAACATTTTCTGATAGATAAGCAGCGGAATTGAAAGTCAAAGCAATCAGTCCAGCAACAAGCGGAGACAAATTTACTTTTATCAAAGAGGGCAAACCAAAATAGACAATTAAGATTTGAATAAATAGAGGTGTACCTCGTACAGCCATCACATAAAAATTCCCTAAAAATTTTGCAATTCGACAAGGGAAATAACGTGAATTAACTGTTCCTATACCCCAACCAAGGACGAACCCACACACCAAAGAAATCGCTGTAATAAATAGAGTATATCCGCATCCGCGAAGAAGTAATTTTGCTGTCAGTAAATAGTGCTCCACTACTCCCTACCCATCATTAGTGTTGCAAAAATCTATGACAACTATTTTGACCTAAAGCTTTTTATAAAAAAAGCCTTTCCTAATTAAAAATCTTTTATAGATTTTTTACACAACTTATGTTTCAGAAAAATAAAAACTCGTGTACATTTTACAAGGCCCCTAAATTCTTTGTATCGGGCTTTAAGGTATTGTATTAGTATGGATCGATCCCCCCTCTTTCTTATCATCATGGGAGCCCCGGGATCCGGAAAAGGCACCCAGTCAAAGTTATTAGCATCTCAATTGTCTCTCCAGCATATCAGCTCCGGGGACTTACTCAGAAATGCGGTTTCCCAAAACACACCACTTGGCCAAGAAATCAAATCCTACTTAGATCAGGGCAAATTGTTACCAGATCAATTAGTCTGGAAGTTAGTCCATGAAAAACTTGATGAGTTACAACAAGATACTTTATTACGAAAACTTTCCTTTTTATCTCGTTCAGAAAATGGCGCCATTTTAGATGGCTTCCCAAGAACAGTCGCTCAAGCCAAACTGTTGAATGAGTTTCTCTGCTCCTATTTCCCTGATTATAAAATCATCCTTTTAGATATTTCTGATGAAGAAGTCCTCAATCGCTTAACTTCTCGCTACATCTGTCCGTCTTGTCAGGGTATTTATAACAAACAACAAGGATTCTCTCGATGTCCTAAATGTTTAGTAGAGCTAACTCGTAGATCTGATGACACTCCAGAAGTGATTCTTGATAGAATTCAGACCTATAAACAAGAAACACAGCCTGTTTTGGATTATTATGCAGCTCTGCAAAGACTCATCACTATTGATGCTAATGCTCCCACCCAGCAGGTGTTTAAGAACATTTTAGATGCTCTTCCTGAATCTAACTATACCATTCATAAGAAAAGTTGTTGCGATTGTTGTGACTGTGACTGCTATGATGGTTGTGACTGCGAAGAGTAGCGTACGAAAATTTTTTTTGATATAGTTCGGGGGAAGTAGATCGCTTATCTACAGTCTTCTTGCGAATTTTCTGCTAAGGTGGTCCTGTGTTCTATGCCTTGCTTTCCCCTGTTTGTGATCTATTATCAAATTCCGAAGGCATAGAAACTCAAATTTTGTTTGGAGAAAGGATAGGTAAGTACAATAATCGGTTCTATGCTTATTCCCAGCTATTCTTTTCTTCCTCCTGGCAGCCTTATCCAGGAGATTCCCTTAAAAAGATCCCCCTTTTGGCTCCTCAAATCTCTACTCCTAATGCTGTTGTTTGCTCTCAGGAAGCTTTCTTAGAACCCTGGCACATCCCGATACCATTTGCATCCCCACTTCACATAAATAGTTCGAATCAAGTATCTCTATCCTCTGATGGCATAGCATTATTAAATTTTTTTTATAAAAGTAATCATCCAAAAGGGTTTTGTCTTACTAAAAACTTTCAGTTCTTAGACCATCCCCTCTCTTCAAATGATCTAGTAGACTTTGCGGAACAGCTTATAAAAACTCCCTATGTTTGGGGTGGAAGATGCATTCACAAACAACTCCCCCATAATGGAGTAGACTGCTCAGGCTTTGTTCAACTGCTTTATCAAGCAACTGGAAGAAATATCCCTCGCAACGCTAGAGACCAGTATAAAGATTGCTTGTCGATAAAAAATTTCTTTTCCTTACCTATAGGAGGACTGATCTTTCTTAAAAAAGAGACCACGGGACAGATTAACCACGTCATGATAAAAACCGCAGAAAACCAATTCATGCACGCCTCAGAAAAAAAAGGGATGGTGGAAAAAGTCATCTTAGGAGAAGACTCTTTCTTCAAGAGAAATACGTTTTATTTTGAAAATCAGACCCGAGAAGCTGTATTTGGGATGCCGAAAAACAGAAAAGCCTTCTTTTAAAAATAAAAGAAGGCTTTTCTGACACAAATATCTGACAAGTAGTGATCTTATCGTTTGGAGAATTGGAAACTCTTACGAGCTTTCTTGCGACCGTATTTCTTACGTTCTTTCTTACGAGGATCTCGAGTTAAAAATCCTTGAGATTTCAACTCTTGCTTCATATCCTCTTTTTCTTGTAAGACAGCTCTGGCCAACCCTAATCGAGTAGCAATAACTTGACCTTGAACGCCACCACCACTTACTCGGATAATCAAATCAAAACTATTTACATCTCCGAGCATTTTGAGCGGAGCCAAAATCGTTGCTCTCTGTACCTCTAGTGGGAAATATTGCTCTAAAGTTTTTCCATTTACATCAATCTTTCCATTTCCAGAACGGAGGCGAACGCTAGAAACAGCCTGCTTTCTTCTTCCTGTTGCTACAGACTCTTGTATCGTATTTTTTGTCACAAATTACCCCAAATTACGCGTCTAAAACAATTGGTTTGATGGCTTCATACTGTGCGTAAGAACTACCTTTCACAACTCTCAAAGACTTCATTTGACGTCTTCCAAGTTTAGTTTTAGGCAACATTCCTTTAACAGCATGTTCGATAACATACGCAGGCTTTCTTGCGATCATGTTCTCAAAAGGAACTTCTCGCATTCCGGAAATAAATCCTGTGTAATAGTGATACACCTTCTGAGCTCTTTTTGCGCCAGTCAAACGCACTTTCTCAGCGTTAATCACGATGACACCATCTCCCATCGCTACGTGAGGAGTGAAAGTAACTTTATGCTTACCTCTCAGGATCTTCGCGACTTCTGAAGATAGTCTCCCTAAGGTCTTCCCTTCGGCATTAATTACATACCAGGCTTTGTTTTGATCGTCCGAAGCCTTCGCTAGGGTCGTTTTCGTATCTTTTCTTTTTTCCATAACTTAAATCACCTTATCAGAGGGAATGATTATAATTTTGATGATTATTTTTTCCAAACAAAAAGCAGCACTATTTGCCTTCTAAAGAATTTAGAAAAGAAAAATTCAAAAAAAATCTCTTCTCTTTTGTCTCTAAAACAACAGCATTTTTTTACTGGCTATAAATATCTAGGCAACTAAAAAATCTATTAGTCACCTTCTGCTAACTTCAAAAAAGTACTGCCTTCTGCTAAAAGCCGATCTACATAATTGATATCGTAATCAGAGTGGATGAATTTAGGATTATCCAACATAAATTGGTGAAAAGGAATCGTGGAATGAACGCCGCCAATATGAAACTCCTTTAAAGCTCTTTTCATAATGGCTATTGCTTCTTCTCGAGTTTTCCCTTTTGTGATCACTTTAGCAATCATTGAATCATAGTAAGGAGGTATCGCGTAACCACTATAACAAGCTCCGTCTACTCGAACTGAGGGGCCTGCTGGAGGAAGGTAGTAATCTAACCGCCCCGGAGATGGAGCAAAATTATTACATGGATCTTCGGCATTGATTCGGCATTGAATAACATGTCCTGTAAATTCAATATTCTTCTGCTTCCAAGGAAGTTTTTCTCCTTTTGCAACGCTAATTTGTGCTTTTAGCAAGTCTATTCCCGTTATTTCTTCCGTAATAGTGTGTTCCACCTGAATACGGGTATTCATTTCCATGAAGTAAAATCGTTTCTCTGCGTCTAATAAAAATTCCACAGTTCCAACAGAAAAATACCCCGCGCTTCTTGCTAAATCAACAGCAACCTTCCCAACCTTAGCTCTCATTTCAGGGGTTAAAATGGGGCTCGGAGTCTCTTCTATTAATTTTTGTCGACGCCTTTGTACAGTACAATCTCGTTCGCCAAGATACACATAGTTTCCGTATTTATCCCCAATGACCTGGACCTCTAAATGCCTTGGGTTTTCAATAAATTTTTCAATGTACACATCGGGATTGTTAAAGCCAGATTCAGCCTCAGCTCGAGCAGCAGTAAAAGCCCTATAAAATTCATCTTTTTCTCTAACGATGCGTATCCCTCGCCCTCCGCCTCCTGCGACGGCTTTGATAACAATTGGGAACCCTATTTTTTCAGCAATTCTTATCCCTTCGACTTCATCCTTAACGACACCATCAGACCCAGGGATGACCGGACACTTAATTTTTTTTGCCAACTGCTTAGCAGCAACTTTATCTCCCATAGTTGCTATAGATTCCGCACTAGGGCCAATAAATGTTAACCCACAACTTTCACAAATAGACGCAAAATTTGCATTTTCGCTTAAAAAGCCATAACCAGGATGCACGGCATCTGCTCCGGTAATCTCACAAGCAGCTAAAATATTTGCGATCTTGAGATAAGACTTGGCAGCCTGTGCTTCACCAATACAAACAGCCTCATCAGCTAGAAGCACATGTAGAGCTTCTTGGTCTGCTACAGAATATATGGCAACAGTAGACAATCCCAAATCATGACATGCCCGAATGATCCGAACAGCTATTTCGCCTCTATTTGCAATTAAAACTTTCTTCATTAACTAAGCCTTAACTATACGGAATAACTTAGAACCAAATTGAACTGGATCGCCGTTGGTAATTAATACCTCCTCTACACGACCAGCCATTCCTGCCTTCACTTCATTCATCACCTTCATAGCTTCTACGATACAAACAACCGTATCTTCAGAAACAATATCTCCAGGCTTAACAAATGCCGGAGATTCAGGAGAAGGAGCCCCATAAAAAGTGCCTACCAATGGAGAAACAATAAAATCTCCCTCAACAGGTTTATCTTCCTTCTTCTCCCCTACTTCTTTGACAATCGGATTACCAAGATTTTGATCTGAAGGGATAGGTCTTTCTTGAGTAAACCCAGCAAACAATCGATTATCATAAAAAACAGGTTCTTGAATATTTGGCCCGGTGTCTCTCTCTAACTCCAGCTCAAAACCGTCACGTTTAATCGCTATGCGCTTCATTTTATTGCGGCCCATAGCAATCATGAGTTTTTCTATCTGCTTTAAATCCATGTTATCCTCAATTTAGACGCGTTGGATATATTCACACGTACGCGTATCGACCTTAATAACATCTCCTATTTCCACGAAAGGAGGAACCAAAACCTCTACTCCTGTTTCCAAAAGAGCCTTCTTAGCTCCTCCAGATAAAGACAAAGAATCTCCAGGAAAATCTGTTTTAGAAACCATTAGCTCTAAAAAGTGAGGTAATTCCATTGAAAAAACGATTCCTTCATGCACTAGTGCAGAAATAGTAACACCAGCCTTTAAAAACATAGCGTTTTCTTTCATAATTTCTTTTGGAATATAAATTTTCTCGTAATTTCCTAAGTCTAAAAATAAGTAATTATCCTCTTCCAGATATAAGTATTCTAAATTTCTTGGTTCAAATTGAGCCTCTTTAACCTCTTGACCTGCCTTAAAATTTCTTTCGACAACAACGTCAGATCCTGCGGCCTGAAGAGCCACCTTAATAAAGGTATCTCCCTTGCTTCCTGAAACTTTTGAAACAGAAACCACTTTATACAGGCCATCTTTTGTAGAGATAAACATCCCTACTGAGAGTTGGCTACTTAGCACCATGTTCTTCCCCTTGAAGTAACAAAACTTTTTCTTTCATATTTATAGAGTCTTTTTTAAAAAAATAAGAAGCGGCAACCAAAATATCGGCACCGGCTTCTCTACATGCTCGGGCAGACTCCTCATCAATACCACCGTCAACTTCGATCAAGCAACTTCCCTCTTTCCCAAGAGTTTGTATTGCCTGTCTAACAAATCGAATCTTTTCTATCGTATCAGGAATAAATTTTTGACCACAAAATCCCGGTTGTACAGACATAAGTAGAATGACATCACACAAAGGTATAAAAGCCGAGATGAACTCAATAGAAGTCTCTGGAGAAAAAGCGATCCCTGCCTGCACTCCACATTTTCGAATATAATCAAGAATTTCTTTAAGGTTTTCTGCTGCCTCAAAGTGCACAATAATACGATCTGCTCCAGCTTTAACAAAAGCCTCTACAAATTCAAACGGCGTATAAATCATAGCATGAACTTCAAGGAATAGATCTGTTGACCGATTGATTGCGGCAATAATACCGGGACCAAAGGTAATATTCGGAACAAAATGCCCATCCATGACATCTATATGAATAAGATTTGCCCCAGACTCTTCTATATTTCGTGCTGCATCCCCTAGGCAAGCCAAGTCGGCCCCCATAATAGATGGAGCAATTAACACCCCTTGTTTTTTCATGATCTTTCTCTCTCTTTCTTCTCTAGAGACGCTGATACAGGTATCACCCCTGTAATCAAAATTTTTCACTCTTCATGACAAGAGGAAAGTGTACAATGGTAATTTATTTTAGGGAAACACAAGAGTTCCCTATCCCCTATCTTGAGCTTATTTCCCTTTCTTTTCTTGAACAGAGATCTTTGAGAGGCGGCTTAATCCGGTATCAAGAAAACTATTTTCTATTACCAAGGATTTTCACATGCTATGCAATAGAGTGTATCTACTATAAAACAAACATTTTATAGTCAAATCACAACCTATTTTCACATAGAATTTTTTATATAAAAAACCCTACAATCTGCTTACAATAAATTTTAAAATACGCAAGTACTTATGACATCACCTACTCTAGTTGAGATGCCTCTATCTTGCTATCCCCCAACACATACCAGTTCAACAGCCTGCACAAAAAGAAGCTCATCACTCTATAAGCCCTCATTAATAGAAACTGTTCAACGAGTGGCTGCTTTTGTTTCCTTAGCTATCTTAAGCATAATAGGCTTTCTGGCTATCTTAGGGCATGCTATTGGTTTTCTGATAGCTCCACAAGTTGCCCTAGTTCTTATTGCGGTATTTATCATTTCCTTATTAGGAAATGCTCTCTACTTATGCAAAACGGCTCCATTACGTCTATACAAAGAGCTTCAACAAGAGGTTGCGTCTCTAAAAGAAGTAAATTTCTTGTTAAAATCTGTTCAAAAGGAATTTTTAGGGTTATCAAAAGATTTCGCAACAACCTCCAAAGACCTCTCTGATGTATCCCTAGATTTTCATAATCTCCTACAAGATTTTCAATCTTCCCATCAAGGGTTTGAGGACCTACTGGAGGACTATAAAAATTCTGCAGAGGATCTTCGTCAAATTTTTTCTCAAGAAACCGTGCAGAGTCTCAAAAGTACTATCCTATCATTAAAAGAAGAGATAAAAGAGATCGTCCCATTGACTGAGGAAGTTCGCCGTTTGGCTGAGAATAAAGAAGATTTACTAAAGATTGTTCAAGATCTGCAAGATATTCGAGATAAATTACGAGCAGAAATCAATAACCTTTCGCAAGCCTCCAAAACATTAAGTGAGCAGATCGCATCGCAAATAGAAGAAAATGAAAAACTTTACGCCAATATAACAAAAGCGCTCTCTCAATCTTATTCTGATTCTTCCGCCTAAAATATTTGATCCTTCGCTCACGATTAAGGCACTCTTCAGAGTGAGTGCCTTTGCCAATTTTTCTATCCTAATTTAAAGGCAAAGTCTTCCATACAGAAACTCTATGCCCTTACAAATCATGCGACTTTAAAAAAGAAAAATCCCTGCGACAAGATAACCTTATTACAGGGACAAATCAAAATGCTCCTAAAATGATAAAAAAGAAGAGGCTCCCCTCCCCTTCTTTCATTAACAGCTATTTGCTCTAGCCCGCATAGCCCGCAGCTCATTGTTCCGAGACCCAAATGCTTCATCAACACAGTCTCCTATAGAACATAAAATACTACCAAGGCTGGAACTTGAATCAACAAGTTTCTCCAATTCAGAAGAACTAGAAGAGGAGCTAAGATCGCTCATCGGAATGGATTCTGGAGCTTTCTCTTTCTTTTTAACATCTTGAACAACCGATGAAATACATTTCACCAACACTATAGAAGCACAAACAAAGCCAAACAAAGCCGCAGCAAATATCAGCAAATATGGTAGGAATGACGCAGTTCCACTAAACAACACAAGCCCCGACAATACAGCCAAACTCCCTGCTGTGAGCACAGCAAATAAAGAAACAGCTAATAGAGCGGTCTTCTTAACCGTTATCGCACAAATTGACGAAGGGCTCCTCTCTACAGTAGGCAGCGTTTGTTGTTCTCCTAACAAAATTTTTCCGCAACAGACCATTCTCCCATCCATTTATCAAATATTTTTCCGTTTATTAGGCAGACGATTACACCCACCCTCGATCTTTAGTAATTAAGAACAAAACACGAGCAGCACATAAAAAACTTGCTAGAGTTGTTGCAGCTAATCCTACTAAAGGACTTGCTGGGGTAGATCCAACACATACAGCAATTACTGAAAGAGCGAATAAAGCCCCATTCAAAATGAGCGCAACTAGAGCAGCTATCAGTTTAGCAATACCGAAAGCTGCCTTCGCTTTATGCTTCAAGGAATCACAGGGCCTGTGGTGACTTTCAATAAAAGTACCCTCTCTCTCTATACTCTGTATCATCACATCTCACCTTACTTGCGACACCCAACAATAACAGCACAGTCCTCCTGCCCATCCTTGCCTTTAGTAAATTTCACTGATAATTCAGGAGCTGGTTCAGGAGCTGGTTCAGGAGCTGGTTCAGGAGCTGGTTCCCTAGTCATTTTTATGGGACATCCTAAGCCACCATGGCGTTCCAAAACGTCATAAATAGACATACAAAACAGAACAATTCCCAAAAGAAGCGCTACAACACCAAGACTGACAGTAAATGCACCAAGCAAACCTGTCCCTGCTGCGGCTATGCCTAAAGCTAAGCAAACCATGGAGCAAATCACCCCTATACAACCAGCGACCATCTGCACTTTCTCACAAGTTTTTCCTTTCTTGATCAACGAGCAAACAGGATTGGTCACCTTGTCTAAGCACAAGTGATCCTTACAAAACAGTCTAATACACTCCATAGAGCCTCCTTAAACCATGAAAACACCTTTAAGAGCTAACAAGCTAGCACATGGTTTCTTTTTACAAACCAAGTTTCTCACAATGTTCTTAGATTATTAACCGTTTCGAATAACCCCAGCTGTTTTATAGCATAAATTGTTCCATGACAAAACCTGCGATCGGTATAAACGATCTTTAGCTGCAGCCTCTACAGTTAGCAATCCCCCAACCACAGTACATCCCAAAAAGAACGCTCCTAACCCAAGAAGTAAAGCAGAGGCAATGAGTGGTACAGGACAGCAAAGCACCCCTACAAACAACAAACCTGCAATAACTAGAAAAGTGATGGCTGATATAGCAGCCAGAGCAACCGTTATTAATCTCTTCGTTGTTGGAGCTGCATTCCTTGGATTCAAACTCTTTTCTAAAAGATTAATCCTCTCGATCCGACACGCTGCCAGCCCTTGACTAGTCGAACAAATTTTTGTCATGAACCTTTCCTCCGATAGCTTTCAGCCGGGCCTTTGTTTTAATAAAATAAATCCTTGGTTAACAAAAAAAACTATTAGATTTAAATAATTTAGCGTTTATTTTAACTGAAAAAAAAATTTAAAGCAATTTTTTAGAAAAAAACGCTCTCTTTTAAGAGATTCTCCAAGCCCTTATTTTTCAATTTGTTAAGATCTTTGCGCACAAAGAAAAATCAGTGGGGAGAAACAAGAGCTAGTTTTTTCTCGAGTATTTTTAAAAGAGTATAGGAAGATTTTTCCGAAAGCATCCCTTCCTCAGCTAAGATCTTCTTAGCCTGATCAAAGTGTTGCTTTGCTCGCGTATAGTCGTGCCTATTACAAAGAATTTTACAAAGCTGAAGTCGCAAGAAGAGATCATCCGGAGCATCTTCCACGCTCTTTTCTAAAAGCTGCTCCCCCTTCTTCACTAATCCTAGTTCCAAAGCTGTCGCAGCAAGTCGTAATCTCAAAGCACCACTCCTAGGGAACTTCTCAACAAGCACAAGAAGTTTTTTGTGATAATCCAAAGTTTCTTGATAGGTTACACCCGAATCAGCAAATAATACTGCCAATATTTCAGGAGAAATATTGCGTTCAAAATAATCGTGTATAGCCGAGCTTTTGCGAGTCCTTTCTGAAGATTTTTTTAAAATATCCTCTCCCTCTTTTTTTTTGCCCAAAAGAATGTATGTTATACCTAACAAGTCAGAGATCTGCTCATCCGCCAAATACTTTTTGGCTTGCTCATAGGCTATAGAAGCTTGAAGAAATTCTCCTTTTTGTAAAAAAAAAGCCCCCCGGTTCATAAAGGTTAAACCTATCAGCTCTTCCTGCGATCGCACTCGCAACTGAGATTCCGGTATACACTCACAATACTTTTCCGTAGGAATATGCCTTCCCCCAGAAGTCGTTTCAATATTTACCACATCCTTATAACGCAAATAAATATGGCCTGGAGGAGTTACAGCCTCAAGGGAGAGATTGAGTCGTTGAGCTACAGCTTGATAAAGCACAACACTCCCCAAGCAAACTCCAAACTTGCTATCTGTAACAGCTGCCAACTCAGAAAATCGGCTTTCGAACATCTCTTTTTTGGAGGGGTAACGAACTCCTTCTTTTTCAAAAAGAATAGTATTAATCGCCTCTATACTTGCTAAATCTATTTGACTAGCAACTTCACAAGTTGCATTTACTAAACGCGCTCTCTCAACATAGGCTCGCAAAGCTAGAACATCCAAATATAAAGAATAGTATCGAGCTTTCTGCTCTTTTGCAGTGGAACCGGCTTCGGCTAATACTAACACCTTAGCCAAATCATCAGCTCGATTACACCCCAAGGAAACGCGAGGAAGAGCTAGCTTAGCAAAAATTTTCTCTTCTGCATCCGAGAAAAGGTACTCTGCATTTTTTGATGACAAAATGCACTTAGCAAAAACCAATAGATCCTCTTGAGATAGTTGTGGAAACAAAACCTCTAACCGTTCAGCACTTAAAGGATCTTGATTAGAAATAAAACAAGCACAAATAGACTCTAAACAATAGGGATCTATATTCCAAAAATTACGATTCCTTTCTAAAAAAAAGGCTGGCGTCTTCTCTCCCAATGCAAGTAAGACTGTTGGAGAAAGAAGACTACCTATCCCAATAATGCGAATCCAGTGCTTCCACACACAAACGCCCTACACCACAGAATTTGTTTTAGTTTTAAAAACAACAACATCCTTGGCCATAGTAAGCTCTACTGACATGCCGGATTTAATATCCCCCTTCAAAAGAGCCTTAGACAACATAGTCACCACTTTTTGTTGAATCAAACGTTTCAAAGGACGAGCCCCAAAAGCACCATCATAACCTTGCTCGCTAAGAAATAGAACCACAGAATCATCCCAAGTTAATGAAATTCTTCTTTCTAACAAACGCAAAGCCACTCGATTCATTTGAATGCCTACGATTTTGACAATATCTTCTGTAGTCAAAGGAACAAATGGAAGGATTTCATCTATCCGGTTGATAAATTCCGGACTAAAATAATTTTTTAGTGCAGGAGCAACGACAGATAACACAGCCTCTTTATCGACTATAGTCCCCTTCTTCGCACAATAATCCGCCAATTCTTGTGACCCAATATTAGATGTCATAATGAAAAGAGCATTCTTACAGTTTACTTTACGTTTCTTGCTATCAGTAAGAATTCCGTCATCAAAAATTTGTAACAAAATATTAAATACTTCTTTGTCAGCTTTCTCTATCTCATCAAAAAGAACTACAGAATAAGGACGCCTTCTTAAGGCTTCGGAAAGGCTACCCCCCTCTTCGTAACCTACATATCCTGGAGGAGAGCCTATTAATTTTGAAACAGAATGTTTTTCCATATATTCGGTCATATCAAACCGAATCATAGCTTCTTCTTTATTGAATAAAAGCTCTGCTAAGGCCTTAGCAAGTTCCGTTTTCCCGACTCCTGTAGGCCCTAAAAAGAGAAACACACCTAGTGGACGCTGTGGATCGCTTAAACCTACTCGAGCAGATCGAATAGAATCACTAACAGCAGTAATCGCAAACGGCTGTCCTACCACCCGTTCTTCCAAAGATTCTTCCAAGACTAATAACTTCTCAGACTCTCCTTCTAACATTTTTTGCACAGGGATCCCAGTCCAATTGGCAACAACTTGAGCAATTAACCGCTCATCCACCTCTTCCTGCAAAAGACGCCCATCTCTCTGATTCAAAGCTTCTTCCGCCAAACGAATTTCTTTTTCAAGTGAAGGAATGAGACTATAGCGAAGTTCCGCTACTCTGTTGTAGTCCGCGGTCCTCTCAGCTTCTTCTTCTGCAAATTTTAAATTTTCTAAAGAATTTTTTTTCTCTTTTAATCCCGCAATTAACCCTTTTTCTTCATCCCAGCGCAACCGTAAAGCCGCCAGCTCTTCTTTAACGCGATCGATAGCTTTTTGCATTTCATTGGCTTCTTCCTGATAAGCAGGAGCCTGCTCCCGCTTAATAGCCTCTTGCTTAACAATCAAAGCTGACAATTCCCGCTCTTTTTCATCGATAGGCAAAGGTAAACTTCCTATCTGCATACGAATCAAACTAGCAGCCTCATCGATCAAATCAATCGCCTTGTCTGGAAGAAAACGATCCGTAATATAACGATAAGAAAGAACTACAGCAGCATTCAAAGCTCCTTCTGTAATGCGTACCCCATGAAAAATTTCGTACTTTTCTCGTAATCCTCGAAGAATAAAAACGGCATCTTCCAAGGAGGGCTCGGTGACAAAAATAGGTTGGAAACGTCTTTCTAAAGCAGCATCCTTTTCGATGTACTTCTGATATTCATTCAAAGTCGTTGCCCCAATACAGTGCAACGTTCCTCGAGCTAAAGCTGGCTTTAATAAATTTGCAGCATCCATAGCCCCATCTGTGGCTCCTGCCCCAACTAAGGTATGTACCTCGTCGATAAATAGAATGCATGCTCCTTCCGAAGCTTCTACTCCTTTCAGAACGCTTTTCAAACGCTCTTCAAATTCTCCTCGATATTTCGCACCAGCAATCAGCGCTCCCATATCTAGCACGTAGAGATGCTTATCCTTTAAACTTTCTGGAACATCTCCTTGCACAATCCGAAGAGCAAGTCCTTCGGCAATCGCAGTCTTTCCAACCCCAGGCTCTCCTATCAACATGGGATTATTCTTGGTTCGTCTAGAAAGGACCTGTATCGTACGCCTAATCTCTTCATCTCGACCGATCACAGGATCCAATTTGCCTTCTCTTGCAAGAATAGTCAGATTTTTACAGTATTTCTCTAACCCTTTTAGATTTTCTTCGGCACTGGGCGAGTCCATACGACTTCCTTGTCTTAATTTGATGATTAATTCTTTCAAAGCTTCCGGAGAAGTTTTTACTGTTTTTCTCCATGAAGCAAAAGGCTCTTTGGTAGTTTTCCAAAAAGCTAATAACAAGTGATCTCCAGAGAGATATTCATCCCCCATACTTCGAGCTTCTTCTTGAGCGTTTAGCAATAATTGCTGTAAACTTGGCGATGGTTTGGGAATAGCTGCACCCTCAACCACAGTTGGCTCTCTATGCAAAGCGTCATCCACAGCAGAAGTTAATAGTCCTAGATTCCCATGCACATCCTTGATAACTAAACAGAACAAAGAACCTGGGTTTTGCAAAAGACTCTTTAGCAAATGATTTTCTGTTACATAAGAATGCTTAGCATCTTTGGCTAACTCAAAAGCCTTTTCTAAGGCCTCGCTGACCGCGTCTGAAAACTTCTCCATAAACACCTTTTTATCATAACTTCTGCAGAAAACCACTTATTTTCATAAGAAGAGACCTATCGACCACTTAGATCTATAAAACAGACCTCATATCCATACAGCTTAATTCTCTTACAGTCAACAAAAGAGCAATAGGCTTTTTGCTACAGGAAACGATTGGCAAAAGGCTTGATTAGAAATCCCTATTGATCAAAACTGCTCCTTTTTATCGAAAGCTGGATAAAATCCCCCTCCTTCCTCTTGAAAGGAGGATTTATGATTTTCTCTGGCTCCCAATTTCTTCTAGGAGATCTTCATGACGACTGATACAACTTCTCAAACAGTTTTACGCTCTAGAAAAGATGTTCCTTCTTCTGATTGTTGGGATACCAAAAGTTTATATGCAAGCCGTGAAGCATGGAAAAAAGATTTGGAAAATTTATGTGGTAAAGAAGCTCCATTTTGGCCACATCTCAACGAAAAGCAATTCCATATAGAACAGCCATCCTCTCTTTATAAGTTACTTACCGAAGTCTTTTCTATTGAAAGAACCTTGGAAAAACTCTATGTCTACGCCCATCTCACTCACGATGAGGATATATCCAACCAAGAGGCTACAGCAGACCTTAAGTCTATCACCTATCTACTTACGTCATTTTCAGAAGAAATCTCTTGGATTCAACCGGCCCTCATTGCTCTTCCTCAAAAAATTTCTGAAGAGCTACTTACTTCTCCCGAACTCCAAACATACCATTTCTACCTAAAAAAAATATTTCGTTTAGCTCCTCACACAGGCACTTCTCGAGAAGAAAAAATTTTAGCATCTTCTTCTCCTGCATTAGAAGTAGCCTACAAAACGTTTTCAAGCTTGACTGATTCTGAAATTCCGTTTGGAGAAGCTGTGGATTCCGAAGGAAAATCCCATCCTCTTTCCCATGCTTTGTCTTCTCTTTATATGCAGTCCCCGGATCGAGAATTACGAAAAAGCGCTTATCAAAAACAATGCCAACGTTACCATGGGTATCGCCTATCTCTTGCAAACTTACTGAACGGAAAAATTCAAGCACATTTGTTCAACGCAAAGGCCCATAATTATAAATCTTGTTTAGAAGCTGCTCTATTTCAAAACAATATTAGCACTTCGGTCGTCACGACACTCATTGAGACAGTCAAGCAACATACACATCTGATAACTAAATATTTTCAGTTAAAACAAAAAGCTCTGGGACTACCAGATTTCCATTTTTACGATGTCTATGCTCCGATAGCAGCTAGCGAATTTGCTCGCCACTACTCTTACGAAGAAGCCGTCTCTCTAATTTGTGATAGCTTAACCCCTTTAGGAGATAACTACGTGGAAGCTTTACGCAAAGGTCTCACCTCTGAAGGATGGGTAGATAAGTACGAAAACCAAAATAAACGCTCTGGCGCTTATTCTTCTGGATGTTATGACAGCAAGCCTTACATACTCTTAAATTACACTGGAACTCTTTATGATGTGTCTGTGGTTGCTCACGAAGGCGGTCATAGCATGCACTCATTTTTGAGTCACAAACACCAGCAATACCATGAAGCACAATACCCCATTTTTTTGGCCGAAATCGCTTCAACATTAAATGAAACTCTTTTGATGGAATTTTTGCTGAAAAATGCTCCGTCTAAGGAAGAGAAAATTGCCATTCTTTCCCGGTCTTTAGACACCATCTTTGCAACTCTGTTCCGACAGACTTTGTTTGCAGATTTTGAGTTAGAAGCTCATTCTGCAGCTGAACAAGGAATCCCTTTAACAGAAGAATTTTTCTCCCAAAGCTATAAGAAGCTACAGCATATCTTCTATGGCGATTGTGTAACATTTGACGAACTTAGCTCCATTGAATGGGCTCGTATTCCTCATTTTTACTACAATTTCTATGTCTATCAATATGCTACAGGAATCATTGCTTCTCTATGTTTTTCCGAAAAAATTCTTTCTAAAGAAGCTGGGGCTCAAGAGGCCTATCTTACATTTTTACAGAGTGGAGGGTCAGATTTCCCTATCGAAATTTTGAAAAAATCTGGCTTAGATATGACTTCATCGGCTCCTATGCTCAAAGCATTTTCCTATATTGAACGGAAGTTAGACGAACTTACTAACCTACTATAAAACTTTAAAATAGCAGTTGAGGTGCTCAACTGCTAAACCTATTGCAAAAAAGCTAAAGCTTTGTTATCGTTCCCCCTCTGAACGTTCTGTCGTTCAAATCCCTACGTTGATAGCGGAGAGGCGCTGAACAACGAGGCCTCATAGAATGTGAAAATACGAGGAGCTTAAACATGTCAGATCAAGCAACAACCCTCAAGATTAAACCTTTGGGAGATAGAATTTTAGTTAAAAGAGAAGAAGAAGCTTCTACTGCAAGAGGTGGAATCATTCTTCCTGATACTGCTAAGAAAAAACAAGACAGAGCTGAAGTTTTGGCTTTAGGAACTGGCAAAAAAGATGATAAAGGGCAGCAGCTTCCTTTTGAAGTTCAGGTTGGCGACATCGTTTTAATTGATAAGTATTCTGGCCAAGAACTCACTGTCGAAGGTGAAGAATATGTCATCGTTCAAATGAGCGAAGTTATAGCAGTCCTGCAATAAAAACTAAGAGAGTGAAGTAAGATTTAAGGAGCGCATCGATGGTCGCTAAAAATATTAAATATAACGAAGAAGCCAGAAAAAAAATTCAAAAAGGAGTTAAGACTCTAGCTGAGGCTGTAAAAGTCACTCTGGGGCCTAAAGGAAGACATGTTGTCATAGACAAAAGCTTTGGTTCTCCTCAAGTAACCAAAGACGGAGTTACTGTTGCAAAAGAAGTTGAGCTCGCCGATAAGCATGAAAATATGGGCGCTCAAATGGTTAAAGAAGTCGCTAGTAAAACTGCTGACAAAGCTGGGGATGGAACCACAACAGCCACTGTTCTTGCCGAAGCTATCTATACAGAAGGGTTACGTAATGTAACAGCTGGAGCAAACCCAATGGACCTCAAAAGAGGTATCGATAAAGCTGTTAAAGTCGTTGTAGATCAAATTAAAAAAATTAGCAAACCCGTTCAACATCACAAAGAAATTGCTCAAGTAGCCACTATTTCTGCAAACAATGATGCAGAAATTGGTAATCTTATTGCAGAAGCAATGGAAAAAGTTGGTAAAAACGGATCTATTACTGTTGAAGAAGCCAAAGGATTCGAAACAGTCTTAGATGTCGTTGAGGGAATGAATTTCAATAGAGGATATCTCTCTAGCTATTTTGCAACGAATCCAGAAACTCAAGAATGTGTATTAGAAGACGCTCTTGTTTTGATTTACGACAAAAAAATATCTGGAATTAAAGATTTCCTCCCTGTTTTACAACAAGTTGCGGAATCAGGCCGTCCTCTTCTTATTATAGCAGAAGACATCGAGGGAGAAGCTTTGGCGACATTGGTTGTTAACCGAATTCGCGGAGGATTCAGAGTTTGTGCTGTTAAAGCTCCTGGGTTTGGAGATAGAAGAAAAGCTATGCTGGAAGACATCGCTATTTTAACTGGCGGTCAGCTTATCAGCGAAGAATTGGGTATGAAATTAGAAAATGCTAGCTTAGCAATGCTTGGTAAAGCTAAGAAAGTTATCGTTTCTAAAGAAGACACGACTATTGTTGAAGGAATGGGCGAAAAAGAAGCTTTGGACGCTCGTTGCGAAAGCATTAAAAAACAAATTGAAGACAGCACTTCCGATTACGACAAGGAAAAACTCCAAGAACGTCTTGCTAAACTTTCTGGCGGCGTAGCGGTCATCCGCGTTGGAGCAGCAACAGAAATCGAAATGAAAGAGAAAAAGGATCGTGTAGACGATGCTCAACATGCCACAATCGCTGCTGTTGAAGAAGGAATTCTTCCTGGCGGTGGAACAGCATTAATTCGTTGCATTCCAACTCTTGAAGCTTTCTTGCCTATGTTGACAAATGAAGATGAGCGAATTGGAGCCCGTATTGTTTTGAAAGCTCTCTCTGCTCCTTTGAAACAAATTGCAGCAAATGCAGGAAAAGAAGGTGCTATTATCTTCCAACAAGTAATGTCCCGTTCTGCAAATGAAGGATACGATGCTCTACGTGATGCCTATACAGACATGATAGAAGCTGGTATCTTGGATCCTGCTAAGGTTACTCGTTCCGCTTTGGAAAGTGCAGCATCTGTAGCTGGTCTACTATTGACAACAGAAGCTCTCATTGCAGAAATTCCAGAAGAAAAACCTGCTGCAGCTCCAGCAATGCCTGGTGCAGGAATGGATTATTAATCCCCTAAAAGGATTACAATCTTATTCGAGCCTCGTTTCCAATAAGGAACGGGGCTTTTTTCATTTCCTAATATTTCCTTATTCCTCTATCGTAAACATCTAGTGCTTACGACCATCTTTCTTATGTTTAAACTAATCAAAAGCGCATTTCTCCTTACTTGCTGTGTTTTAGGATACTTTTGGATAAAAAAAGAGAGTATTGTAGAGCAATGGCTGTCCAGACAACTGCATACACAGGTTACTGTTGGGAACATCTCTCCTGGCCTCTCCAAGACAAAAATTCGCCACCTATGTATCCATAATCCTTTTCCCTCTGACAAGTACCCTTATGCGGTAGAAGTGGAATACGTAAGCCTTAGATACTCTATTGTAACCATGCTTCTTTCTAAAAAGATCGATATTTCAGATGTCATTTTACAAGGAACATCTTTAACCGTATTCCCTTGCGAAGGATCCGCTAAAACAAACTGGTCTTTCTTTTGGGATAATTTTATCAACCATTTCAGCAGCCCACCTACTTTCCACTCCCAAAGTTTTGAATCGTCTATAGATACTGTTCCCGTTTTTATTAAACGCTGCTTATGCACAAATACTCGAGTTTGTGGCGTTAAAAACAATTATAAAGAAATTCCTACTACACCGATCCCTTCTCTTGAATTTAGAGGAGCTTTGTCTTGCTCTCCTCTCCCCACTTTAGGAGAAACAGCAAGATCCTTGCTCTATCTTATTGTTGAAGAAAGTTTTTACCATGCTAATGTCTCTGGAGATATAGCGCGCCCTCTAGCCAAACAAGCGCGAGCTTACTTTAACTCTTCCCTATCAGAGTATTCTCATCTAAGGCAACGTGGAGCTTTTCCTCCTAATAACCTTACTCATGAGATCGAGGGTTTTATGAAGGAACTTCTTTTCCGATGATCCGTTTCTCAATCAAAAAGGATTTTCTGTATCCAAAAATACAACAGAATCACATCCCACTTGTTTCAAGTACTGAGTCAAGGCTTTTGGTCCGACCTTTTCAGTAGCTGTGTGTCCGAAAGCTAAGAAGTTAATGGCTAGTTCATGTGCTAAGGACCATGCTGGCTCATCGAAGTTTCCTGTGATAAAGCAATCTACTTCCTGACTCTTAGCTTCAGAAATTTCTTTATAAGCTCCGCCAGAAATCAATGCTGCAGAAGAAATACTTTCCTTTCCTCCAAGGGCTTTAGCTAATACTGGAGCTTGATAATAGGAGGATAATTGAGACACAAAGTCATGAATGCCTATTTCTGGGAACACCCCTTTTACACCTAAAGACGGTTTCGTGCTCCCAAAAGATTCTAATCGCTCCCATCCTAAATCTTTAGCCACTTTCCAATTATTCCCAACTTCTGGATGCGCATCTAAAGGCAGATGATAAGCTATTAACTGAATATTGTTCTCAATAAGACGCTGCATTCTTTGATAAAGCATCCCTGTGATAGGATAAGGCATTCCTTTCCAAAATAACCCGTGATGCACAAGCAAAACATTCGATTCACAAGCAATAGCCTTCTCAATAGTTGCTAAATCTGCAGTCACTGCAACAGCTATTTTACGGACTGGTGCCTGCGCATCCCCAACCTGCAACCCGTTAGGGCCATAATCATTAAACAATTCAGGATATAATAATTCATTCAAAACATGCAAAAGATCAGCAACATTCATATAGAAACCTTACGAGGTTTTAATAGACTCTTTTTGTTTTATTGATCCCCAGAATAACCGGCCATCTTTTCAGGAAATTTACAGTACTCTGACAAAAAATCCTCTTTAATTCTACGATGTCCTGAGGAACTTGGAAGATTTTTCAGTTCTACTAATGTATAACTATTTTGTTCTGAAGAGAGAGTTTTAATATGAAAAATATAAGGGAATAGAGAAACGCGATAACGAGTAAAAATCTGTTTCTGGGAGGGAAGGCCTCCAACAAAGCGAATAGAGTCTCCAAAATCTTGACGAACCAGATCGGTTATTTTCTCAACATCACAACAATCTTCTTGAGAAAGCTGATAGTAAGGAAATTCATATAATCCTGCCATAATCTCATGGTCTTCTCTTTTTGTCATAAGGACCCTATCCTTAGATACAATAATCACTACAGCGCGAAAAAGAGGTGTGATTGCAGAACGAGAGTTTTTAACTGGGTATTGCAACACAGTCCCTTCTTGATACGCTTTGCAAAAAGAGCGTAATGGGCACTGTTCACAAACAGGCTTCCGATTGCAAATCCTTGCACCTAGTTCAATAAAAGCCTCTGCAATAACCTCAGGCTCATAATCCGGAAGCAAGGTTTCACACAATTCCGTGATCTCTTGTCGTGTCTTAATACGATCAATGGATTGATTTATTGCAAATAAACGGCTCATTACGCGCAAAACATTGCCGTCAACAGCAGCCTTTTTTTGCTTAAATGCAAACGCTAAGATAGCATTTGCAGTATAAGGACCTATCCCTTTAATAGAGTTAAGAAGCAAAGGATCCTGTGGAATCTCGCCTTGAAAAAGCTCTGTAATTACACGCGCTCCAGATAAAAGATTCCGCGCCCGAGAATAGTAACCCAACCCTTCCCAAAGACGTACAACTTCACTTTCCTCGGCATGAGCAAGATCTTGTATAGAAGGGAATCGCTCCATCCATCTTAAAAAATAGGGAACCACAACCTCTGCTCGAGTTTGTTGAAGCATAACTTCAGAAACCCAAACACGATAAGGAGTAGGAGATTCCCTCCATGGGAAAGATCTTTTACATTCAAGAAACCATAAACGAAACGCTTCCAGAGGAAAACGGTCATTATCTTGGGAAAAAGCTGTTCTTATCATAGAAATTTGCGTAAAATTGTACCAACATACTTATTGGTAAAGGATTATGCAAGAGTTTATTGGTATAGCAGATCGCCAGACAAGGCTTGCTTGTTTTCTCCGGACTTCCTTACCCCATCTACCTAAAAAAACTATTTTAGAGTCCATTCGCTATCATGGCTGTCGAGTAAATGGTCGCATTGAACGGTTTGAATCTTATAAACTTCACCCCGGAGACCGTGTTTGTTTACAGATTATCGAGCGTTCTTCTGCACAATTACTTTGGGAAGATGAGCATCTTTGCATCTATAATAAGCCTGCAAAACAAACTTCAGAGGCCCTTGCCTGCCAACTTCATGTTCATCTTGTCCATCGATTAGATCGAGATACATCTGGCTGCATTCTTTTTGCAAAACACGAAAAGGCTATTACCCCTATCACACAACTATTTAAAACTCGGCAAATAGATAAGCGTTATATAGCTTTAGTATTTGGTCACCCACGCCAACAATCTGGAATCATTACAACCTATACAGCCCCTTGCCATAGACGAATTGGCGCTGTATTGTTTGGAAATACAGATGAAAAATTGGGGAAAAAAACGATCACTGAATGGGAAGTTCTCACTCACTATTCTAAGTATGCTTTACTCCTTTGTCGCCCTATTACAGGACGAACTCATCAAATACGCTTACACATGAAAACAATTGGACACCCCATCGTTGGGGATATTGATTACGGAAATAAAGAACAGCCAAAGCATGTCGTTAGGCCTTTACTTCACGCTAACAGTCTTTGCTTTATTTCCCCCTTCTCCAAAAAAAAGATAGAGGTCTCATCCCTAACTCCAGATACCCTCTATCCTTTTGATGCAGATTTTAAGCCTCAGTAACCTTTACCACTCCTGCTTTAGTTGCCCAGGAGGAGAAACACTCTCTTAAAAGGCCTTTACTCTCTCTACTATCAGGATCTTTTAAAGCTAAAAGTAACTCTATAAAGGCATTTTGTGATTCATGGACTACAACTAGCTTACGAATATCTCTACGAGTTTTGCTTGTTGTACGCAATGAACATCGTAACCGATCTCGCAAACAATCTAAACTCTCTTGTAAAATACAATCTCGGAACTCTTTACACTCTTCGCTTTCGCTAGACGGACCTCCTTCTATTGAAATTCCGCACATAATCATGCAAACACAGACGATTTCAGTTAATTGTTTAGGCGTTAACCAAATAGGTTTTCTGTCATTCCCTACTGCGGAGGAAAGAACCGAACAAAGCTTACAAAGAAGTAAGGTTTTCTGATCAGCACTTAAACCATTTCCTTCGTTATTTTCGTTATCTTCCTCCATTCCTTTTATCTGCAAACATGACAAGGCTGGAAGCAGTAATGCGGGATTAAAATTCTCAGCTTCTTGTTTGCCTCCAGTGCATGTAACAATTTTAACACGATTGGCCAGATCCTCTAGAGATAGCATAGTTGTTCTTCCCGATAATCCAGAACAAATAGCTCCTTTCCAGAAAGATTGATTTAGTATCGTCATACAAGAGCAAAAACGATTCATCCATTTCTCTTGAGTCATACGCATCATCAATTGCCCAATAGTGGATACCGCCTCTTTACAAGCATTTTCTAGTTGTTCTGGAGAAGGAATATTTTTAACATCGCCGTTCAATAAATCTGAGATGGTAATCCCTAAATTCTGTAATCCCATCATAAACGTTGTGGACCCTACAGCAGATTCTAATTGCTGAATCTTATTAGCATAATCTTTTAAATCAACCTCTTCTCTAACAGACTCTTTGAAACACCATAACTCTGTGCAACCACATAAGAGACTTCCAAATCTACCACAACCACATTCTCCTCCATCACAACCACAAGAAGAACACCCGCAAGATCTAGTGCAACAAGGTTTACAAGAATCGTGGCACAACTCTAAGCTTTTTTGAACCCGTTGACTTTTTGCTGCCATTACAAGAAGCTCTGTTAATGCTGTTCCTCCTATACCAATACCACTAACAATCGGATTAGGGGAACTAGCTAACAGCCCGCAAACAGTGGAGCAACATACTCTCAAACAACTTTGCGTTGAAGCTTCATCAACAGAACTTTCTTTGTTTTGCACCTTCTGCAAAAGTTCAACAAGATCATTCAAATTCTTGTTATTCGCTGCTCCAGAAAGATTATACTGACTAAGTAACAAGTTAACGAGCGGAGAAGACATGTCCGAAGTCTCTATACCATTTAATCCGAGCAATAAAGACACGGTATCTGACACGTTTGCATCTTTCAATAAGCCTCTTAACTGAGATAATGAAGCTGTTGATGGACTATCCACTTCTGTGAAAGAGCGAATACGATCTTCTCCAAATAAGCTAAAAATGTTCTTAGAAGAAAAGGAGCTCATGCCAGAAAGCATCGCAGCCAACTGTAGTGAACGATGCTGAGAAGAAGAGGATCCAAGCCGAGGCTGTTGATCGATCACAGATTCGGAGGAGGGACTATCAATACAATCGCCACTTCTAAGGGAGATAGAAGTTAGAGCAAAACCTGAAGAAGAGTACCTGTCCTGAGACCTTCTACCAAAAATCTCCCTTCCATGATCATGAAAAATAAGCCCCTGCACATTAGGAGCCTGGGCAGCCATCAAAAAATTGCATGGGAGCTGCCCGCATACCGAATTAATAGGATCCGGTTGAGTGTGTACAGAGAAATTTGACTCCAAAGAGATGGGCTCTTCATCAACCTCTGTAACATTAAAATTCTGAGAACTCCCAAAAAGGCGAGACCATAAAGAAGAACAAATGCCACTAATACCTAACGACATATTTTACCCCCTCCTCTGTATTCTTTTAACGTTTGAAAGTAAAAAGCGATAAACAATACATAACCTGCCGACAAACAGCTATAAAAAATTAAAATAAAGTTTATACACTTCTCTCTCACCTCTCACAGAGTTCGGTAAGTTAGCTCAGATAGGCCCCTCCCTTACCAGGTCCGTTTCTCAATAATAACAGAATCTGCTACTCTCCTTCTCAAGAAGACAAAATGGGGTTAGCTCATGTTGAAAATTGATTTAACAGGAAAAATTGCGTTCATAGCAGGTATAGGTGACGACAATGGATATGGCTGGGGCATTGCTAAAATGTTAGCGGAAGCCGGCGCCACCATTCTTGTGGGCACTTGGGTTCCTATTTACAAAATTTTCTCCCAATCCTGGGAACTAGGAAAACTTAATGAATCTCGCAAATTATCAAATGGAGAGCTGCTTACTCTTGCTAAAATCTATCCAATGGATGCCAGTTTCGACACCCCAGAAGATGTCCCTCAAGATATCTTAGAAAATAAACGCTACAAAGACCTTTCTGGCTATACTGTATCCGAAGTGGTAGAGCAGGTAAAAAAAGATTTCGGGCATATCGATATCCTTGTCCATTCTCTTGCGAATAGCCCCGAAATTGCCAAACCTTTACTTGATACTTCACGCAAGGGGTATCTTGCAGCTCTAAGCACATCTAGCTATTCCTTTATTAGCCTTCTTTCCCATTTCGGACCCATTATGAATGAAGGCGCCAGCACAATCTCTTTGACATATCTCGCTTCTATGCGTGCTGTTCCTGGATATGGTGGCGGGATGAGCGCTGCAAAAGCTGCTTTAGAGAGTGACACAAAGGTATTGGCTTGGGAAGCTGGTAGACGTTGGGGAATTCGCGTAAATACCATTTCGGCAGGACCTTTGGCCAGCCGAGCTGGAAAAGCGATTGGATTTATTGAGCGGATGGTGGATTACTATCTTGATTGGGCGCCACTACCATCTCCAATGGAAGCTGAACAAGTGGGCGCCGCGGCGGCATTCCTTGTTTCTCCTTTAGCTAATGCCATTACAGGAGAAACTTTATATGTAGACCACGGAGCCAACATTATGGGCATAGGTCCAGAAATGCTTCCTAAGGATTAAGAAGCTGCTTATGATGCAGTTCACCAGCTTCCCAAGCGGAGAGAATGCCAAGATCCTTCGCTGGGGGAGCTAAAAAGTCTGCTAATCCATGCATTTCCTCTGGAGCTGTCTGCATAACAATTCTAAAATCCCCTCGAGACAATAAATCTATATCATTAGCATCATCCCCAGAAGCCATTATAAAAGGCTTGTTCCCTTTATAGAACGTATGGACCACTTGATCTACAGCAAACCCCTTAGAAATATCTTTTAAGGTGAGCAAAAGCACTGCATAATTAAAATCAAAAGGCCAACGCATGTAATTCATCGTTACACGCGAAGACACTTCCGGCGCTTCAACAAATCTATCCATAATTTTTTTAACTTCTTCTCGTCTGCCAAAAAATTTAGCAACAGCAAAATTTTCATAAGTAAACTCGTCCGATAGACATCCCTGAACATCAACGAGCAATTCTGCAGATTCTTCCGAAGGGAAATATACAGTATCAAGAATCGCTTTAAGTTCACGAGTTTTATTCCCTAATCCTTGTCGAAAATAGGTATCCCGATTAGAAGCTCCGGACTCTATGCACACAATAAGATCTAAGCCTTCAAAATATCTTTCTAAAACCCGAAGAAAATCTCGGGGCATATTCTGAAAATAAATAAATTCCTTTTCTGTGGAGGACCATACGGAAGAGCCATTTTGACTACCTAATAAAAAAGGAACAGACAAGTTTTGAAAAAGAGGATATGCGTAAGAAAAATATCTTCCTGTTAAAAAAAACAAATCCCACCCGGCTTCGTGATACTGATACAAAGCTTCTATAACTCGATCATCAAGTTGGTGTGGTTGGTGTGTAATTGTCCCGTCAATATCTGTAACTAATAACTTATCTAAACTCATAAAAAAGAAGCTCTCCTTTTGCCAACGACTCCTTATTTTTTATCTTTAAACTGATTTAAGAAACCTGAAAGCATCTCTCTGCGGGGAGTCGGCGTTTTCTTTTGATCCTGCTGCATTAGTTCATTCAGATCTGTATTCGGAGGAAATTCGGATAATAATGTCACATGCTCCCCTCTCTCTGCAATCACTATGGTCTTATTCGCTACTTTAATCACGTAAATAGAGGTTTTGGAGGGTAAAACACGGCGATCTAAAACTTTAATAGATGAGTTGCTGCTTGGGATATGTCCTCGAGAACGCAAAAAACGTCGAAATAACCAACACCCCAATCCGAATATTCCCAATAACAAAATTAAAGAGGCGAACATTTTTCCTAATTCCCAATGCATAGAATCGGAAAAAACCTCATTAACAAAGGAGAGCTCTTGAGGGATTTCCACCAAAGAAGGGTCTTCTTCCAAAAAACATAAAATATGTTGAAACAAACGCAACATAAAGACCTCTTCCTCTCAGGATCTGAATCAAGATATGTCCCCCATCCTACGAAGCTAAAGCTTATTAATCAAGATCCCTTGTTCTAATCAGAAAGCTTTGGCATACTCGCTTTTTCTAAAGAATTTTAGAGGATCCTGAATGATTTCAAGGTTTGGAGTTGCCTGCATCCCTCTAACCATTTGGTTGTTTTCTGGGACAAAACTATTAGCAAAAGCCTTATATCTTGCCTTGCACAACCAGTTTTCTCCTATCCTAGCAGCACAGTTATTTGCTGCAGCTTGGGTAATATCCTCTATCAAATTCCGTCTAATCTTAAAGAAAAGCGTAATGAAACAGCATGAACTTGACGCTCAGCTTCTCATCAAAGAAATTTCTCCTTTGATGTTTGTGCGAAGATCTTTGCTGTCGAAGCGTATGTTTGTCATTTTGAGTATGTCAATAATTTCTTCTACGATGCATCGCTCAACAACCATACCACTGTTCTCATTTCTTATGTGCTCTTCCGTCAGCTATGCCCTTTTCAAAGCAAGCCTTGCTCACTGGAAGCTGCTTAAAGAACTAAAAGCTAAATACTCTATTTACTACTATTAGTTACTTCTGCAATAGCTACTGCGGTGGCATACTCTCGACAGTGACTCATGGAAAGAAGGATTCTTTTCACCTCCAGCAAAGCCAGCAAAGACTCCGGAACGGAAACTTGGGGGTGTTGAGTCCCCCTAGATATTTCGATTTCTTTCCATTTCAAAGATTTACCTATACCCGTACCCAAAGCTTTGGATACAGCCTCTTTAGCAGCAAAACGCACTGCCAAAGAAGCATAGGGATCCGACTTAGAAAAACAGTAAGCCTGCTCCCCTTTCGTAAAAATTTTGTTTAGGAATCGATCCCCATAAGTGTGATAAGCTCTGCGAATCCTATCAATTTCTATAATGTCAGTCCCTATCCCAAACATAAAACTTATTTTTCTAAAAATCTTTCAGCATCTAAAGCCGCCATACACCCGCTACCTGCGGAAGTAATGGCTTGTCTATAATACTTGTCTTGAACATCTCCTGCAGCAAAAACTCCGGGAACCGATGTTCGAGAACTTCCCTTCTCTGTAATAATATATCCATTCTCATCTAAGGACAACTGCCCCCCTAAGAATGCTGTATTGGGCTGATGCCCAATAGCAAAGAAAACTCCAGCGGCTTCCATTGTTACAGTAGTCTTCTCGACATTATTAAAAATATCAATGGAACGAACCAAAGAATCCCCCAATATTTTTACTACTTCACTATTCCAGAGAAAAACAATTTTCTCATTAGCTTGAGCCTTATTCACCATAGCCTTTGAAGCACGCAAAGTATCCCTTCTATGCACAACGAATACACGCTTACCATAACGAGTCAAAAACATGGCCTCTTCCAAAGCAGAATCTCCCCCTCCAATAACAAATAAATCCCGATCTCTAAAAATGGGGGAAGCTCCATCGCAAACTGCACATGCTGTCACACCTTTTTGCCAAAATTCATTATCCCCTGCACCTGGAATAGATAATCTCTTGGCCGAAGCCCCTGTAGCTATAATGCACGCGTCACATGTAAAAGTATCTTCTCCGGATTTCAGAACAAAAGGTCTAACACTGAAATCTACAGAAGTGATGTCTTTAGCAATCACCTGCGTGCCAAAACGCTGGGCTTGCATTTTCATATTTTCCATGAGCTGATGACCCAACACCCCTTGAGGGAACCCCGGAAAATTTTCCACTTCAGTCGTAGTCATTAATTGGCCTCCAGCGATACCAGAAAAGAATCCTTCAAATAGTATTGGGGTCAAAAGCGCTCTAGAAGCATAGATAGCAGCCGTGTAACCTGCAGGCCCAGAGCCTATAATGGCTAACTTTACATGTGTCATGGGAACTCCTGATACAAACTTAGATAAGGATAAAAGAGCTGCAAATATATAGGGAAAAGTCTTCTTGATTTTGCAAAAAGGAACTATAACTAACCAAACTTTTTACGCAAACGACATTCATTCCAGAATCCTAATGCGAAAGGAACACATTAAAAAAAAGAAGTAATAGACAAAACATTTATTTATAAATTCAGCTCAAAAACTAAACTCTCATAAAAAATTTATGAATTTTTAGAACAGCTTATTACCCCCTATAGCAAGGGAGATCTTGCCTTTTTTAAGGTGAATATTTACACTGTTCTTTTTGACTTTGTAGTTTTTAGGAGAACATCACTAAATGCCAAAACAAGCTGATTATACTTGGGGAGCAAAAAAGAATCTCGACACGATAGCTTGCTTACCAGAAGACGTTAAACAATTTAAAGACCTTCTTTACGCGATGCATGGCTTCACCGCGACAGAAGAAGAACCCACTAGCGAAGTACAGCCTGGTGCGATCCTAAAAGGTACAGTTGTCGACATAAGCAAAGATTTTGTCGTGGTTGACGTTGGATTAAAATCTGAAGGAGTCATCCCGATGTCGGAGTTTATTGACTCTTCAGAAGGTTTGTCCGTCGGAGCTGAGGTTGAAGTTTATTTGGACCAAACTGAAGACGAAGAAGGAAAGGTCGTCCTGTCCAGAGAAAAGGCAACAAGACAACGTCAATGGGAATACATTCTTGCTCATTGTGAAGAAGGCTCGATTGTTAAAGGACAAATCACTCGAAAAGTCAAAGGTGGCTTAATTGTTGATATTGGTATGGAAGCTTTCCTTCCAGGGTCTCAAATCGACAATAAAAAAATTAAAAACTTGGATGACTACGTAGGGAAAGTTTGTGAATTCAAGATTCTCAAAATTAACGTAGATCGCAGAAATGTTGTTGTGTCTAGAAGAGAACTTCTGGAAGCTGAACGCATTTCTAAGAAAGCTGAGTTGATTGAGCAAATCACAATCGGAGAACGTCGTAAAGGTATCGTCAAAAACATTACTGACTTTGGAGTTTTCTTAGATCTCGATGGTATCGATGGGCTGCTTCATATCACAGATATGACATGGAAACGTATCCGTCACCCTTCTGAAATGGTTGAACTCAACCAAGAATTGGAAGTAATCATCCTCAGCGTGGATAAAGAGAAAGGTCGTGTAGCTCTTGGTCTGAAGCAAAAAGAACACAATCCTTGGGAAGATATCGAGAAGAAATACCCTCCAGGAAAACGTGTTCGTGGAAAAATTGTTAAACTTCTCCCTTATGGAGCATTTATTGAAATTGAGGAAGGTATTGAAGGCCTCATTCACGTTTCAGAGATGTCTTGGGTTAAAAACATCGTTGATCCTAACGAAGTTGTAAATAAAGGTGATGAGGTCGAAGTAGTCGTTCTCTCTATTCAAAAAGATGAAGGGAAAATTTCTCTCGGCTTGAAACAAACAGAACATAATCCTTGGGATAATATTGAAGAAAAATATCCTATTGGATTGCGTGTGACAGCAGAAATTAAAAATCTAACAAATTATGGAGCTTTCGTTGAATTAGAGCCCGGAATCGAAGGATTAATTCACATTTCTGATATGAGTTGGATTAAAAAGGTTTCTCATCCTTCCGAACTTTTCAAAAAAGGAAATACTGTCGAGGCTGTTATTTTGTCCGTAGACAAGGAAAGTAAAAAAATCACTTTAGGCGTAAAACAATTGACTCCTAATCCATGGGATGAGATTGAAGCTATGTTCCCTGTCGGAAGCGATATCTCCGGTATAGTAACTAAAATTACAGCTTTCGGAGCTTTCGTTGAATTGCAAAATGGTATCGAAGGACTGATTCACGTATCCAAACTTTCTGATAAACCTTTTGCTAAAATTGAAGATATTCTCTCTATCGGAGACAAGGTTTCTGCTAAGGTTATCAAGCTAGATCCTGATCACAAGAAAGTTTCTCTTTCCATTAAAGAGTTCCTTGCTCATGGAGGACATGCTGGTCAAGATGCAGAAGAAGAAACATCTTCTAACAGAGACTAGTCTTTTTGCTAATGCCCTCGTTAATGAGGGATAAACGTAAGAGCAGAGCTAATAAGGCTCTGCTCCATTAGCATTTAGCATTATTTTTTTGTTTTTTTCCCTTACCCATAAGAGGAGTATTAATGAACAAGGATCTTGTGGCTATTTTTGACTACATGGAAAGAGAGAAAGGTATTCAACGCTCTACAATAGTAGGAGCTATTGAATCCGCTCTGAAAATTGCTGCGAAAAAGACTCTTAGAGATGACGCGAATGTGTCCGTGAGTATCAATCCTCGCACCGGAGACATAGAAGTTTTTTGTGAAAAACAGATCGTTGAAAAATGCCAAAATCCAAGTAAGGAAATTCCCTTAGATAAAGCCCGTGAATATGATCCAGATTGTCAAATCGGGCAATATATGGATGTTCCTTTTGTCTCTGATCAATTTGGAAGAATTGCAGCTCATGCAGCTCGCCAAATTATCGGTCAGAAACTTCGTCATGCCGAACGCGATGTAATTTATGAAGAGTATCGCCATCGAAAAAATGAAATCATTTCGGGGGTGATTAAAAGTTTCTCTCGCGGATCAAACTTAGTGGTTGATTTGGGGAAAGTAGAGGGGTTACTTCCCGCTCGCTTTTATCCTAAAACGGAAAAACATAAAGTAGGCGATAAGATTTATGCGCTTCTTTACGAAGTACAGGAATCTGAAAATGGCGGAGCTGAAGTTATTCTCAGTAGAAGTCACCCAGAATTTGTAAAACAATTATTCATGCAAGAAGTCCCAGAATTAGAAGAAGGGTCTGTTGAGATTGTGAAAATTGCAAGAGAAGCTGGCTATCGAACAAAAATGGCAGTGCGCTCTTCTTCCCCTCAAACAGATGCTGTAGGGGCTTTTGTAGGTATGCGTGGCTCTCGCATCAAAAACATCATTCGAGAATTAAATGACGAAAAAATAGACGTTGTAAATTATTCCCCTGTATCGACAGAATTGTTACAAAATTTGCTCTATCCTGTAGAGATTCAAAAGATCGCTATTTTAGAAGACGATAAAGTTATCGCTATTATCGTCCAAGATTCGGACTATGCAACTGTTATTGGTAAACGGGGTATCAATGCTCGTCTAATCAGTCAAATTTTGGGCTATGAACTTGAAGTCCAAAGAATGAGTGAATACAACAAGCTATTAGAAATTCAACGCTTACAGCTAGCTGAATTCGAAGATCCTCGATTGGATCAGCCTTTAGAAGTGGAAGGAATTAATACGTTAATAGTGCAGAACTTAGAGCACGCAGGATACGACACGATTAGGAAAATATTGCTGGCTAGTGCTAGCGAATTGGCTTCTGTTCCAGGAATTAGTTTAGAGTTAGCTTACAAAATCCTCGAACAGGTCAGCAAATATGGAGCATGCAAAGTTGACGAAAAACCTAAAGTTGAAGATTAAGAACGCACAGTTAACGAAGGCTGCTGGCTTAGATAAGCTGAAACAGAAACTAGCTCAAGCCGGATCTTCTGACACCAAAAATTCTCCAGTAAGTAAAGCTCAAACCAAAGAAAAGAGCTCCAAAAAGACTGCTGGCACAACAGCTTCTGCGCCTGAAATAGAATCGGGCGCAACGGAATCTACTGCGCGAAGAATTCGTGCGAAGGATCGCTCTTCCTTTGCTGCAGAAGAGCCTTCTACAACAGTAGCTTTGCCCGGCGATGCATCACATTTGACTTTAGATGCGCTCCCTTCAGCAGACTCTACAGAACCCCTTTCTAACTCTTCACAAGAAAAAATTGTAGAGGATGCGGTAGAAACACCTAACTCTCCACAAGAAGATGGGAAGGAACTTCAAGAAGAAGTAGCCAATGAGCAGCCTGCGCGCAATGAGGAAACTCCCATTATTAGAACAAGAACGGAGCCCAAGAGCGTTGTTTCTATTAAACCCAAATTTGGTCCTACAGGGAAGCATATCAATCATTTGCTAGCCAAAACTTTCAAAGCTCCGGCTAAAGAGACAAAGGCTGCTGCTCCAGCAGAAGAAACTACTCAACAGACTCGGCCTTCAGTCGAAACAGCTTCTACCAAGCAGCAGCAGCCTTCTGGAACAAATACTCGTCCAGCTCAGTCCGCTCCTGCGTATCGTAGGGAATCCACTAACAACAATAATAACTCAAAGCGAGGGCCCGATCGCGATCGCACTAAGAGATCTGATGAAAACGTCAAAGCATTCACAGGTCGCGACCGTTATGGATTAAACGAGGGATCTTCAGAAGAAGATAAGTGGCGCAAAAAACGTGTTCATAAAACGAAAAAGCAATCCGAGGAACACGTTGTACAATGTCCTTCGCATATTAAGATCGCACTTCCTATTACGGTTAAAGATCTGGCTGCGGAGATGAAGTTAAAAGCTTCGGAGCTTATCCAAAAACTTTTCATCCATGGTATGACCTACGTAGTAAACGATGTTTTGGACAGCCAGACTGTCGTGCAATACATTGGGTTAGAGTTTGGATGTACTATTGAAATAGATTCTTCAGAGAAAGAGAAGCTTTGTTTAGTAGAGAACACTGTTCGAGATGAAATTAACGAAACAAATCCACAGAAGCTTGTTATCCGCTCCCCTATCGTAGCTTTTATGGGACACGTGGACCACGGGAAAACAACTCTAATCGATGCTTTGCGACAAAGTAACATGGCTGCTTCAGAAGCAGGCGCAATTACGCAACATATGGGAGCCTTTAAATGCTCTACTCCAGTTGGAGAAATTACTGTTCTTGATACTCCTGGTCACGAGGCTTTCTCTGCTATGCGAGCTCGAGGCGCAGAGGTTTGCGACATTGTAGTGTTGGTGGTCGCCGGAGATGAAGGGATTAAAGAACAAACTGTCGAAGCCATTGAGCATGCAAAAGCTGCAAATATTACCATCGTTGTCGCAATTAACAAGTGTGATAAACCAAACTTCAATGAGGAAACTGTTTATCGTCAACTAGCTGAACTCAATCTTCTTCCTGAAGCTTGGGGAGGATCCATTGCGACTATTAATACCTCTGCTAAAACAGGCGAAGGATTACAAGACCTTCTTGAAATGTTAGCATTACAAGCAGAAGTTTTGGAACTGAAGGCCGACCCATCTGCCAGAGCACGAGGACTTGTTATCGAGTCCGAGCTGCACAAAGGATTGGGAGCTGTTGCTACCGTACTTGTTCAAAACGGAACTCTTCATCTAGGAGAAGCTCTGGTATTTAACGATTGTTACGGTAAGATAAAGACTATGCATAATGAGCATAATCAACTCTTACAATCAGCCTCACCTTCTACCCCAGTTCTTATTACAGGGTTATCAGCGATTCCTAAAGCTGGCGATCCTTTCATAGTTGTGAAAAATGAAAAAGTCGCAAAAGAAATTATTAGTGCCCGTCTTGCAGGTCAACAAAGGTCCGCAGCTTTACAGAAGAAACGACCTAATTTCGATGCTGTATTGCAGAATAAGAAGACTTTGAAATTAATCATCAAGGCTGATGTTCAAGGTTCTATAGAGGCCCTGGCGCATTCAATACTTAACATCCGTTCGGAAAAAGTGGATGTTGAAATTTTATCCAGTGGAGTTGGAGATATTTCAGAATCCGATATCCGTTTGGCATCCGCCTCTAAAGCAACCGTTATTGGTTTCCACACGAGCGTAGAGAGTCATGCCGAGTCTCTGATTAAGAGCTTGAATGTTAAGGTCTGTCTATTTGATATCATTTACCATGCTGTGGATGCTATCAAAGAAATTATGACAGGTCTTCTGGATCCTATAGCAGAAGAGAAAAACTTGGGTGCAGCGGAAATTAAAGCGACCTTTAAATCTTCCCAGTTGGGCACAATTTACGGCTGCCTAGTTACAGAAGGAACCATGGTACGCAATCAGAAAGTTCGTATTATTAGAGACAAAGAGGTTCTTTGGAAATGCTCTCTCTCCTCCTTAAAACGCCTTAAAGAAGACGTTAAGGAAGTGAAGAAGGGAATGGAATGTGGTATTCTATTAGATAACTACCAACAAGCACAAATTGGCGATACATTGCAGTGCTACGAGGTCATTTATCACCCACAAAAATTGTAGGCTAACATGACTGAAAACAGACGGATGAAAAAAGTAAATGCAATGTTGAGAGAATCCATTGCAAAAGTCATTTTGAAGGATGTAAAGCACCCCAAAATTTCGAACCGTTGGATCACAATAACACGAGTATCTTTGTCAAGAGACTTGCAATCTGCTCGTGTTTACGTGTCCATTATGCCGCATGAGAATTCTCAAGAAGAAACTCTTGCGGCATTGAAAGCCTCTGCGGGATTTATTGCTTGTCAAGCTTCTAAAGACGTAGTTCTAAAGTACTTTCCAGACTTGAATTTCTATATGGAAGATATTTTTTCTCCCCAAGACCATATAGAAAGTCTTCTTCTGAAAATAGCTGAACAAGATAAAAAATTAACCCATAACAACAACAATTCTTCTGAACTCCACGATTAAAATATTATGGAACTTGCGACAGAACCTATTGAAGGCGTTTTGCTGGTAGATAAACCACAAGGGAGGACTTCGTTTAGTCTTATTCGTTCTCTTGTTAGGTTAATAGGCGTGAAGAAAATTGGCCATGCCGGAACTCTTGATCCTTTTGCTACAGGCGTTATGGTTATGCTAATAGGGCGGAAATTCACCCGACTGTCTGATATTATGCTATTTGAAGACAAAGAATATTCTGCCGTAGCACATTTAGGTACTACTACAGACACTTATGATTGCGATGGGAAAATTGTAGGTCGCTCTAAAAAAGTTCCAACTATGGAAGAAGTGTTGGAGTGCACAAGCTATTTCCAAGGAGAAATTCAGCAAGTCCCTCCTATGTTCTCTGCTAAAAAGGTACAAGGGAAGAAATTGTACGAATATGCTAGACAAGGATTGTCTATAGAGCGTAGCTTTGCAACAGTAAGAGTGGATCTCCGTTTAATTAAGTACGAGTATCCTCGCCTACATTTCGTAGTGAAATGCAGCAAGGGAACCTATATCCGGAGCATTGCTCATGAACTCGGCAACATGTTAGGTTGTGGAGCTTATTTGGAAGAGCTTCGCCGATTACGCAGCGGAAATTTTTCTATTGATCAGTGTATCGATGGAAATCATCTGGATGAACCTGGGTTTGATGTGTTTCCTCACTTACGTGATGCAAATGGACTTATCCTACAGCCTACTCCCGTCCTCTGATCCTATAGAATCTATTACGATAGGCTTTTTTGATGGATGTCATTTAGGACATCAAGCATTGCTTTCTTCCTTGAAACAATTTCCAGGAAAATCTGGTGTCATTACATTTAGCGAGCATCCTAAACACACTTTATCGAACTCTCCTCCAGAAACTATTACTTCTCTTGAAGAGCGCATTCAGTTGCTAACGAATTGTCACATTGATTATCTAGCAATTCTTCCTTTTAACCAAGAGATAGCCAATGAAGAGGCTGAAATGTTTATTCTATCTCTTTATGAGTCGCTACATCCATCAAGAATTATCTTTGGGTATGATTCTCGATTAGGAAGGGGTGGTCTTGGAAATGCACAAACATTAAAGCCTTTTGCTTCTTCTTTAGGGATATCATTAGAAGAAATCCCTCCCTTAAGCATCAACGGAACCATTGTATCCAGTAGAAAAATTCGTCAATTTCTTCGAGAAGGGGACCTTCTTTCCGCAGAAAAATTTCTAGGCCGACCTTTTTCTTATACCGGAACAGTCACTCGAGGCCAAGGAATAGGTTCTTCTTTAGGATACGCTACTATTAATCTTAATCTTACTCGTTCCCTTTTACCTTTAGGAGTCTACAGCTGCTCCATAAAAATTGGGCGTGAAAGCTATTTAGGAGTAATGAATCTAGGTATGGCACCTACCGTACAGAGAAACCAACTTTGTCTAGAAGCGCACATTCTCGACCTTTCAGCTGATCTTTACGAACAGCGAGTTACTGTCATCCCTAAGCAGTTCCTTAGAGAAGAAAAAACTTTTTCTTCTCAAAAGGAACTTGCTCTTGCTATTCAAGAGGATATACGCAAAGCTCGTTTAAGTTAAAAAAGCCACATCCCCTTTTAGTTATGCAGAAACAGCATGATATCTCCGTCCTGAACAATATAGTCCCGACCCTCTGCTCGTAATTTACCTGCTTCTCGAGCTCCAGCCCTTCCATTATAGGTAACGATATCTTCTAAAGTCACCACCTCAGCACGAATAAATCCTTTTTGAATATCTGAATGAATTTCTCCTGCAGCTTCTGCAGCAGTTGCTCCCTTAGAAATTGTCCAAGCTCTCGTCTCTTGTGGACCTGTAGTGAAATAAGAAATTAGCCCTAAGGTCTGATATGCAGAAGCTACTAAACGATTTAGCCCAGATTCTTGTAAGCCCAAACTATGTAAAAAGTCTTGCCGCTCTTCCGGAGGAAGAGACAGAATCTCTTCTTCTAATTTTACACAAATAGGCACGACGTTAGCCCCTTCTTGTTGGGCAATCCTCCGTACTTTCTGGACATAGGGATTGTCTAAATCTGTTAAGGAATCTTCGTCAATGTTAGCAATATAAAGCATAGGCTTTCCTGTAAGGAACGGATAGGGTTTCAATAAACTTCCTTCTTCAGAAGAAAGAGAAAGCGTTCGAACAGGGTTTCCCGATTCTAAATGTTCAATTACTCGATCTAAAATAGGGATTAATTGTCCTATATCTTTCTTCCCTTTAGCCTGTTTGCTAAGTTTATCACGAACACTAGTAGCAGAAGAAAAATCTGCTAGTATCAGTTCCAGGTTGATAACAGCAATATCTTCCTCTGGATCGATCTTTCCAGATACGTGCGTCACATCATCATTATCAAAACAGCGCACAACATGAGCAATTGCATGAGTTTCTCGAATATGCGATAAAAAGCGGTTCCCTAACCCAGCGCCACTTGCAGCACCTTTTACTAGTCCTGCAATGTCCACAAATTTCATATCTGCATAGATAATCTTGTGACTCTGACTAATACGAGCCAAAATCTCTAACCTAGAATCAACAACTGGAACGATACCAACATTAGGATCAATCGTGCAAAAAGGATAATTACAAGAAGCAACCTGCGCACCTGTTAACGCGTTAAATAACCCCGATTTTCCTACATTAGGAAGCCCTACTATTCCGCACTCTGTTTGTCCCATTTTATTACCCAGAAATTTTGATTCTTTTTTAAAGGCAAAAAATGCCTTTCTTTCTTAACTGACAAGGGAAGAGAGATTCTAAAGAAAAAGCAAGATTAGCGCTTCATGAAAAACACTCTTTAAAAAAAAATCTTCTCTTGCTTGAGATACGCCTTACTCTTTGTATATAAAAGAGATGAGCTTCAATCACCTTCTTTCTTGAGAAAAACATTTACATAGGGTAACTTGCGAAATATTCCTTTTAGCGCTTAAGCAACTGGCCACCTATGGGCGAAAAAACAGAAAAGGCGACCCCCAAGCGTCTTCGAGATGCTAGAAAAAAGGGGCAGGTAGCCAAATCTCAAGATTTTCCTTCTGCGATTACGTTCATAGTGTCCATGTTCATGACGTTTTCTCTGTCTTCATTTTTTGCTGAACATTTAGGAGGGTTCTTAGTATCCATTTTCCGAACGGCTCCCCAACAACATGATCCTCGCCTTGCCGTTTATTATTTGAAAAACTGCTTAATGCTAATTCTTACAGTCTCACTTCCTCTACTAGGAGCAGTAGGCTTTGTAGGATTATTAATAGGATTTTTAGTTGTTGGTCCTACTTTCTCCACAGAAGTTTTCAAACCAGATTTAAAAAAATTCAATCCGATTGAAAACCTTAAACAAAAATTCAAATTAAAAACGTTTATTGAATTACTTAAATCTATTTTTAAAATCTCTGGAGCAGCATTAATTCTCTATATTGTTCTAAAAAATCGTGTAGAACTTGTTATTGAAACAGCTGGTGTTCCCCCTTTAGTTACAGCGCAAATATTCAAAGAGATTTTATACAAGGCTGTTACTTCCATTGGCATGTTTTTCCTTGTTGTTGCGGTAATAGACCTTGTGTATCAACGACACAGTTTTGCTAAAGAACTGAAGATGGAAAAGTTCGAAGTTAAACAGGAATTCAAAGATACAGAAGGGAACCCAGAAATTAAGGGGCGCCGTCGTCAAATTGCGCAAGAAATTGCCTATGAAGACACTTCCTCTCAAATTAAACATGCGAGCGCTGTCGTATCTAACCCTAAGGATATAGCCGTTGCCATCGGTTATATGCCTGAAAAATACAAAGCTCCATGGATTATAGCCATGGGAGTAAACTTAAGAGCACGAAGAATTATTGCGGAAGCTGAGAAGTATGGAGTTCCCATAATGCGGAACGTCCCCTTAGCACACCAGCTTTTAGATGAAGGAAAAGAGTTGAAGTTTATTCCTGAGACCACATATGAAGCGGTTGGGGAAATCCTTCTTTACATTACTTCTCTTAATGCGCAAAACATTGAGAATAAAAACATTAACCAATTCGATAATCTGTAATGAACAAGCTACTCAATTTTGTCAGTAGAACATTCGGGGGAGACGCGGCCCTGAACATGATAAACAAGTCCAGCGACCTCATCCTTGCTATGTGGATGTTGGGCGTGGTCTTGATGATCATTATGCCATTGCCTCCAGTTATGGTGGATTTCATGATCACCATCAACTTGGCAATCTCCGTATTCCTGCTGATGGTTGCCTTATATATTCCTAGCGCATTGCAACTCTCGGTTTTCCCTTCCCTACTCCTAATCACCACAATGTTCCGATTAGGAATTAACATCTCTTCTTCCAGACAAATTCTCCTTCATGCTTATGCAGGGAACGTGATTCAGGCCTTCGGGGACTTCGTCGTTGGAGGAAACTATGTCGTTGGATTTATTATCTTCCTAATCATCACCATCATACAGTTTATTGTGGTTACTAAAGGTGCGGAAAGGGTCGCTGAGGTTGCTGCTCGATTCCGATTAGATGCGATGCCTGGTAAACAGATGGCTATTGATGCTGACCTTCGTGCGGGGATGATTGATGCCACACAAGCTCGCGATAAACGAGCTCAAATTCAGAAGGAAAGTGAACTTTACGGAGCCATGGACGGAGCCATGAAGTTCATCAAAGGAGACGTTATTGCCGGTATCGTCATCTCCTTGATTAACATCGTCGGAGGGTTAGTCATTGGTGTCACAATGAAAGGCATGACAATGGCTCAAGCTGCTCACATTTACACCCTCATTACTATTGGGGATGGATTAGTTTCCCAAATTCCCTCCCTATTGATCTCTTTAACCGCTGGTATCGTAACTACTCGAGTATCTAGTGATAAAGATACAAACCTCGGGAAAGAAATTTCTAGCCAGTTGGTTAAAGAACCTAGAGCCTTACTCCTCTCTGCGGTAGCTACCTTAGGAATCGGTTTTTTTAAAGGATTCCCTTTATGGTCATTTGCCCTAATGGCTGTTGTTTTTGCAGTATTAGGTATTTTGTTAATCACCAAGAAAAATTCTCCTGGCAAAAAGGGAAGTTCCAGTTCTTCTACTACCGTAGGTGCTGCTGACGGAGCATCGGCCTCAGGAGAAAACTCCGATGATTATGCGCTTACTCTTCCTGTAATTCTCGAACTTGGTAAAGATCTTTCCAAACTTATTCAGCAAAGAACAAAATCAGGGCAAAGCTTTGTGGATGATATGATTCCTAAAATGCGCCAAGCTCTTTATCAAGATATTGGAATTCGCTATCCAGGAATCCACGTACGAACAGATTCCCCTTCTTTAGAAGGGAATGATTATATGATTCTTCTTAACGAAGTCCCCTATGTTCGAGGGAAAATTCCTCCTAACCACGTTTTAACAAACGAAGTGGAAGAAAACCTTTCTCGTTATAATCTACCTTTTATCACTTACAAAAATGCTGCAGGTTTGCCTTCAACTTGGGTCAGCACCGATGCTCTTACTATTTTAGAAAAAGCAGCTATTAAGTACTGGTCTCCTTTGGAAGTGATTATTCTTCATCTTTCTTACTTCTTCCATAGAAACTCTCAAGAGTTTCTAGGAATTCAGGAAGTTCGTTCTATGATTGAATTTATGGAACGATCTTTCCCTGATCTTGTTAAAGAAGTTACACGCCTTATTCCTCTGCAGAAGCTTACAGAAATTTTCAAGCGTTTAGTTCAGGAGCAAATTTCCATCAAAGATTTGCGAACCATTTTAGAATCTTTAAGCGAATGGGCCCAAACTGAGAAAGATACTGTATTACTGACAGAGTATGTACGTTCTTCCTTGAAACTTTATATCAGCTTCAAATTTTCTCAAGGGCAATCAGCAATTTCAGTCTACCTGTTAGATCCTGAAATTGAAGAGATGATTCGTGGCGCTATTAAACAAACTTCTGCGGGCTCTTATTTGGCCTTAGATCCAGATTCCGTAAACCTCATTTTAAAATCCATGCGAATGACTATTACCCCAACACCTCCTGGAGGCCAACCCCCAGTACTGTTGACAGCAATTGACGTCAGACGCTATGTACGAAAATTAATAGAGACAGAATTTCCTGATATTGCTGTGATTTCTTATCAAGAGGTCTTACCTGAAATTAGAATCCAGCCTTTAGGAAGAATTCAAATTTTCTAACCGTGAGGTAAGAAGAGATGACTGCATCCGGAGGAGCTGGAGGGTTAGGCGGAACCCAAACAGTAAACGTAGCACAAGCGCAAGCTGCAGCAGCTACTCAGGATGCACAAGAAATCATAGGCTCTCAGGAAGCTTCTGAAGCCAGTTTGATTAAAGGAAGTGAGGATCTTGCTAATCCTGCTGCAGCGACTAGAATCAAAAAGAAAGAAGACAAATTTCAGTCATTAGAAGCTCGTCGAAAAACAACTAGTAAATCCGAAAAAAAATCAGAAAGTACAGAAGAGAAATCAGACTCTTCTCTTGAAGAGCGCTTCACAGAAAATCTTTCGGATGTTTCTGGAGAAGATTTTCGAGGGTTAAAGGATTCTCTGAGTGAAGATTCCTCTCCTGAAGAGATTCTTGAGAAGCTGTCAGGCAAATTTTCGGACCCCACAATTAAAGATCTTGCTCTAGACTTTCTGATTCAATCGAGTCCTCCTGATGGGAAATTAAGAGCCTCTCTTATTCAGGCAAAACAGACGCTTTTTCAACAAAATCCTCAAGCAGTCAAAGGAGGGCGCAACGTTCTTTTAGCATCAGAAGCCTTTGCTTCTAAAGCAAACACTTCCCCTGCATCATTACGCGCATTGTATACCCAAGTAACCTCATCTCCGGCTAATTGTGCTTCTCTAAGTCAGATGCTATCCTCTTATTCTCCTACAGAAAAAGCAGCTGTTATAGATTTTTTAACAAATGGTATGGTGTCTGATCTCAAATCAGGAGGGCCTTCCATCCCTGCTCCACAATTGCAAGTGTATATGACGGAGCTCAGCAATCTACAAGCCCTCAACTCTGTAGACAGTTTTTTTGACAAAAATACAAAAGGACTAGAAGACAATTTAAAAGCCGAAGGACATACCCTTCCACCATCCCTAACTCCCAGTAATCTTGCTCAAACTTTTTTAAAGTTAGTGGAAGATAAGTTCCCGTCCTCCCAAAAAGCTCAAAAATTGTTGGATGGCCTTGTTGGTTCTGACGTTACTCCTCAAACTGAAGTTTTAAATCTCTTTTACCGAGCGCTCAATGGTTGTTCCCCACGAATATTCGGCAATGCTGAGAAAAAACAGCAGCTAGCAACAGTAATTACTAACACATTAGATACCGTGAATGCCGATAACGAAGATTATCCTAAACCTAGCGATTTCCCCAAACCTTCCTTCCATGGCACTCCTCCTCATGCTCCAGTGTCTCTATCTGATATTCCATCAGCAACAACAAACTCTGCAGACCAATAATAGAAATAATCCCAGAAAAGAACGCTTCCTATTATGCAAAATCAATTCGAACAACTCCTTACAGAACTTAGTGCCCAACTTAATAGTCCACTCTCTCCAGATGAAAATAATGCCTGTGTCGTCCGATTTGGCTATAATGACGTTGCTGTACAAATTGAAGAAGATGGAAATTCAGGATTTTTAGTTGCAGGAGTTGTTCTCGGTAAACTTCCTGAAAATACTTTTAGACAAAAGGTATTTAGAGCTGCTTTATCTATTAATGGTTCCCCTCAATCTAATATTAAAGGCACCCTGGCTTATGGCGAGATTTCGAATCAATTATATCTGTGCGACCGAATCAATATGACCTATCTAAACGGAGAAAAATTATCTCGTTACTTGGTACTTTTTTCTCAACATGCCAAAATTTGGATTCAAGCTCTTGTAAAAGGAGAACTCCCAGATCTACATGCTCTGGGGATGTATCACCTGTAGACCTATGCCATTATTATCCCGATCCTTACGTATCATCCAAAACTCTCCTATTCGAAAAGTTTGGAATCAAGTCGATACTTCCCCAAAACACGGGATTTGTGTGCCACTTTTTTCCATACATACTCAAAACAGCTGCGGAATAGGAGAGTTTCTCGATCTGATCCCTATGATTGACTGGTGCACTCTATGCGGATTTCAAATTCTTCAAATTCTCCCCATTAATGACACCGGATCTTGTTCAAGCCCTTACAATAGCATTTCTTCCATATCTCTGAATCCCCTTCATCTATCTATATCGGCCCTTCCTTATAAAGAAGAAGTCTCATCTTCAAGAAAACTCATACAAGAAATGCAAAGACTTTCTCAGCTCTCTCAAGTAAATTATGAGAAAGTTATCCCTATGAAGAGAGCTTTTTTCAAAGAATACTTTCGTGTATGTAAAAGTAAAAACCTTACTAACCATCCAGATTTTTGTGACTTTTGTGAACGAGAGAAATATTGGTTACACCCTTACGCTCTTTTCTGCTCCATTCGAGAACACCTTAACTACCTTCCGATTAATCATTGGTCAACAACTTACACAGATCTTTCTTACATTTCACAACACGAACACACCTTTGCTAAAGATATAGAGTTTTACTCCTATCTACAATACCTTTGCTTCGAACAAATGAAGCAAGTTCGTAAACATGCGGATCACAAAGGCTGTCTTATTAAGGGGGATATTCCCATTCTTATCAGTAAAGATAGCTGTGATGTCTGGTTCTATAGAAAATATTTTTCTTCTTCCGAATCTGTAGGCTCTCCTCCTGATTTTTATAATGCGGAAGGTCAAAACTGGAACCTCCCTATTTATAACATGAAGACTTTGCGACAAGACGCTTACCATTGGTGGAAAGAAAGATTGCGTTACGCAGAAAATTTTTATTCTTTATATCGTCTTGATCATGTAGTTGGATTGTTTAGATTTTGGGTATGGGATGAATTGGGACGTGGACGCTTCGAACCACAAGATCCTAAAGACTACCTAGATCAAGGGACAGACATTTTGTCCCATTTATTAAAAGCTTCATCGATGCTCCCTATAGGAGAAGATTTAGGCACTATCCCCGTAGATGTAAAACAAGCACTCGAATCTTTAGCCGTATGCGGCACCCGAATTCCTCGCTGGGAACGAGACTGGGAAGGTACCGGCGCCTACATACCTTTCGATCAATATAATCCTCTATCCGTCACGAGTTTATCCACCCACGACTCCTCTACTTTAGCTTTATGGTGGCAAGAAGCTCCCCAAGAAGCCAGATTATTTGCTCAATTTTTAGGAATGCCCTATACGCCTTCCCTTTCTTTTCATAATCATAAGGAAATCCTAAAACTTTCTCACAAAACTTCTTCCATTTTTCATATCAATCTCATCAACGACTACCTAGCTTTATGTCCTGACTTAATCTCGACCAATCCTTTACAAGAAAGAATTAATCTTCCTGGAACTATTTCAAAAAATAACTGGGTATATCGAGTTAAACCTTCTATTGAACAATTATCCGCTCATTCCAAGCTAAATTCTTTACTTGCATCACTTTTTTAAAGGCACTTAGGTATTTTTATTTTGAAATACATTTTCTGCTACATTTTCAAGAAAACTTCTTCCCGATATATTAAAAAAGGTCTAACATGGTTTCTTTTTGTTACAGTTGCCCTGTCGAGAGATAGCGGCCAGTGAATATAGGGAAGTCATGTCGAAGAAATGTGCTCTTACAGGAAGAAAGCCTCGTCGCGGATATAGCTACGCTATCCGAGGGATTTCTAAAAAGAAAAAAGGAATCGGTTTGAAAGTTACAGGAAGAACAAAACGTCGCTTCCTCCCTAATATGATGACTAAAAGACTTTGGTCTACAGAAGAAAATCGCTTCCTTAAACTCAAAATTTCCGCAGCAGCTTTACGTCTGGTTGATAAATTGGGCTTGGATAAGGTTGTTGCCCGAGCTAAAAGCAAAGGTTTTTAGTCTCTCATATGCATGCTGAGAGAAAATCTTTCTCAGCATGCGTATCTATTTCTCCCCCGAGAAAATCCTTCTTATGGAATCTAGGAAGACTATTTTGAATATTCGAATAGACGGACTGCGGCGTGTTTTCCTTACGATCTTTGGTGGATTACCTACGTGTTCAGCGTGAACTTATTGACATCTATACTCCCGTAGATCCTTATTTAGAAATAGCAGAGATCCATCGTCGCGTTGTAGAAAACGAAGGGCCAGCTCTTCTCTTTCATCATGTTAAAGGATCTCCTTTTCCCGTGCTCACGAATTTATTTGGCACGCAGAAACGTGTTGATCTTCTATTTCCAGATCTTTCTTCTGGGATTTTTGATCAAATTGCTATCTTACTATCCTCCCCCCCCTCTTTCTCTTCATTATGGCAACATCGTTCTCTTTTAAAACGGGGGCTTTCGTCTTTAGGACTCCGTAAACAACGGTTTCGCCCTTCTCCATTTCTTCATCAAGATGCCCCTAATCTCTTACAACTTCCTATGCTTACAAGCTGGCCAGAAGATGGAGGGCCATTTTTAACGCTCCCTTTGGTTTATACGCAATCCCCTGAAAATGGTATCCCTAATTTGGGGATGTACCGTATGCAGCGATTTGATGAACAAACCCTAGGCTTGCATTTCCAAATTCAAAAAGGAGGCGGGGCTCACTTCTTTGAAGCTGAGCAAAAACAACAAAATCTTCCTGTCACGATCTTCCTTTCGGGCAATCCTTTTCTCATTCTATCAGCTATTGCGCCTCTGCCTGAAAATGTTCCGGAGCTGTTATTTTGTTCTTTTTTACAAAACAAAAAGCTTTCTTTTGTTAAAAAAGCCCCCTTATCCAATCACCCGCTACTATGCGATGCCGAATTCATTCTGACTGGAGAAGCTCTTGCAGGGAAGCGTCGTCCGGAAGGCCCTTTCGGAGATCACTTCGGATATTACAGTTTAACGCATGATTTCCCCATCTTTAACTGCCAGCACTTATATCATAAAAAGGATGCTATCTACCCAGCAACAATCGTAGGAAAGCCTTTTCAAGAAGATTTTTTCCTAGGAAATAAACTACAAGAGATTCTTTCTCCACTCTTTCCACTAATTATGCCAGGAGTTCAAGATCTCAAAAGCTACGGAGAAGCAGGATTCCATGCTGTAGCGGCCGCAGTAGTTAAAGAGCGATATTGGAAAGAAGCCCTACGATCTGCTTTACGGATTCTTGGAGAAGGACAGCTCTCTTTAACGAAGTTTTTATGGATTACAGATCAATCCGTAGATTTAAATAACTTCCCTAGTCTGTTAGAATGCGTATTAAAACGTATGCGATTTGATCAGGATCTTATTATCATTTCGGACACAGCAAATGATACGTTAGATTACACTGGCCCTGCCTTAAATAAGGGGTCTAGAGGCATCTTTTTAGGTGTGGGGACTCCAATCCGCTCTTTACCTCGACACTACCAAGGCCCCTCTCTCCCAGGAGTATCTCGCATAGGAGTATTTTGCYGAGGCTGTTTAGTTCTAGAAACCTCTATTCAACAAATAAACATTCCTCTATTACTGAAGGAATCTCATTTAGAACAGTGGCCTTTAATTGTTTTAGTAGAAGATCTGTCAAAAACTCTTTCTGATACGAAAGAGTTTTTATGGCGAACATTTACACGATCATCCCCCGCAACAGACTTGCACATCCCTGTCAGTCATGTAACGAATCACAAAATCAGTTACCGCCCCCCAATGATTCTTAATGCTCTCATGAAACCTTCTTATCCTAAAGAAGTCGAAGCTGATGAGGAAACTAAAAAACACGTTTCTTCGCGTTGGGATAAATACTTCTCTTAAAAAGAAAAATCTCTTTTTATTAAGTTTTTGTTTTGTTTTTAATAAAAAGAAAATAAATACCAACAAAAATCACTTTAGCGACAACTATTTGTGATTAATTTTAAGTATAACACCTTGTCTAGGTGTCAATGAGCAATACAATCAAATGAAAAAAACAAAACAACTTATTTCTAAAATCACATTCAGCTTAATTTCCCTTTTTATTGGAGGATATTTATTAAAAGCCCCTCCTCCAAATCAATCTTCTGATACCTTTCAAACTTTTATCGAGTCCAATGAACCTATTATCTTCTCTAAACAATGTGGGGACAATATTACTCAGGTTCTCTGTGATGCAATTAACTCTGCAAAAAAGGATATTTTTCTGAGTATCTATGATCTTTCTTCCTCGGCTATTATTTCCGAATTGAAAAAACAAGAAGAGTCTCAAATTCCCCTATGCATTCACTACCAACGCATTTCAAAAAGCACTAATTTCTCCCCATCTCCACAACTCACTCTGGTAGAACACCCTCCTGTAAAAAACAAGCTGATGCACCAAAAAACCATGGCTATAGATGGGAAAACAGCTTGGATAGCATCCGCAAACTTGACATTTACATCCTTAGAAAAAAGTGCAAATTTAGTCATTGGATTGAAAAGCCCAGAACTTTGTCATTTCATTAAGACCCAAACCTCTGGAATCTGCTGTATCAACAATCAACCCATAGAATACTTCTCTCTAAATGAGGGAAATTCTGCTGCCTTAGAAAAGGTACTCCAACACATTCGCTCTGCTAAGGAATCCATTCAAATTGGGATGTTTGCTCTTACCCTTCCACAAATTATTAAAGAATTAAATAATGCACAGAATCGAGGTGTCGATGTAGTGATCCTGGTAGATAAAGGATTCAAATCCTTAACCTTAAAACAAATTCAACAATTGGAACATCCAAGTCTTTCTATTTATGAGAAAGTAACTCCCTATCAACTACATCATAAGTTCGGAATATTCGATAAAAAGACTCTCATCACAGGATCAGTAAATTGGTCTGAAAAAGGATTTTTCCTTAATACAGAAGACATGATTGTCATTGAAAATCTTACAGAAAAACAGCAATGTAAAATACAAGCCATCTGGGATGGATTAATAGAAGAATGTACTCTGTACTATTCTCCAGATCAACAGGAACAGAACCCTATAATCATTCCATTTCCCACAAATAACGAAAATCAAGCAGCCTGATATTAATGCAAGATTACTCGTCACCCTTATTATTTTGGAATAATGTTAGAGTCATCTCCAAAATTCCTTCATTGCGAGAAATCACCCAAGCCTCTGCAGCATGAGCAATTGCTTGTGCTGCAGTAGCACCAATACGAATTGATTTTTTAGATTTTTTTGTAATCCGCTTACCTAAAGACTTAGGATGTTCAGATTCATCATCCCAAGACCACTCAATAGAGCCTCCCATCTGGAGTTTTTGAAAATCTAACCGAAAATGACGCAACTGGCCAAGTAACACGCTGGTTTGTTTTTTGGTCAGAATTTTAAATCGATGACGCTGTCTCTTTTCTTTATCTTCCTGCTCAGCAATAACCAATAAGGCCATGCGCAACGCTTCATTGCGAGAAATCTCTTCTGCTATTTTCTCTGATATACTACCAGACTTTTTCTCTTGAGGATCTTTCGTTATCCCCTGAAAAGCTATTGATCCGTAAGGATCAAAAGGGATAATTCTCACGAATCACCTCCTGCATCTTCTGTTTTATTTGCTTTGTCCTGATCTTGATCTTGTTCTCCTTCCCCACTATTACCTCCGGAGGATTCTTGATCATCATCATACGCAGCAAATACTTCTGGTTTCCCTTGTACAGAAAAACGCGAAGAAACGCTAAATGGCGAAATGGATTGGAAAATAATTGCTGGATCAACAGCCACATTACGGTATTGATAAATTAATGGATCCGGAGGACCACCAGGCCCTTTACGATGCTCTAAAACGGCCTTATAATCAGCTGTAGAAAGAGGAATCGGAGATAGCACCGACATTCCCAATTGAGAAGGAAACTGATAAGCGGAGCTGATCGTATCCTGTCCAACCGTATCAGCCGAAACAGAAACAACTCCTACACTTGTATCCTGAATAAGATCTTGTTCTATATTGGCATACGGCGCCTTAAACATGGCGCTCTGTTGAACAGCAAAAGGAAGTTCGTTAACATCCCATGGAGAATCTCCCTTGGGGAACCTGTAAGACGCCTCTTCATGCAGACTCGTTGCCGACAAAGAGACTGTATTTCCCGATCCTCTCGGATTAAAAGATAGATTCCCTATCCGAGAACTCTCTTCCCAGATATCTTGATTCGTTTCCTTTTTGGTAAAATTGTGAGGAATCGTTCCCGAAAATTTAGGTTCAGGAAATTGTGTAACTCCCAATCCAGAGGTAGAAGAGGCTACAAAGAAAGCCATTCCCTCCCCAGAACTTAATAACGCTGCCATCATTTTTGCCATAGCAGCCATCTCTTCTAAAGAAAGCTCGTCCTTTTTCTTCTCTTCTACTACAGAGACAGGATCGTCGACAACTGAGTTCACTAACCCTACCATTGATAAACTTTCTGTCTGTTTATTCATATCCGAGACATCGATCATTCCTTCATTACTCACAGTAGGTGCTCTACGTAAAAGAGAAGAAGTCTCAATATTGGGATCTAAAAGAGTAGAAATCATTTCTCCTCCCAATCGAGCTTCCGTCCATGCACTGATCGTGTGCGGGTCCAAATAAGAGGCCCGAGCATTAGGATTAAAAGAAGCTAAAGCTGTTATCTCCCCATCTGATAGCTGTTCAATAGCCAGAGGACTATGCAAAGCCGTTAATGAAGGGGTCGATGATAGCGCGGTAGCCCCTAAATGCTTTTCCGTTATAGAAGAAACTTGGGACGTTTGACTCCATAATCCAGAGGCTCCGAGATAAAAATTTTGCATCTCAGGAGAAACGCGATTTCCTTTTTTCTTAACATATTCCATCTGGCTGGGAATCATAGACATCCCCTCTCCATTGGCCTCAGCTCTACGTGCAGAAATACGCGAAGCTCGAGTTCCAAACCCTGTTAAAAACCCTTGAGTGCCAGCCCGTACCTTAGAAAAATTCCCTTTTAACTTGGTTTTGGGAGATTTTGAAGTTTTATCAAGAGTCTTTTTGTATTTTCCCTCACTTTGCTGTAAATCAGTAACATAATCTAATTCTGTTCCCGAACTTATTGCAGCTTGCTGTTCTGCGGCAGAGGACTCCTTAGCTCTCGATGCCCCGACAGATTCTTTAGCGGTGTTTGCCGATTCCGCCTGTTTCCCCATAAAAATAGAAGGATCAAAATCAGGCGTTGCGGGAGATATGCTACCACTTCCAAAAACAGACATGCTATTTCCTTAAAAAATAAAAAGCCAGTGAATGGTAACAATAATTTTAAACTGAAACAGTTAATTATAAAACAAAACAAAATACATTGAGTTTTAAATCAATTCATAATAGAAAAACATTTGGACAAAAAAAACGCAAGGCAGTGAAGCCTTGCGAAAAAAACCAAAAAAATAGGTCTGACAGCAAAGAAAAGCGGGTAGATGCAATAAAGTGCATCTCTGTAGCCCCAAGTAGGCACTCATGCCTAACCGCTCAGTAATAAAGACTTTGGAGATCATTATTACTAAGCGGTCTTTGAGACCTATAATAAATAACCCAGGCCCCACCATCATTCCATTGTGGGTTAATCCCACTTATTTAGTTTTTTATTAGATCTTTCTCCAATTACAATTTTACAGAATACCTGCCAAAATTATGTAAATCCGTCTCCACAAACCCCTTCTGGTATGTGAAAACCAAAATTTGGTCAGGATTTTTAGGCATTTGTTTATTCAAAAGTGAACGAACTAGTACATCAAACTCTGCTGCACGTTTTCTAAGAACCTCTTTTTCTTTTGAAGCCGTGCTATAGTGATGTTTTTTCTCTTTTTTGGTTCCACTTTCAACAGAAGCTGGAAAATACTTTCCCGTCTTACATCTAATCACTTGTGCTAAACTGCGACTGCCTCTTTTTTTCATAAGCAGAAACCAGAATGTTTTTATTTTTAAAAATATATTCTATATATTAAATTAGAATGCATTTTGAACGAAACTATAAAATAAATAGAAACACATCTTTATTAACTAAATATTGTGCATCGATTGATATAAATCGCTTCATCTTTTATATTCCGAAAATATTCATAATAACTCTGTTGAGGCTCTTATTCCTCTTACTAAGGTTCCTTTCCCGACTATCTTCGGAATCTTTTCTGAAAATTTGTCACGCGCGACATTGTTCTCTGTCTCTTTGGCAAGTTTTCTCTTGTTTCCACGCTATTTTCCTGAATGGCGGCCCGTATATTTTGCACCTTTGGTCGTTACTACTTTTTATTCCCATCCTAAAGAACGCGTTCTTCTTTGGGCTATGCTTTCAGGTCTTCTTTGCGATATGGGATCCACTTGTTTTATGGGCATTCAAGCCTTTCTTTATGTGAGCACAGCTCTTATCCTTTACAAAACACAAAAGTTCTTTATAAAGGAGCGTTGGATCTCACTTCCTTTGATCAGCGCTCTGTTTGCTCTAACCTTCTATTTGCTCTCCTACCCAGTTCTCGCGTTTTTCAATCACCCCCTTTGTCTGTGCGGAACAGCCCTTCTAGCTGATTTACAACATGTGATCTTAGTAGACCTTCCTTATGGAGCATTTCTCAGCCTTCTGACCCATAAAACACCTTTTACTCCACAGATCTAATTCCTGCTCTGTCTTCTAGTTTTAAAAATTCATCAGCTGCTGTACACTGATCGAGAGGATTGTATCCCCTATTTTCTAGAACAACTGACAATAAATCATTTAACTAAGTGTTTGTACATGTTATTAAAGGGAGCTCCAGCCGCTGATGGTATTCTAGCAACTGTCAAAGACAATATCCGATCCCAATCAGGTTCTCCTGGTCTTGCTGTTGTCTTGATAGGCAACAACCCTGCTTCAGAAATTTATGTAAATATGAAAGTAAAGCGCGCCAGAGATTTGGGAATGATATCCAGATCTTACCGGAAGCCTTCGGATGCAACTCTTTCTGATATTCTATCTCTTATCCACGAGCTAAACTGCGATGAAAATATTCATGGCGTTCTAGTTCAACTCCCCCTTCCTAAACATCTAGATACTCAAACAATCCTTTCTTCTATTTCCCCTAATAAGGATGTTGATGGTTTACACCCTGTGAATATGGGGAAACTTCTTCTTGGAGAAACGGATGGGTTTATCCCCTGTACCCCCTCAGGAATTGTTGAACTTTTCAAATATTATGAAATTCCTCTCTATGGAAAACACGTTGTCATCTTGGGACGTAGTAATATTGTAGGGAAACCTTTATCAGCATTGCTTATGCAAAAACATGCAGATACTAATGCTAGCGTGACAGTTCTTCATAGCCAATCCGAACATCTAAAAGAAATCACTAAAACTGCAGACATTCTTGTCTCTGCAATTGGTGTTCCTCTCTTTGTAACTAAGGAAATGATCTCAGAAAAATGTATCGTTATAGATGTTGGAACTTCAAGAGTCCCTGCAGACAACCCTAAAGGGTATTCTTTAGTGGGCGATGTCGATTTTAACAATGTCGTTCCTGTTTGCCAAGCTATTACCCCTGTCCCTGGTGGGGTGGGCCCCATGACCGTTGCCATGCTAATGAGAAATACATGGGAAAGTTTTTTACGCCATACGCTTTGATCATATTCGTTTTCTTGATTCAAGCCTGCTCTTCTCCTTCAAAAACTATTTTTGAAGGTGTCCGCATGACAATTCCTTACCGAGTCGTGCTCGGGGAAACTCTTTCCTTTTCTCAAAAAAAACAAGCTCAAAAGGAAATCGATCAAATATTTGATCACATTGACCAAATATTTAATAATTGGAATCCTTTCTCTGAAATTTCGCGCATTAATCGTTCTGAAACTCTTGAACCCATTTCCCTATCTCCAGAACTCTTCTCTTTTTTATGTGAAATAGATCGATTCCATACCTTTTCAGACGGACGTTTTGATCCTACCTTAGGAGCTTTAAAAAACTTATGGCTGCTTCACTTAAAATCACAGACTCTCCCCCCTCAAGAACTACTTCACTCGTATAAGCAAAACACTGGATGGCATCTACTTTCTCTTGATAAGACCAATCACACGCTAAAAAAACTGTCTCCTTCAGTCCAATTAGATCTCTGTGGAGCTGTAAAAGGATTCGCTGTAGATCTGTTAGGAATATTTTGTTCCCAATTTTGTCAAAATTATTACGTGGAATGGGGTGGAGAAATCAAGACATCAGGAAAGCACCCTTCTGGTAGGTCTTGGGCCATAGCATCATCAGCAACGCCAGAAATTCTTCATCTCAATAATAGCTCCATAGCAACTAGTGGAAACCAATACCAACGTTGGTATGTAAATAAAAAAATTTACACTCATATTTTGGATCCTTTAACAGGAATTCCTCTAGAAGAGAGTAGCTATCCTATCTTAGCAGTATCTGTAATCGATGAAAATTGTGCTTTTGCAGATGCTATGGCTACAGCATTAACTACCTTCACCTCTAAGCAAGAAGCTCTTGATTGGGCAAAAAAGAAACATCTTTGTGTCTATATTACCGATAAGAACGCTTCATAGCGGCAGCTAATTCACGATTCTTTTCTCGTTCAATGAGTGCCTGACGCTTATCGTGGGATTTTTTCCCTCGACAACAGCCAATACGCACTTTAACAAAACCTTTAGAGAAGAAGAAGCTAAGAGGTATGATCGTTAACCCTTTTTGAGAAACTCGTGAATCCAACTTTTGAAGTTCATACTTATGTAAAAGAAGCTTGCGCTTACGACGCTCTTCATGGTTGTTAATATTCCCAAAGCGATAAGGCGCTATACTTGACTGTAGTAGCCAAGCTTCTCCTTTTGAGATCGTTACGTAAGCATCCCCTAAATTTCCACCATGATCTCGTAAAGATTTGATTTCTGTTCCAGTTAAAACGATCCCAGCGTCAAACGTCTCTAACACTTCATAGTTGTGAAAGGCTTTGCGATTCGAAACAATTTCCTTAACGCTCATGTTTTACCTCTTAAAAGCTAATGGCAGTATAGCAAAAAAGATTTCTTCTTTTCCTCTACAAAGTATTCATCCTTTGTCATTGATAATAATCCCAATCAGCAAGTACCATGTGGATTTCCGCCTTCAGGGAGGCTTTACCTAAGCTGTCTTTTGTCAAGATATTTTTTATAGATTTGGCCCCCGGGAGACGATTTATTTACCTCCGCGCCGCAAAGCTCGGTTGTTCATTCCAAAAAGACTTACGTAATTACAGGAAAGTAATGAAATTCGTTATCTCCCGAAATGAGTTAGGAAATCTGATTAAAAAGGTTCAAAACGTTGTTCCGCAAAGCACACCAATTCCCGTGCTAACCCATGTACTCATAGAGAGTTGCAACGATGAATTAGTGTTCACTGCTACAGATTTAACAGTCAGTACTCGTTGTGTTGTTAAAGCGAAAGTATATGAATCTGGGTCTGTAACTATACCTTCTCGACGTTTTTTCCAACTCATTCGAGAGTTAACAGAAGCTAACATTGAAGTGGCGGCTAATTCTGGAGAGATGGCAACGATTACCTCTGGATCTTCGTGTTTTAGACTGCTAAGTATGGGGAAGGAAGATTTCCCCATGCTTCCTGACATGCAAAACGCTCTTCGTTTCACCCTTGATTCTGAGCAATTAAAGGATATGTTCCAAAGAACATCTTTTGCAGTATCTCGAGAAGAGAGTCGCTACGTACTTACCGGGGTTTTGCTTTCCATCTCTAACGGCACCATGACTGTTGTCGGAACCGATGGTAAGCGTTTAGCAAAAATCGACACTAATATTTCTTTGGATCCAAGCTTTTCAGGAGACTATATTATTCCTATCAAGGCGGTTGAAGAGATCATTCGCATGGCTTCGGAAGATGTCCAATCAACGATCTTTTTAGATCAAACTAAAATTGCTGTAGAATGTGGAAACACTCTGTTAGTGACTAAACTCCTTTCTGGAGAATTCCCAGACTTTTCCCCTGTGATTTCTACACAGAGTAGCGTTCAATTAAACCTTCATCGTGAAGAGCTTATTTCCCTTCTTAAGCAAGTAGCTCTTTTCACAAACGAGTCCTCCCATTCTGTAAAATTTAGCTTTTCTCCAGGAGAACTTACTCTTACAGCAAACTGTACAAAAGTCGGAGAAGGGAAGGTGAGTATGGCCGTGAATTACACGGGTGAAACTCTAGAAATAGCCTTCAATCCTTTCTTCTTTTTAGACATACTGAAACACAGCCGTGATGAACTTGTTCAATTAGGAATCTCCGATTCCTATAATCCTGGGATTATTACAGATTCCACACGCAGTTTGTTTGTCATTATGCCTATGAGATTACATGACGATTAATGCGAGTTCATTCTTTATTTCTTAAAGATTTCAGAAATTACTCGGAACTGCGTCTAGAATTAGGACCAGAGATGAATTCTATCTTTGGTCTTAATGCTCAGGGGAAAACAAATATTCTTGAGGCATTGTATATCTTATCTTTAGGAAGATCCTTCCGAACAAGTCGTTTGACTGAGGCTATACGCTTTGGATCGTCTCATTTTTTTATCGAAGCTGTTTTCTCCCAAAACCAAGTTTTTCATACCCTCTCTATTCAAGTAGATAAACGAGGGAAGAAAATTCTTTTTGATGGAGCCCCTATTACTAAGTTGTCCGCACTAGTAGGACTATTTCCTGTTATTCTTTTTTCTGTAAAAGACACAACAATTATTGAAGGCTCCCCAGCAGAACGGCGCCGGTTTCTAGATCTCTTATTAGCCCAAGCTTCAGAAAAATATACAGGTCAGATTGCCTTGTATCACAAAGCTTTGGACCAACGTAATGCAGCTATTAAAACACAAGACTATAAAACCATCGCTGCCTGGAACTCCCCTCTTATTGCTTATGGAAGCCTGGTAGCCTTGTTGCGCTATGAATGCGCTAAAAAACTGCATAAAATTTTTCAAAATCTTTGGGATAACACATTAAAAGAAACTCTTTCTCTTCGTTATGAGAGTTCTCTCATTACAACAGAGTCTCCTACACTCAATGACATTGCAAGTAATTACTATGAACAACTTAGATTAGCTAATACCAAAGACTTTGAACTTGGCTACACAACAGTAGGCCCTCATCGAGATGAACTTATCATCACGCTTAATGATTTACCTGTTTCTAAATTCTCTAGTGAAGGCCAAAAACATTCTCTTTTAGCAGTTCTTCGATTTGCTGAATGTGTATATCTTCAGGAAGAATTTCTTATCCATCCACTTCTATGTATGGATGATATTCACGCTTGTTTAGATCAAAATCGATTAGATCAGCTCTTCCAACTCTCAACTTCTTTAGGACAAACTGTTACTACTTCCACCATTTGTCCGAATCATCTAGATTCTAACTCTTCTATTTTTCACGTTACACAAGCTCAAGTATCGCTTGTCACTTCCAATTTTTTATAATTCTTTATTCGCAATATTTGTTTTATTAATCGAAACAAACTTTTTAGTTTTATTTTATTAATAAAAAGATATTTAGATCGCATAAACAAAACAATCAAACAAACACCTGTTTTTAATAAAACAAACTTATTTAAAATAATATTAATCGGTGTTGCGAAATGAAGAATTTTTTATTAACTATACTCTTTTTATTAATGGGAACTTCCCTATTAGCAGATCCCGCTGTTATTCAAACTTTAACATCAGGAGTTGCTGGGGTACCCTCGATCCGCGAAGAAAAGGAATCTGTTGTGTGTGTTCACGCATTTCTAAGATCCTATAGTTCGCTAAAACCTATTGGTCGAGTTCTGGAAAAAGAAAATTATGATGTTTTCATTTGGAACTATGAAACTCGAAAATTTACATTAGAAAGACATGCTGAACACCTTATTCGCTTACTAAATAAAATTGCAGAACTAAAACCTGGTGTGCCTATTAATTTCGTTACGCACTCCGTAGGAGGAGTTATTGTTCGCGTAGCGTTGGCTCATCCAGATTGTCCTGAAGAAGCGAAAAAAGGGAAAGCTATCCTCATGGCCCCTCCTAATGCAGGATCTACATTAGCAAGACGCTATAGCCGAAGCTCTCTAGTACAATTTATTTTCGGAGGGAAATTAGGTATGCAGCTCCTAACATATAGCCCCGAGCATATGTTAAATGTTGCCAAAATGCCTTCTACTGTTGATGTCCTAGTTTTAAGCGGAAGTAAAAAAAGCAAGTTTTTACCTTTTCGATTGGAAGAAGAGAATGATGGGAAAGTCTGTGTAACAGAAACAAGACTGGACACACCTCACCAAAATTACGTTATTGATGCGAATCATACGTACATTATTACCAATAAGACTTCTCTCTTTCTTATGAAAGAGTTCCTACGAAATGGCAGCAGAAGCCCTGCACTGACTCAGGTTCCAGAAGAAATAGAGGCCAATATGAAACAAGCCCCTAACACTACAGCGAAAAAAGAGAAGAGCAAAGACATCTATATTATTCACTGTTTAGGAGCTCACCCCTATAGCCTTTATGGATTTCCTAAAAGCAAAATGTCATCCAATGAAAACTCTGGAAAGATCCTGGAGGGTCAAGAACACAAAAAATAAGATCAGCAGAATCATAAATGGGACTAGTCCTTTTTCAATGAGTCGCATATTTAACCGACGTCTAGAAACGCTCTCCCATAAGCATAAAAGTATATAACCCCCATCCAAAACCGGTATAGGGAGGAGATTCAATACTGCTAGGTTTATGCTGATCAATCCGATCCAAGATAGAGCCTCGGGAATCCCCATAGACCATCCTGTATGTAGAATACGGACAATTCCCACAGGCCCTGAAAGCCATTGAGGACTCAGCCGGCCAGATCCTAAGGCCTTTACAGTCCTTAAGCTATCAGAAATGGATTCTCCCATCAAAACTAAGGGAGCTGGATTATACTGCACAGCGAGATCCTTAAGGGGAATGCCCAAAGAAATGCGCTGTTTTTCGGATTCTATTCTTTCTAAGTAATAGCGCTTCTCTTGCTCATCTCGGAATTTAGACGCAAGGGCACGCTGTTTATCTAATAATTCTTCAGAATAAATATGCACCCATGGCTTAGGCTGTACTCGAGTTACCAGACGATACTCTCCTAAGTGAGATACCTCCCGTTCTTCTCCTACAGACCCTGCAACACGCAGAAGATCGTCCATATCATAGGAATCAATAAATGCTTTGTCTGCAGCTTTTTGATCCAAAACAGAGAGCTGTCCCGAAGACATCCTCTGAAAAATCAAAGAAACCCTGTGATCTTGAACAAGACGCAAAATATCTGCATTGCTCATAACAGGAATTCCATCTACAGCAACAATTCTATCTCCTAACTCCAGATGATAATCTAAGGACTGCTGATCCGTGTTTAGCAGATTGATCTTACTTTCAACAAAACCATCACTATTAATAATGTAAGGCAACATGTATAGAGAAGCCCATTTTCCTTTAAGCCCCGCCTCATACTGACAATCAATCAGCTCATTCTTAAAATATGAAGTGAGCTGAAGATCCCCCGCCAAAACCCTAGATTGACGAACGAATACGATCTTTCCCTGACGTTCGATTCGCAAAAAAGCTTTTTTCTCATTGAGAATTTGAGAAACCTGCACGCCAGAAAATACCAAAGCACCGTCCATCCATACTAGACGATCCCCTTCAGATAATCCTGCATCTATCAAAGGAGATTTTTCAGGCAAAGGCTCAGAACCACGATACAGTAAATAGCTAGCCCCTAAACAAGGGACTCCTTCTAAGCTAGGATTAAATGGTACGTCTAGAGAAAATGACTCCGCTTCAGAGAAGTAAGCAGGATGCTCCCCTTGCAATGATAATTTTCTATCAAGCAAAGAAGACGAAAACGCCATCTTATTCCCAGAGTAGACCTGCCCATTACACAAGAAAATACGATCCCCTGGACGTAATCCCTTTTGCTCCAAAGAAGGATGAGCCCACCCAACAATACTGGTGTGTTCAGAAAAAGGTTTTGTTCTTCCTCCAGAAAAATAGAGAATCCCGAAAGCAAATAGGGCCACCAGTATATTAGCTAGAGGACCTGCAGCTAAAACGAAGATACGTTTCCATGGAGACTTACTAAAAAATCCTCCAGGGATATCATAAACCGTTTTCTCCCTGTCTTCAGATATTTCTTTATCATTTCTGTCCATACCTTTGATACGAACATATCCTCCAAAAGGAATTGCCCCTATCCGGTATTCAATACTCCCCATTTTTTTTCGAACAAGTGCAGGTCCAAACCCTATACTGAAACTTTCTACAGTCATTCCTACAGCTTTCGCTGCTAACAAATGGCCTAGTTCATGAATTAAAATCAGAAAGCCTAAGGCCAGGGCTGCAAGAACAAAATATATTACTGTCATACTCTATACCTGGATAATCAACGTTCTAAGCCGGCTTTAAAACATCACTTAAAACAGCTGCTAAAAGGCCTCCATAAAGAAACCTAAGTTACTACAAGACGCTCAGCAAAATGAAGAGTCGCCCCCTATACTACACGAATCGTTTTTTTCCGCACCACTATCGAAAAAGGCTAGCATCCTACGAACATAGAAATAGTTAGCACTCGCTAGCAAGAGCTCTAGCTTCTGAGTCTACCTGCAAGATATCCTCTAAAGATAGACAGGATCGCACCACATATTTATCCATAAGAGTCTGTAATTTAGAGACAATTTGATACCAAGCAATCTCTCCAGATAGAAATCGTTGAACTAAAGCCTCATTAGCTCCATTGAAAAAACATCCCATAGAGCCACCCTCACGAAGCACATCCTTTGCTAGCCGAATGCTAGGGAATCTTTCRTCATCAATAGGGAGAAATTCTAAAGTTTGATTTGTAAGAAAATTTAATCCTGAGATTATCGAGGGATATCGATCTGGAAAAGTTAAAACATGTTGTATCGGGAAAAGCATACTAGGAGGATTCATCACTGAAAGGATTGTCCCATCACAAAACTCCACCATGCCATGAATAAGGCTTTGGGGATGTATCACAGCTTCAATTTCAACAGCCTGTAATCCAAACAACCAAAAAGCCTCTATAATCTCTAATCCTTTATTCACTAAAGTAGAAGAATCTACCGTAATTTTAGGCCCCATATCCCAAATAGGATGCTTTAAGACCTCTTGTAAAGTAACCTTTTGCAACTCCTCTTTTGATTTATTTCTTAATGGACCGCCTGACGCCGTTAATATTAATTTTTTTATTGTAGAAGGATCTCGACCTTCCAAACATTGGAAAAGAGCATTATGTTCGCTGTCAATGGGAAGAATTTGTACATGATTCTTTTTAGCCAAAGTAGTAACTAACTCTCCAGCAGCTACTAGAGACTCTTTATTAGCTAAAGCGATCGTCTTTCTCTCTTGAATAGAAGCCATTACTGCAGGCAAAGCATCTATTCCAGAAGAAGCTACAATAGTCATATCTACAGAAGCCGCAGTAGCGACAGCAATCAGTCCTTCTTCTCCTGAAAGGATTTCAATATGAGGAAATAACTTCCGCAATTCCTTATAAGTAGTCTCATCACGAACAGCTACTACTCGCGGCGAAAATTCTCTAATCTGAGAAATCAAACTTTCTCTATTACGTCCATATGCAGCAAGCGTTTCTATGACAAAAGCGTCTGGAATTTCCCGAATTACCTGTAAAACTTGCTTTCCTATGCTTCCTGTTGAGCCAATTAAAGCTAATCGCTTCAAAACACCCTCTTACATCTTTTGTTGGTCAATTTTTCGATTGAAGTAAAATATGCCTTCTGACAAAAACAGTTGCAAGCGTCCCTATGTAAAAAACAAGTAACAGACATACAGCTAACCCTGAAGTCGATAAGCCAATCCCATGAACAGATAAAATCGATCTAGAGAGAGCAGGAGCAATCAAAGCTGAAAGCACTCCAAAAATCATGGAATATCCCATCATCTCCTGAACAGAGGAAGCGATCAACTTAGCGATTAATCCTGGGACTAGTAGAAAAGCTAATGACATTAACACGCCCACAGCTTTGAAAGCTCCAACAATAGAAGCAGAAAGCAAAAACATCATAAGATAATCAATTAATTTGACTCGAATACCTAAAGAAAACGCGAATACGGTATCAAAAGATACACAAATAAAACTCGAGAAGAAGCAGTAAGAAACGCCCAAATTAKTCAATAAAACCAAAAATACTGGGAAAATATCTGTTTTAGCTAATGCATCAGCATTTCCAATAACTAACTCAGTCCCGACATGAGCATTCCTTGTTAAAAACACAAGAAGCAATAAGCTGGCTGAAAACAAAAGAGAAAAAACTAAAGCAGTACTAGCCTCTTCCGCTACTTTAAATACATTGCGAATAAAATGGATAGAGGCTCCGGTTAATAAAGTTGTTGAAATGGCAGCTATTGTCAAATTTTGCATCGACAAATGGGTAAGCTGATGAGTAAACAAACAGGCGCATACCAAACCAAATAATATGGTATGGGAAACTACGTTTGCATACATAGCCATTTTTTTAAGAACTAAAAAGGTTCCGATTATAGAACAAGAAACGGCTATCGCAAAGAATACAATCACTTGAATATCATCGATATACAGGTGATCATAAAACAATTTCCCAGAAAAAAGACGCGAAAAAAAGACGATAAAAAACTCAAAAAATGATACCCCGTAGTACGGAGAGATACTAGCAAACATCTTACTTCCCTTTTAGTTTTGGAATCTCTCGCTTATGTGGATCATAATCAGGATTTTGCAGCATCTTCGATAGAGTAGTATCCAATTCATCAGTCAAAACATGTTCCATCTCTTCTGCGAAATTATGTACTTTACTTTTGTTAAAATCTAATTCACTGACCAGATAAGACTCCCATAATCTATGAGCACGAACTAATTTAGCCGCTTTGGCTTCTCCTTTATCCGTCAAAAAKCATTGATGATCGAAACAAGATACTAATCCCTTCTTACATAGCCAAAACATCCTAAATCCTGAAAATGCTTTGGACCCAAAATATTCCTGTAACTTTCTAGAACGAACAAAGTCCCACATACTAACACGATAGATATTTTGTTCTTGCAAATACCAAAAGATCTTCAATAAATGCTCCTCATCACGAGAAAATAAAAATAATTTCCTACGGATATATCGCGTGATCCAACCAGTCTTCCATGAGAAAATTAAGCACAAGAAAACAAGAACTCCCGCAAAAAATACTACTAGTGGACCAGTTGGGAGGACAATTACCGTTGCCTTCCCTTCAATAATAGATTGGCAGGTAAACGCTACGGAAAAATAACATCCTAAAGCCCCACAGATTCCCCCAAAAATACTAGATAAAATGAGTATTGAACTTAATTTATCTGAGAGTTGTCTGGCAGATAAAGGTGGGGCAACAAACATTGCCGAAATAAGCAAAATCCCTACAGAACGAACACCACTTACTATGACTAATGAAATGAATACAAGAACAATCATCTCCGCCGTACGAGTTCTTAACCCGCAGGAATAAGCAAATTCTCTATCGAAAATTGCTACAGAAATTTGTCGATACCACCACCACAGCACGAATGCTGATAAACAAAAAATGATGAGTGCCAGCCTAGCTTCGGCATAGCCTAAAGTTGCCGCTTGTCCATACAAGTAAGCATTGATCTTGTTATATAAAAGAGGACAGCTATCTTTGACATAGCTAACAAGAATAACCCCCACCCCAAAAAATGAAACGAGAATTAAACACAAAGCTGAATCTTTATGCATAGCAAGTTTTTTTTCTAAAAAAGCTATGCATAAGCATCCCAAAATAGAAGCCGCGCAGCCGCACAAGATAATGATCCACAAAGAATCTGAAAATAAAGGGACTTTGTAGGAAAGAAGGGCCCCTATCAAAAGACCTGGGTAACAAGCATGCGAAAGACTTTCGCTTAACAAGGGACGTCTTTCTACTAAAAGAATGGTTCCCCATAAAGCTGTTGTCATGCAAATCAGTGAAACGGCCAAAAAACTGGACAGGAAGATCGTGTCTTTGAATATACAACTAAGCATCTAACATGATCCTTGATACTTTCCCCTAGACAACTTAAGTGTGTAATCTAAAAGCTCAAGTTCACACCCATAAGCCTGAAAAATAGCTTCTTTTGTCAGGCATTTTTCTACACTGCCAGAGCACACAAGATGTTTATTTAATAAAATAACATGATCAAATAGCTGCCGAACATTACTCAAGTCATGATGAATGACTACGATAGTTTTACCTTCTTTTTTTAGATCCTGTAAAACATCTACTACCATACGATAGGAAGCCATATCGATAGCTGAGAAAAGCTCGTCCATAAGGTATAAATCAGCTTTTTGCATTAATGAGCGCGCTAAAAAAGCTCTTTGTTGCTGTCCACCAGAAAGCTTCCCAATCTGCCTATTTGCAAAATCTGCCAACCCAACTCGTTCTAAAATATTCATAGCCTCGCGACGATCACCTGTAGAAATACGATTCCACATACCTTTGTAGCCGTAACACCCCATTAATACGAGGTCAAGAACAGTCATTGGAAAATCCCAATCCACACTAGCTCTTTGAGGCATATATGCTATTCTTTGATGCACTTTAGCAAATTTTTGGCCAAAGAACAAGCTTTGGCCTGAAGAGGCACGAATCAGGCCTAAGGAGGCCTTAAGTAGAGTACTCTTCCCTGCCCCGTTAGGGCCAATTATAGCCGCCATCGCCCCAGAAGGCAAAGAAAAGGCAATATGGCATAAAACGTCTGAGTGATCATAGTTAACACACAGATCATCTACAGCCCAAGCAATCGTATTATCCCTATTCAAGAACAGTTCCTCCTAGTTCTTCCGTGATGGTACGGACATTATGCTGGAAAGTGTTAAAATAATTATCACAAACATTATCACTATACAAAGGAGACTTAGCTAAACGAATTTTTTGCCCACTTTTCGAGCAACTGACAATCTTTCTTAAAGCATCCTGGTTTAAAGTATCCTCTAAGAAGACAACCCCCACATCATTTGCACATATATACTCCACTACACGCATAATATCCCGAATACTAATTTGAGCTTCTGGAGACAAGCCTTCGGGAGACATGCAACGCAATTTCCAATTCCCAGATTCCCTTTCTTCATCAGAAGATAGGTACCGTCGAGTAAAATAGCTGAACGCATTATGCCCCGTGACTAAATAACGATTCTTTTCTGGAATGGTAGCGAGAGAACGTACGGCCCAGCGGTCCAGATCTTCCATTTCAGAAAGAATTTGTTCCGCGTTTTTTTGAAATTCTTCCGCATACTGAGGAATTTGTTGAACCAACACTGAAGCCATTTCTTTTACAGRCGAAATCCATACACCCATATCTGTCCAGATATGGGGATCAGGGAACCCATCTTCACTTAAAAGGACAAAACAATTCTTATCTAACAATCGAGCCCCCAAATCGATAACTTTAGAGTTCCCCTCCAAATGTTTTCGCAAACTAGCTGAATGCTCCAGACCTAAGCCATTACAAAAAATCAGCTGGCTTATAGCCATTCTATCTTCATCACCTTTGACCATCTCATAGGAATGTGGATCTATAGATCCATCAATCAGAACGATATTTTTGACTCGATCTCCTGTTATGCGCGAAACGCAATCATAAATCATGCGATTCATAGACAAAATGTGAATTCTTTCATCGATAGATTTGTTTCCTCTGCCAGAGGAACAGCTACTTATTACAAAACAACCTGCTAAACACAAGAGTCCCCCAATAACATGCTTATATTTTCTAACATGCAAAAAAAACATAGAGCCTCCTGACCATTGATGCGAGAAACTAAGTCTGAAAGTTCCTCGCTATTTCCTTTAAAGCCACTAAAAACTAACCGGTCCTCTGCCGCTCAATCCCGGCTTATTACAATCGGGTTACACATCTCCCTTCCATATCTTTTTACAAAGAAAACAACATGTTACACGAAGATCTTTCTTCTAAAAACGCAACCACCTTATTGCAAAAACACTTTTAACAGGATGGATTTATATCCTCAACTCAAAGGAAATCTTATCCTACTTCTTTCTCTGAAAAAACCATTTTAAATAATTTTAGTAATAGAGAAACACTTTCTAAAAAAAACGATCTTTATAGATAAATTCGTTCCAAGTAACTTCTCCAATCAACACAACTAAAGAAAAGTTATGCAAACAAACTTAGAAAATAATCTGAAGCACTTTATTTTCTTTTGTCCAAATCAAAAAATCTCTAAAATGAGATTGCGAAAAAAACAAAAACCTCTATAGAATTCAACAAAAGATAAACACTAATTGATTTTTATTTCGACTGAACATTAAATCGAAAAAACAGACCTAGTTAACTATTACAATTAATAAAGCCAAAACTATCATCTGTAGAACTAGATTTATCCACTAAGGAGCTTTCATGGCTACGGCACAGATTACTATCCAAGAAGAAATAGAGCAGCTCATAACTAAAGCGATTAGCAAAGTTGGAGGAAGTAAAGAAAATGATCTTTGTCGTTATCTCCCAGGACCAACAGGCGGATACATGCATCATTTCACTTTGAAAAAAATGAAACATTCCGCTCCAGAACAACTCTTGAAAATGTTGAAGACATTTGTAATAGATTCCATGACTCCCAGATCTATTAATCCCAAACCAAGAGCTCCACGAGGTTCTAAAAAACGAAAAGATTTTGTGAATTTCACGAAAACAGATATTGAACGCGTTTTAGAGCTCGCTCGTCAAGTTGGCGACAAAGATCTCCTAGCTCGGTTTAGTCCTAAAAAACCGCTTCCTTCTCTAAAACGAGAACTCATTCGCTCTATCCGCAATAATATTGTAAGTACAGAGCTTTGGAATGCCTATGTGGAAGCGCTTTCTCAACCTACCGAATAAAAATTGTAAAAAACTTTTTAAATATCTAAATAAAAAAATTCCCCTAGAAGGGCTCTCTTAGAGAGCCCTTTTGCTTATCAAGCACTTGCCCCTTTTCTATTGCCTTCCGACACCTTTAGTGGTATACTTCTTTCCTAAAGGCTGGATTTCTGCCATTTTTGTTCCGCCCTCTTAAACTCCCTGAGTGGAGGGTATCTCTTCTCCGTGTAATCGAAGATTCAGCCGGGATGAGCTCTGTAAAAAAAATTATTGTTTTACAATCTGCTCAAAAAGATACTTTAAAATTCGTTGACCTAGTCAACAAAGAAAACTTAACAATAAACATAAGCTTTTCAGAGGGTGAAATATGACTCAAACCGCGGAAAAACCTTTTGGAAAATTGCGCTCTTTCCTTTGGCCGATACACATGCATGAGCTAAAGAAAGTTCTGCCAATGTTCCTAATGTTCTTCTGTATTTCATTCAATTACACGATTTTGAGAGATACAAAAGACACTCTTATCGTCACAGCACCAGGCTCTGGAGCAGAAGCCATTCCCTTTATTAAGTTGTGGCTGGTTGTTCCTTCTGCTGTTGTGTTCATGCTTATCTACGCAAAGTTAAGCAATATTTTGAGCAAACAGGCTCTTTTCTATGCAGTGCTCTCTCCATTCGTTGTGTTTTTTGCACTGTTCCCTTTGGTGATTTACCCATATCGTCATATACTTCACCCAACAGACTTCGCTGATACACTACAGGCCATTCTCCCTTCTGGGTTCTTAGGCTTCATTGCGATGCTACGCAACTGGACTTTTGCAGCGTTTTATGTTCTTTCCGAACTTTGGGGAAGTGTAATGCTTTCGCTAATGTTCTGGGGATTTGCAAATGAAATCACTAAAATTAGCGAAGCTAAACGTTTCTACGCTCTTTTCGGAGTTGGAGCTAACGTAGCTCTCTTAATTTCCGGTCCAGCTATTGTTTGGTCTTCTAAATTACGCGCAAGCTTAGGTGAAGGCGTAGACCCATGGGGAGTTACTCTTTACTTCTTAATGGCTATGTTCCTGTGTTCTTGTGCCATTATCGCTGCCTGCTACTGGTGGATGAATCGTTACGTTCTTACTGATCCTAGATTCTATAACCCAGCAGAGCTAAAAGCTAAAAAATCTAAACCTAAGATGAGCATGGGCGAGAGCTTCTCTTATCTGTTAAGATCCCCTTACATGCTTCTTCTAGCCTTGCTAGTTATTTGCTACGGAGTTTGCATCAACCTTGTTGAAGTAACTTGGAAGAGCCAGCTCAAAATGCAATTCCCTAATCCAAATGAATACAGCGCATTCATGGGAACATTCTCTTTCTGGACAGGGGTTGTATCCGTATTCGTTATGCTGTTCATTGGTGGTAATGTTATCCGTCGTTTTGGCTGGTTAACAGGCGCCTTAGTTACACCTGTCATGGTCCTCGTAACAGGAGCGATCTTCTTTGCTCTCGTTATCTTCAGAGATCATGCAACAGGATTGGTTGCAGCTTTGGGAACAACTCCTTTAATGCTAGCGGTTGTTGTTGGAGCCGTCCAAAATATTCTTTCCAAATCGACTAAATATGCTCTCTTTGATGCAACTAAAGAGATGGCTTACATCCCATTGGATCAAGAGCAAAAAGTTAAAGGAAAAGCCGCTATTGACGTTGTTGCTGCTAGATTTGGTAAATCTGGGGGATCTTTGATCCAACAAGGACTCCTAGTTGTTTGCGGAAGCATCAGTGCGATGACTCCATTCCTAGCGGTAGCTCTCTTTGCAATTATTATGGTTTGGTTAACATCTGCAACCAAACTTAATAAATTGTTCTTAGCTGCTTCAGCTGCTAAAGAACAAGAGCTGGCAGAGGCCACAGCAGCAGCTGAGAAGGAAGCTTCTCCTGCAGCGAAAGAAGTCTCTCCTGCTATAGAGGGTGTTTCCTAACATCATTTTTCTAGAAACTTTCTAGTAAAAAGAGGGCCCCGCTTATTTTGAGCGGGGCTTTTCTTTTGTCTTTAAAATCTCTTTTCTTCACAAATCTCTTCTAATCTCCTACTATTTTTCTCTAGATAGACAACTATCAATTCCGTTAACATATCCTTTTCAAAGCAGAAATTCGGTCACAAACTTGAAACCGTATAAGATTGAAAACATTCGTAATTTTTCTATTATTGCCCATATTGACCACGGTAAGTCCACTATCGCAGATCGGTTGCTAGAGAGCACTAGCACGATTGAACAACGAGAAATGCGTGAACAGCTTTTAGACTCTATGGACTTGGAAAGAGAGCGTGGTATTACCATTAAGGCGCATCCAGTCACAATGACTTATGAATACGAGGGGGAAACTTACGAACTCAATCTCATAGATACTCCAGGACACGTGGATTTTTCTTATGAAGTTTCTCGATCCCTGGCAGCATGTGAAGGAGCTTTGCTTATAGTCGACGCGGCACAAGGTGTGCAAGCGCAAAGCTTAGCTAATGTATACCTAGCGCTAGAACGAGATTTAGAAATCATTCCAGTTTTAAATAAAATAGATCTTCCTGCAGCTCAACCAGAGGCTATAAAAAAACAAATCGAAGAATTCATTGGACTAGATACATCTAATGCTATTGCTTGCTCAGCGAAAACAGGTCAAGGCATCCCAGAAATTTTAGAGTCTATTATACGGCTCGTGCCTCCCCCAAAACCATCTCAAGAAACAGAACTCAAAGCATTAATCTTTGATTCTCACTATGATCCTTATGTAGGAATCATGGTATATGTGCGAGTGATTAGCGGAGAAATCAAAAAAGGTGATCGTATTACCTTTATGTCAACCAAGGGCTCTTCTTTTGAAGTTTTAGGGATTGGGGCCTTCTTACCGGAAGCTACCTTAATAGAAGGGTCTTTACGAGCTGGACAAGTAGGATATTTTATCGCTAACCTGAAAAAGGTTAAGGATGTAAAAATTGGCGATACAGTTACTACAGTTAAGCATCCCGCGAAAGAGCCTTTAGAAGGATTCAAGGAAATTAAACCTGTTGTTTTTGCAGGAATCTATCCCATAGACTCTTCTGATTTTGATACCCTTAAAGATGCTTTAGGCCGTTTACAACTTAACGACTCAGCTCTTACGATTGAGCAAGAGAGTAGCCATTCCCTTGGGTTTGGGTTCCGTTGTGGATTTTTAGGCCTTCTTCATTTAGAAATTATCTTTGAAAGAATTTCGAGAGAATTTGATCTTGATATTATCGCTACTGCCCCAAGCGTTATTTACAAAGTAGTCTTAAAAAATGGGAAAACTCTTTTTATTGATAATCCGACGGCATATCCAGACCCGGCTCTTATTGAGCATATGGAAGAGCCCTGGGTTCATGTAAATATCATTACTCCCCAAGAGTATCTAAGCAACATCATGAGCCTATGTATGGACAAGCGGGGAATATGCTTGAAAACGGATATGCTTGACCAGCACAGACTCGTCCTTTCCTATGAGCTTCCTCTTAATGAAATTGTTTCTGATTTTAATGATAAACTTAAATCCGTTACAAAAGGATATGGCTCTTTCGACTATCGTCTAGGAGATTACAAACCTGGCGCCATCATTAAACTAGAAATTCTTATCAATGACGAAACTGTAGACGCTTTTTCTTGTCTTGTACATAGGGATAAAGCGGAATCAAAAGGACGAAGCATTTGTGAAAAACTTGTAGATGTTATTCCTCCTCAACTCTTTAAAATTCCTATTCAAGCTGCTATCAATAAAAAAATTATTGCTAGAGAAACGATTCGCGCTTTAGCGAAAAACGTTACTGCAAAATGCTATGGAGGAGACATCACGAGAAAACGTAAGTTATGGGAAAAACAGAAAAAGGGTAAAAAACGAATGAAAGAGTTTGGGAAAGTGTCTATTCCCAACACAGCATTTGTTGAAGTCCTTAAGATGGAATAAGGGCAAGTTTTCTCAAAAATTCTTCCATAAAAAAGCCCGGCAAATACTTTTGCCGGGCTTTATCTTTTTACATCCGGGAAGCGTTTTTGCTTCCTAACCAATCCGTATGATAAAACTCCCCGCGAGGACGATCTTGCCGCTCATAACCATGAGCCCCAAAATAATCTCTTAATCCTTGAACTAAGAATAATGGAGAGTTTTCCGTCCGATACCCATCGTAAAAAGCTAAGGCAGAAGCTAAACAAGGAATTGCTACACCAGCTCCAACAGCATGTAAAATAGCTCGGCGAAAACCAGTTTCTGAGTTCAACAAAACGTTTTTGAAATAATCTTGTAACATCAAAGAGTGTGCATCCGGGCAACTCTCAAACCCTTGGTGAATTTTATCCAAGAAAGCACTTTGGATAATACATCCGCCGCGCCATATCAAAGCAAGCTCTCCTAAATTAAGATCCCAATTCCTTTCTTCAGAGATCTGCTTTAATAGCATGAAGCCTTGGGCATAACTAATAATCTTTGCTGCGTAAAGAGCTTCTCTTGCATCTTCGATCAAGACCGAGGCCTCTTGCGAAGGTTGATAAAGAAGAGAAGCTACAGGGAATTCTCGAGCAGCTTGTCTACGCACCTCCTTCCAAGCCGAGAGATAACGAGCTAAAACAGACTCTATGATAAGCGACATAGGAACACCTGCCTTAATCGCATCTTCCGCAACCCAACGCCCAGTACCTTTCTGCCCAGCTACATCCAAAATAGTCGAAGCCACAGCAACTCCATTCTCATCTTTTGCTGTTAAAACAGCTGCTGAAGCTCCCATAAGATAGCTATTTAAATCCGTTTGATTCCACTCAAAGAAGATGTTTCCTATCTGTTCAAGAGACAAATCAAGCCGAGATTTAAGAATCTCATAGGTTTCACAGATTAACTGAATATCCCCATATTCTATACCATTATGAACGGCTTTAACAAAATGACCCGCTCCTCCTGTACCAATCCAAGAGCAACAAGGCTGTCCATCAACCTGAGCAGCTATTGATTGAAAAATAGGAGCGATAACAGGCCAAGCTTCAATATTCCCTCCGGGCATAATAGAAGGTCCTTTACGAGCCCCTTCTTCTCCTCCAGAGACCCCCATGCCGACAAATAAAATCCCTTTCTTTTTGAGATCAATGTAGCGACGCTCAGAATCCAGATAATAGCTATTCCCCCCATCAATGAGAATATCCCCCTCTTCTAAAAAGGGAAGTAGCGAGGAAATCATTTCATCAACAGGAGCTCCCGCCTTAATCATAATCATAATCTTCCGAGGACGTTTCAAAGATTGAACGAACTCTTCGATGGCAGTAAACCCTTGAAGAGATATATTCTCTCCATGCTCCTTCAAGAACTCTTCCGTTTTCTCTGGACTGCGGTTATAGACAGAGACAGCAAAACCGTGATCAATCATATTCAACACAAGGTTTTTGCCCATTACGGCCAAACCAATCAACCCAATATCTGCTGGAGCCACTGCCACCTCCTAATTAAGATCTATAACTTGTTTTTTCTTTTTCCCTTGAGAGAGAAGAATATACCGATCAAAACAGAGATATGTCCCATCTAGGACACTCTGTTCATCTATTAAAGGTTCCTGATTCACATATAAACCTCGCTGCTGAATGAGTCTTCTAGCTTCCCCTTTTGAAGAACAAAATCCCAATTGCACAACGACATCTAACCAGCGTTTCCCTATAACATCTGCTCGAGCTACATTGATACCAACACCAGACTGAACTAACGCCGCGAGTTCCGATTCGGTAATATTTTTTCCTTTATTAGCAAAAAAGCTCTCTGTAGTAGCCAGTGCCTGTGCTAATCCCTCAGCACCATGCACATCCTTAACAATGACTTCTGCCACATACCTTTTTACTGCTTGCGGATCATTCTCCAACCGCTTATCAAGAGCAAGAACCTCATCATCATCAAGTAAAGTGAGCATCCTCGCTATTTTAGGGATTTCTTGATCCGATAAACGTAAGAAATACTGAAATAATTCATAAGGAGACGTTAATTCAGGATCTAACCAAACAGTTCCCGACTCCGTTTTCCCAATTTTTTTCCCTTTGCTATCAGTCAACAAAGGATAGGTGAGTCCAAAAGCTTGTCCTAACCCCTTCCGACGAATATAATCAATTCCAGAGGTAATGTTTCCCCACTGGTCACTTCCTCCACACTGCAATACAACACCATGGTGCTTAAAAAGATGAGCAAAATCATAGGATTGCAGCAACAAATAACTAAACTCTGTATAACTGATTCCTTCTTCAGAATAAACTCGCTGTTTCACTACGTCCTTAGCTAACATCGAGCCTAAGCGGAAATACTTCCCAATATCTCTTAGAAAATCCACCATACTCAATGATCCCAACCAATCGGCATTGTTCACAATGCGAATGTCGGGAAGATAATTAGCAAGAGCCACCTCAATCTTTTTGCTATTATCAAGTACTTGCTCTTGATCTAATAGCGAGCGCTCCACACTTTTACCAGAAGGATCCCCTATCATCCCTGTTGCTCCTCCAACAAGAGCAATAGGAGTGATTCCATATGCCGATAATCGACGCAGAAAACAAATTCCAATCCAATGCCCTATATGCAAGGAAGGAGCAGTTGGATCGAACCCCAAATAGGCAGAAACAGGAGCTGTTAAACTTTCTAATCCTGCGGAAGAATTATCTAGAATACCCCGTTTCTGAAGGCTATCGATTAATTGTTGCATAAAAATCTGTCCATATAAACTTATCTAGCAACATCTTATCTATCCTGTTCCTTTTATAGCAAGGCAAGCTGTTCCAGATATACTGCTAACAAAATAGGTCAATATATCTAACAAAACATTGATAGAAAATACGAAAATTCTGATCTAGAGACGGCCTTTATAAAAGGCTCGACAATGTGCCCCGCAACTTGAGTAGGGCTTTAGAATGAATTTGGGAAACTCGAGACTCGCTAACCCCCAAAATCTTTCCTATTTCTTTAAGAACTAAATCATCATAGTAATACAAGGCCATTACCTGCCGCTCTTTCTCATCAAGGGAAAGCAGGGCCTCCGTTAAGATAGAAATAGCTTCCTTTTTCCTAATGACATCGTATCCATTTTCAGCCCGCTCATCCGCTATTCTTTCTTCTAAAGCAAGACCTTCGTCCTCATCTTGGCAAGAAAAATCATCATTCAACGAAAGAACTAGAGCTGGTCTAGAGGAAGAGAACCAGTGCGATAACTCCTGTTGTGAAATATTTAAATACTCACAAAGATCTCCATCTGTAGGCTCTTTCCCTAAAGTTTGTCTCAAGGCGTCCATTGCATCAGCCAAGCGATTTGCTCTTTGATAGACACTTCTAGGAACCCAGTCCTGCTTGCGCAAATCATCAATAATCGCCGCTTTTATAATAAAAAGAGCGTAGCTCTCGAATCGCTTACTTTTTTCTGGATCAAAACGCTCAACAGCCCGAACTAATCCCTCAACCCCAGAAGCATAAAGATCTTCTATCTTCACATGAGAAGGCATGCCTGAAGCAAGTCGATGCGCCACATTTTTCACAAGAGGGAGATAGGCCTCGATCAAAAAATCCCTGTGATGGATTTCCTTAGTTGACCAGTACAACTGCCAAGTATCCGCAAGATCTTGAGTCTTCACAAAAATAATTCTTTCACAGACTAAAAAAATAAGATTAAATCAAATAAAAATTTTAAACAATGTCTACATTTTCACAAGTAACAAATAACTCCCAACAAACAACCTTTTTAAGATAATAAAACCTCATCAGAAACAGCTCCTAGCAAGGTTATAGGCATCTCTTCAGGAAGCTCGCTATGAGCTAAAACGAGTAAATCTGGGAAATAAGGATCCACTATGCGCTTTAGTTCTTTTCTTGTTTCAGATCCTGTGACAATAGCTCGAAAATTTCCCTCCCCTTCCCGTAATAAGTCTTTCACTTGAGAAACAACTTTTTCGTTCAAATCTACAAAAACCTTCGCTTGCGAATCTCGCACAAATTGCTCAACCAGAGAATCTACGGTAATTACTTCTAGAACATCTTTTCTGTTCCATAAAGATAAACCTATTTGTTTCCCTAAGTAGTTGCGCACAGACTCTACTAACTCCAGAGAACTTTTTGCCTGGGAGCCAAATAAATCAATAGCTTCAAGAATTTTAGGAAATAAATGTAAAGAGACCTGCTCTTTAACAAGAGCTCTCAATAAGAAAACTAAAGAGTTTTCGGATATTTTAAGAGGAATGATCTCCTCTATAGACAGCCCCCCCTGCTCTTGAAATTCCTCAATAAGACGAGCAATAAAACGTTCACCTATCGTCTCGGGAGCTAGCTTCCTCATAGCCTTTAACATGGCAGAGCAAGAAAGCTCTGTTAAAGAGATCTCCTGCCCAGAAAATACCAATCTCGGAGAAACATTATTTACATAACGCACCACACTCTCTTCCGGGAAGATTACCCCTAATTCTTGATAAATTTGATGACGAGCAGCCCTATACAAACTTACAGGATTTTCATTTCCTTTATTGGGTAATAATAGCTCTATCCGCTCCTTCTGGAATAATAAAGATTCTTCTGAATAGGGGCTCTTGTACCCTAACAGTAACAAAACAGAAAATCCTAAAATAAGAGCTTTAGGAGCCCCTGGAATAAAAGCCATTCCACAAAGAATCAATGCGATATATAAAAAACTTTGTCTACATTGCTCATAATACTCCACAAGATGTTGCGCTAAGCTCTCTTTTTCTCCAACTTTTGCTATAAGGGTGGCTGCTGAACAAGATGTTAGCAATGCAGGAACTTGACTGACTAAGGCATCGCCCAACACAGTTAACCATAAATTATAAACCCCAACATGACGTCCCAAAAATAAAGCTGCCAGACTATTCACTCCTAACAGCACCCAACTCATTATTGCATCACCTTTTACGAAGCGAAAAACTCCCTCCATAGCTGAAAAATAATCACTCTCTTCCAAAAGAGAGTTCTTTTTGACAGAAGCTCTACTAGAGCCAATTCTTCCTGCAGAAATATCGGCATCCAAAGACATCTGCTTCCCTGGAAGCGATTCTAAAGAAAAACGCGCCCGTACCTCTGCAATTCGCTCTGCTCCTTTGGTGATAACAAGAAAATTTATGAAAAATAGTAGTAAACATACTGTTAGTGCAACGGGGATACTCCCCAAAGAAAAGAAACTTCCTAGAGCAAAAATCAAAGGAGATGCCCATCCAGAAGCTAAAATCCATCGCGTGGAAGCTAAATTGAGTCCAAGACGTAATAAACAAAGATATAGAAGGAGTGAAGGGAAAATTCTAGCAGAAGCAGAAGATCGTAAAGAGAACACCCAAAAAATGATCGATAAAGAACAGGCTAGATTTGCACATACTCCAAAATCAATAATCCATCTTGGTAGAGGGATGACTAAAGTGAATAATATACAAATGGGGATTGTTACAATTTTCCATGAACTTCCTCTAATGTGATTCACGATAGCCCCCCAATTCTACATCGAACGAATACCCAGCAAAAACATATATCTTCAAGAAGAAGTTCTCAGAAATATTTATCATTTTTAACATCTTTATCTTGTCGAGTATATGATTTATATGCTAACCTTCTGAGCTCCTACTTTCTTGATCGGAGTATAGCGCAGCCTGGTTAGCGCGGTTGCTTTGGGAGCAATAGGTCGGGGGTTCGAATCCCTCTACTCCGATTTCTTAATAATTCAACATTATTTTCCTTCTGGAGATCTTATGGCTAAGCTCATCGTTTCAGCGGATGGCGAGAATCAGGAGTTTGATTTAGAGGATGGGTCCCCTATAGCGGAGGCTTGTGAGAATGCTGGTGTACCGTTGGCCTGCACAGAAGGGGTTTGTGGAACTTGTGTTGTTGAGATATTGGAAGGTACAGACAACTTGTCTGAATTTTCTGAAGCTGAGCAAGATTTCTTAGGAGATCCTGACTCCTCCAACGAACGTCTGGCTTGTCAGTGCTGTATTAAAGGTGGCTGCGTTAAGCTAACCTTTTAATCCCTAATACCCGGTTCTTGCGCAAAACGAGCCATTATCTTAAGCTCTTAAACAAAAATTTTTAGGTTTAAGGGTTTATGTGTACTCTGATATCCGCAATGCGGAATTTTTTACCTCCTGATTGCAAACTTCCTACTTTGACTTACAAACAGGCCCTTATTACTTCCCTCGCATCGGGGATAATTTTAGGACTTGCTGGTTGTTTGGTTGGAATCCTCTCTTCTATCACTTCTCTGATTATCGTTTCTGGTTTTATTTTAGGAGTTAGTCTTCTCATTGCAGGGATTCTTCTTTCCCAGCGTTTTTGTTCTCAAGACAACGTATTAAAACCTGAAATTCCAGAACAGGAAATTCCAGAGCTGGAGATCCCAGAATTTGAAATTCCTGAACTCGAGCTCCTAGAACCAAGTACCCCTCCCCCATCTTTTATCCCCCCAAAACCACCCTTACTCCCTAAACTAGCTTTAAAAAATACCATAAAAGAAATGTTATTTGGCTGGAACAGTATAGAATCTGAAAAACTGCTTCCCTGTTTTCTTTCTTCAGACAAAATTCTTTTATCTTTTAACAACCCCTCAGCTCGATTCAGAGCATGGAATATCCCCGGATCAAATACACTATTCATTACTACCTCTGGACAATATGCTTCCCTAAAGCTTCAATCCAATTTGCCTTCGGCAATTGCAAATTCTGTACAATCCATATCTTGCCCTAAAGGTGGACGAGGAACTAATGATTTATTTTCTGCAGTGATTACTGATAGATGCTGGGAAGAATCTAAACCAAGTTCGGGCCTCTTACTTCCAGGAGAATGCTCTTCCGCACCTTGGGAAGACAATGACGTTCAATCCCCCACTTGGAATTTTGAAACTCAAACTTATAATAAACCCACTCGCTTTATCCAAATTTCGGCTCCTAAAGCCTCTATGTATTCCAATAGCCCTGCTTATTGTTATCAACTTTGCTTTAAAGCCTATTTGTCCTGCTTTAAAGAGGCTATCCGCCATGGCTGTCACATCATTCAAATTCCTCTCATAGCCTCTTTCCCAGACTTCCTTCCAGGCTCCCAACACAAAGAAAAAGTCTGGATCGATTCAACTAAACTAGCCTTGCTCCATGCTATCGCAATAATTGCTCACCAACATCGATCAGATAATATAGTGATTGTTTTAACGAGCATCCCAAGACCTATTTATTTCTAAGATAGGGAATAAGTCCTAGGAAGGTTTGCTTGGATAAACCTTCCTATAAATCAAAAAAAGCTTACAATTATCCCTAAACTTTCTTTCTTGGGAGAGTGGAGTATGCTCTCAGAAATTCAATAAGTTATTTGTTAGAAGCTTTATCATGGCAGAATCCTATCTACAAAATGGTTTTCGACGTAAAACTCTCTCAGTAAAAGTTGGGAATCTTTTTGTTGGTAGCGAACACTCTATCAAAATACAATCCATGACAACAACCGCCACAACGGATGTGGAGGGAACAGTTCGACAGATTTACGCTCTACAGGAATGTGGATGCGAAATCGTCCGTGTTACAGTTCAAGGATTGAAAGAAGTTGGTGCGTGTGAACAGATAAAAGACCGTCTGGTTCAACAAAACGTAACAATCCCTCTTGTAGCAGATATTCATTTCTTTCCCCAAGCAGCTATACATGTCGCAGATTTCGTCGATAAAGTACGCATTAACCCTGGGAATTATGTAGATAAACGTAATATGTTTTCTGGGAAGATCTACTCTGATGAGCAATACACTCGTAGCTTAGAACGCTTATTCGAAAAGTTCTCTCCGCTCGTTGCAAAATGTAAACGCTTAGGAAGAGCTATGCGCATAGGAGTCAATCATGGCTCCTTATCCGAGCGCATCATGCAACGTTATGGAGATACGATTGAGGGTATGGTCTTCTCCGCTTTGGAATACGCTGAAGTCTGCGTCAATATGGATTATCATAATATTGTCTTCTCAATGAAATCCAGCAACCCTAGGACCATGGTGGCAGCTTATCGAGCTTTGGCTCGCGAGTTAGACCAAAGAAAGTGGTTATATCCTTTACACCTAGGAGTTACAGAAGCTGGATCTGGCATGGATGGAATGATAAAATCCTCTGTAGGAATAGGAACCTTACTCTCCGAAGGACTTGGAGACACGATTCGTTGTTCTCTAACCGGCTCCCCAACCCTTGAAATTCCGGTTTGCTTAGATCTTCTTAAGGAAACAGCGAAATACTCCAAATCTACAAAGAAATACAATCCTTTTGAAATCTACCATTCAAAACAACTTACTACTCAAACAACTCCAAAACATTTCCCCGTAGAGAATGTTTATGGGTTTTTGGTCGGATTAACCAAGGATCATTTACTAACTATAGAACCTAATACGCTTCTCCAGTGCTTGGGAGTCGATATCACAACTGGTAAAAAAGATCTTACATCACCTGACGGCGTGGTCATTCCAAAATCCATGCGTTCTTCTGCTATCGTTTCCGAAATAGAGAAACACCTTCGTATCTTTTATAAGGAGGATGCTCCTATTCTTAATGAAATGAATGAGGAACTTTGGCTATCCGACAAAACCCTTGCCACTCCATTTGTGTATTTTGAAGTAGAAAGTATCTATCAAGCCCGTCGCTTTTTTGCTTTGCGACAAAACTACTCTCAACCTGTTTGTTTGAGCTTTTCTCTAAAGGCTAATCTTTCTAAGAACTCTGCAGCAATAGATTTGTCGATTCGTTTAGGAGCCCTACTTCTAGATGGTTTAGGATCCTGCGTACTATTCAATTTTTCTGATTTAAAACTCGCTAGAACTTTAGGATTTTCGATTTTACAAAGCGCAAACATTCGATCGACAACGGTAGAATACATCTCCTGTCCTGGATGTGGTCGGACACTCTTTGACCTTCCTGAGGTTTCCCAACGTATTAAAGAAAGAACCAAGCATCTTCCTGGAGGATTAAAAATTGCTGTCATGGGTTGTATCGTTAATGGACCGGGAGAAATGGCTGACGCAGATTTTGGCTATGTAGGCTCTAAACCTGGAATGATCGATCTATACGTCAAACATAAATGCGTCAAATCCTATGTTCCTATGGAAAATGCTGAAGAAGAATTAATCCAATTGCTAAAAGAACATGGTGTATGGAAAGAACCTGAATAGGATAACCAATGACCTCTCCTTCTGAAGCTTTACATAAGCAAACTTTCCCCGAGCTGGAACACTTCCCTATCCGTCATGGAATTTTCCCAAAACAAAATGATAAAGAAAATGCTAGTCAAGCTTCTGATGCGCAAATCTCCCTTTCCTTAGGAGGATCGGATTTTTTCAATGCGCATCAAGTGCACGGAACAAGTCTACGCTACGTCACTCATAAAACGCCAAAGCGATGTCCTGCTGACGGGTTATTTACATCTACCCCTTTACTCTCTCTACATATTTATCATGCCGACTGTCAGGCAGCTATTTTCTATGACCCCCAAAACCATGTGATTGCAAATGTACATGCGGGGTGGAGAGGTCTTGTCGGCAATATCTATGCTGTTACAGTTCGTCTTCTTAAAAAGAAGTTTCACAGTCGTCCTCAGGATCTTGTGGTAGCTATATCCCCATCTTTGGGCCCCGATATGGCTATCTATCCTGATTACCGAAAACTCTTCCCCTCTAGTTTTTTCCCTTTAATGCCTAAAGAAAATCACCTAGATTTCCGAGCTGTGGCAAGAAACCAACTACTTTCAGAAGGTTTATTGAAAAAAAATATCTTTATCTCAGAACGTTGCACTTGTTCTGAAGCCGATACTTTTTTCTCTTTTAGAAGTTGGCGATCTCGCCATCAAAATGATCCTGCAGCAATTCGTCCTCGCGCGAACAATGTTACTGCAGTATTGCTTCTTCTTAGATAGCCTTATCCCTTTGATTCAGATATTCTTCTAGACTAGATAGTCAATAAAAGCTCCGGCTGCTCCAATAATTCCTTAACGTTGACAAGGAACCCTACGGCCTCTTTTCCATCTATAATCCGATGATCATAACTCATAGCCACATACATCATATCCGCTATAATGATTGAATCATCTTTAACTACAGGACGTTTCTCTATCTTGTGCATTCCAAGGATCCCAACCTGAGGAGGATTAATAATAGGTGTTGATAAAAGAGAACCATAAACCCCTCCGTTAGTAATTGTGAAGCTCCCTCCTTCCAACTCATGAATAGCAAGCTTCCCATCTCTAGCCCGCGAAGCTAAATCTGCAAGTTGCACCTCAATTTCTCCACATGATAACCGGTCACAATTACGAATCACTGGAACGACCAATCCACGATCTGTCCCTACAGCAATAGAAATATCGTAGTAATGTCTATAAACGATTTCATTCCCATTGATATAAGCATTAACCCTAGGGTATTTTTTCAAAGAATCTACTACTGCTTTAACAAAAAAGGACATAAAACCAAGCTTAACACCATACTTGGAAACAAAAGCTTCTTGTTTTTCTTTTCGCAAAGCAATAATCGGCCCCATACATACTTCGTTAAACGTAGTTAACATTGCCGAATCATGCAAAGCTTGAACTAATCTACGAGAAATCGTCTTACGAATAGCACTCATAGATTCTCGAGATTCTTTCTTATCGGAAGAATCTCGTTCTATCTCCTTCAGAGGAACAAATGTTTTCCCTTCTGCAGGAGGATCCTGTCGTACTGATGAAGGGAAGGAGATAATCTGTGCATCGCTTTCTTGCTCCACAAGACTGAATGGCATTTGCTCATGAATAGATGGAGTATCCTGGTTTTCCAATTTGCAGATGGTGCCCACGACGCTTCCAACAGCCACCGTATCACCTACGGAAACACTCCATTCTACTCTTCCTGAGCAGGGAGCATAAATCAATTGATTCACCTTATCACTTTCTATCTCTAGAATCCCCTGATTCTCTTGCACAAAATCTCCGGATGCAACCAGCAATGCAGATACCGTGACTTCACTAATAGACTCTGCGATATTGGGGATACGAACCTCTATACTCATGCTCTACTCTCTACCTATAGAAAACAATGTTTCCATTAATGTGGATAATTCTTTTTGGCTCAAATTTGCAGATCCTGTTGCAGTCGAACTACTTCTAGGACGACAAACACATTGCAATTTACTAGGGAAAATCTCGTCCGTTGCTAACGCAAAATAACTGAATACTCCCATATTTTGGGGTTCTTCTTGCAACCATACGTAATGTTCAACTTGAGGATACTTGCCTATTAGAGCCAATAAATCTTCTAAATACAATGGATACAGACTCTCTACTCGTATGCAAGCAAAATTGCATTCATAATCTTTTGGCAATGCTGCACGATAGTCGTAATAAATTTTACCGCTACATAAAACGAGAACTTTTGCATAATAATTAGGGTTCGCATCTTCCAAGAAGGGTTTAAATCCCCCTTTGATCCCAAATTCTTCAATGGAACTCACACACTGCGGATGTCTGAGTAACATTTTAGGAGAAAAAACAATAAGCGGCAGAGATAAGTCCCGTTTTGTATGCTCCCGAAGAATACGGAAATATTGCACTGGAGTAGATGGAAGCACTACTTGAAAATTCCAATCAGCAGCAAGCTGAAGATAACGCTCTATACGAGCGGAAGAATGTTCCGGTCCCTGTCCCTCATAGCCATGAGGCAACAAGACTACTACATCGGAATGCAAATCCCATTTCTGAATTCCTGAAGAAATATACTGGTCAAAAATAATCTGCGCTCCATTAGAAAAGTCTCCAAACTGAGCTTCCCAAATAACCAGCGTTTTTTCTGCTTGTTGCGCATAGCCATATTCAAACCCTAATACAGCATATTCAGACAATGGGGAATTATATAACTCCACGCTTCCCTGACTCGAAGAGAGATGATATAATGGTGAGAATGTATCGCCTGTCCGAACGTCAGTCCAAACAAGTTGCCTCTGACTAAAGGTTCCTCGAATAGAATCCTGTCCAGATAAACGTAAAGAAAAACCTTCTTGTAACAAAGAGGCAAAAGCGATTTCTTCTGCCATTCCCCAATCATAACCAATATCCCCATTGGCCATACTCATTCGCTTATTTAGCAAGGAGCGAATCTTAGTGTGAGGAGTAAAATGATCCGGAATATCACAAAGCTTTGCACTTACGTCAAATAGCGAATCTTTATCCAAAGAAGTATCTATATTATCAACCAGCAGCTCTCCTACTGCCATGCGAGAGCAATGCATACATTCTTTTTTATCCAACTGCTCAACACCAGAATCTTTCAAAGAAGCAAATTCTTGGTTTAAAACATGCTCTATCTCTTCATCAATTTTGTCCAACTCTTGGGGACTGATTTGCCAATCAGGGCAACTAATCAATCTTTCTTTAAATAACAATGAAACGGGCTGTTTCTTCTTAATTTCTTCGTAAAGGAACGGAGCTGTAACAGAAGGATCATCACTTTCATTGTGACCATATTTGCGATAACAACATAAATCAATAATCACGTCACAATGAAAGCGATTGCGAACACGCATAGCATACTCAATAACCTGTAGGCAGGCTAAAACATCGTCACCATTAACCCTAAATACAGGGATTCCCATCATCTTAGCGATATCTGTGCAGTAAGGAGTAGAACGAGATTCTCGTGGATGTGCGGTAAACCCTATCTGGTTGTTCACTACAATATGTAAGGTCCCTTCCGTGGAGTATCCCGGAATCCCACTCAATTGGAAGGTTTCGTACACAATCCCCTGACCAGATAAAGCAGCATCCCCATGCATTAAAACAGCTAAACAAGATTGCTCTTTTCCCGCTTCTCCCTGGTGTTGAATTGCTGCTACAGCTCCTTCTACAACAGGATCTACTGCTTCTAAGTGGCTAGGATTCGGTAATAGGGCCATGATGACATTCTCTTTTGGCCTATCGGCAACATACCCCTTGTGATACTTGACATCCCCCACTGATTGAAGACCTCTTATCTGAGGAGTGTCTTCAAATTCCATGAAAATCTGTCGATAAGGTTTACCAAAAATATTTCCTAAAACATTTAATCGACCACGATGCGGCATCCCCATCACATAACGATTGGTCCCTTGCTTTGCTCCAAAAGCAATAAGATGTTCCAACATGGGGATCAAACTCTCCCCTCCTTCTAAGGAAAAGCGCTTCTGTCCAGTAAATTTAACCTGCAAAAACTCTTCAAAAGCTACAGCTTTTTTGACTGCTTGATACCTAGAAAGCAACTCTTCTTTAGTTAAGATAGGCTTCTCCCCTTCCATAAGTTGCCAAATGTACTCTTGGATCTCAGGAGAGCATGTCAATGTCTCAACCGCGATACTGCGACAATATTTATCCTTTAATACCTGAATAAAATCTGTGACACGAACATGAGATTGGGGGAGTAATCCTAAAGAAGGAATCATCTCCTGCAAATCAAACCCCTGAACTTTTTCTGCAACTAAAGAGGATTCTTCCACAGAAGCTATTGGAGAAATTTGCCCCTGTAAGTAACCGTAATAACGGTATACCATCAAGAGGCTTTGCGCTTTCTTCTCTTGCAACGCCTCGAAAGCCTGATCCCCAGCATCAGCTTTTGGACAACCATCTATTTTCCCAACTTGATAGCCTTCAAAGAAATACTTCCAAGAAGCGTCTAAGGATTCATGATTCTCAAATCGCTCTAACAAAGACTCTATCCAATCGATATCCAATGAATGTACATGTTTGGCAAAATCTGAATCCATAAGACGAATCTATTTGTTGAGAGTGACGCTTTTAGAAAGCTTTCCATAACAAAATTTTTATTTTTCAAAAAAAGCAAACTTTGCTTTTTTTTGAGTATCGAATAACCTGAACTCCTGACTTATTACAAGAGCTAATGGAGCTTGGCTTAGCAGTTGAACAAATACTTAGGAACGAGTATTTTATTAGCCGAAATCTCTCCTGATCTATTTGTTTATGCCTGCTCACTTTCTGCTTTTTTGAGCAAAAGAATGCTGTTACCCTTGGTAGGAAAAAGTAAATTGGCTCTCAGGGGGGCCTATTTCAATCATAGAACGGGACTATTTACGAATGAAAAGTGAGCGTTTAAAAAAATTAGAATCAGAGCTTCATGACCTTACCCAGTGGATGCAACTTGGCCTCGTCCCCAAAAAAGAAATTGAGAGACACCAAGAAGAGATCCGTCTTCTAGAGAGCAAGATCTTAGAAGAGAAAGAGCGCCTACAACTTCTGAAGGAAAGCGGTGAGATCAAAGAATATGTAACTCCCCGTAGAAGTCCTGCTAAAACAATTTACCCTGATGGCCCTAGCGTTTCGGATGTGGAGTTTGTGGAATCTTCGGATACAGAGGTCGATCTCGATACTAGTGAAACTATTGAGATTGATTTAGGCGAGGAAGGAGGAGAAGAGAGCGGAAGTGAACTCGATTATTCCAGCGAAGACGATGAAGATCCTTTCAGTGATCGCAATCGTTGGCGCCGAGGAGGCATCATAGATCCAGACGCAAATGAATGGTAAGACTCCTTTAGCTCTTTACATACACGTTCCTTTTTGCTCAAAAAAATGTCATTATTGCAGTTTTTACACGATCCCATACAAAGAAGAGTTAGTACGCTCTTACTGTGAAGCTGTGATTAAAGAGGGATTAAGAAAGCTAGCTCCTTTGCGTTGTCATTACTATATCGACACTGTATTTTTTGGAGGAGGGACGCCTTCATTAGTCCCGCCTTCCCTTATTCAGGATATTCTCACAACGCTGGAAGCTCATTCTGCGACAGAGGTCACCCTTGAAGCCAACCCCGAAAATCTTTCTCAAGAATATATCCGAGATCTGTCCCAGACCGCGGTTAATCGCATAAGCATTGGTATACAAACCTTTAACGATCCCTTGCTTAAATTACTTGGACGAACCCATTCCTCATCTAAAGCGATTGAGACATTCTTACTCTGCTCTCAATACGGCTTTTCTAACTTGTCTGCCGACCTTATTTATGGACTCCCCACGCAATCTATTAGCGATTTTATTACCGACCTTCATCAAGCAATTACTCTCCCCATCCAGCATATCTCCGTCTATAATCTTACCGTAGATCCTCATACCTCTTTTTACAAACATCGCAAGAGCATTCTTCCTTCCATAGCGGATGAGGATTCTTTGGCAGAAATGGCACTAAAAGCCGAAGAACTTTTAGAGAATCATGGATTTAATCGATATGAACTAGCCTCTTATGCAAAAAACCATGCAGAATCTAAACACAATACCTACTACTGGACTGATAAACCTTTTTTAGGATTGGGAGTCTCAGCTTCGCAATATCTTAACGGCATCCGATCTAAAAATTTTTCTCGGATTTCCCATTATCTAAGAGCCGCGCATCACCATCAACCAACTGCAGAATCTATGGAAGAGCTCCCTCCCTGCGAGCGCATTAAAGAAGCTCTAGCCTTACGTCTTCGTCTCTGTGATCCCATTCCTTTTTGCATGTTTCCTGAAGAGCTGGTTAATGAAATTTTAATGAACCCATCTATACGTCCTCTATTTGCAATAAATGCCCAAACATTTTCATTGAATAAACAAGGCCGACTTTTTCATGATTCTATAGCAGAAGAAATCATGTGTTCTTCTTTTTCATTTTAAAAATAAAAAATTAATCGATATTAAAACCAATAAAACTAATCGATTAATTTTTAATTGAAAAATGAATAAAAACAAAAAAAACAACCAATTTTAATGCATCTATAGTTTTTCAACGGAATACACCTGCGAATTCGATATTGAGCATTGGCTCGCAACAATTCTCCTCATTCACCAAACTAAGTTTTAATAACATAGCGAAATTAACTGGAGTAGCGAATCCAACTCGAGAGACTGATGCAGTCCCTTTACAATATCTTCGAGCAAACTATTTATCCAAGAATGATCCGAATCCGGGTTATCTCCCTATTCAAGGAGGGAAGATGACTGGCAACATCAATATGGGGACGCATTCTATCTTCAATTTGAAACAACCAACTGCCCCGACTATACAACTCCCCCCCGACTCTGAAAAACCCTCAGATCCTAGTGAAGATGTTGATTTTCAAAATAAAACAAAAGAAGAACAAGAAGCCGCTATTGCAGACTACAACACAAAATTGGCTGCATATCAAAAGAAAATTAGTGACTACAATGTAGCTTGGAAAGCGTTTTATTCCGAAGCCGCAACTGTACAATACGTAAATGGTATAGTCACTAGACTAACAACCAATACACAACTAGACACTGCCAATGCTTCTGCTAAAGAAGTCGAAAAAAAAATTGCATTAGCACAAAAAACCCTTGGGGTTGAGATAACCACTCCCCCTCCTCCACCGACAATTGATCCTACTACAGGGACCTTTGCACCTGGAGGATCAACAAATCCCCCTACTACTAGCTCGACACCATCTTATGATAATCTCCCATCTAATATCAAAAATTCCGAGTTCGTGGTAACACAATCCGATAACACTCTTACAGGGGATCTGAAAATGACTAACGCTCAGATCTCTAATATCAAAACTCCTGCAGATAGCGGAGAAGACAACTACGCAGCCAATGTTACCTATCTTGAATCTAAACTTAAGCAACCCAAGAGAACCTTTATTTCCAATACCTTCTCCCAAACTACAATTAGTGGGCATATCCCCTGGCTTAGCACAACCAGTGGATCCACTTCTGAGCCTGATTTTAAAACGACTGACTCCGATCAATATTTTGAAACAACACAAGAGAATCTTAAAATTAAAACTGCAGGCTTACTTGTTTTATCTGTTCGAGGAACTTGGAATGGCTCAACTTCCGGAGGGAATACTCAAACTCCCGCTACTTTTCCTGTAAGTCTAACTGTTACACCCGATACAACTGGCGGAGGCGGATCAACAGGAAGTGCAACTACACTCACCCTCCCCATAACTCTCCACTCTGGGAATTCTGTGATGATGCAACTTCCTATTACAGCAGCTGCCCAAGTGAAAATAGCTCCCTCCACAACTTCCGGAGGAAGCGGGACAACACCTTCAACACTATCCTCCTGGTCCTGGGAAGCTGCTTTATATCCAATAGATGTGACTTCCACAACAACATCTCCTTAGAGATTTTTGATTTAAGGGCTAAGCAAAGCTCAGTCCTTAAATCAAACCAGATTTAAATCAAAAAACATTTAAGGTTCGGAAACTAAAGATCAATAAATTAAAATTATGAGTCATAAAAAAAATAATATTTCTTCCTCCTTTTGGAACCCTAATCAAGTTGTTACAAAAGTCCTGTTAAATATCAGCGAGTCCCATATTGAATCGACTCCTGGAATCATCAAGGAAACTAAAACCATAACCAAGTCCATAGACCCTACAGACCCTTCGGATGCCGTTACACTCAAATATCTAAAAGATAATTATACAAAAGAAAATGATCCCAATCCTGGGTTCCTACCCACAACAGGAGGAACAATGACTGGGAGCATTGATATGCAAGGGAATAATATTACAGACCTAGTTATGTACAAAAATGGTCAACAGACTCCCGTGGACCACTCTGCAGTCACCATTAATTACGTAAATCAGCAAGCTGATGTCATTAAAAAGAACGACAAAATTACCAATGCGATTACCAACTTATCAAGTATTGACACACAAGTTGCATACTTAAACCGACTATTAGGCATTAACGAAGAAGGCATTACTGAAGAGCCTGAATCAGACATGTCCGCGGAATTCTTGAAAACAAGCGGAGGAACAGTATACGGAAATATCGATATGAGCCAACATACCATATCGGATTTAGGGACCCCAACAAATCAAGATACAAAAAGTGCTATCAATGTAGAGTTCGTACAGGCCAAGATTACTTCTCCACAAATGGCCTTCCTAAAAAATAACGATAAAAATCTATCCAATGTTGTCGTTTCAGAATACTTTAATTGGCTACAAGAACCTGATCCTTCTCAGCCAGATGCAGGAAACACAACTACTTTTTCAGAAAAATCTCCTTTATGGGAAGAATTCTTTTCTTTTGCAGACAGTTCCAGATCAGAAATGGTGATTCAAAAAACTGGAATCCTAACCTTTTTTATGCAAGGAACTTGGACACATCCAGCTAATGCTACAACCCCATCTACAGACCCAATTACCTTAGAGCTTACAGTCACTGCTCCAACAACGACAACAACAATACCCCCTATCACCAAACAACTTACACTCTCTTCAGGACAATCTTGCGTAATACAAATTCCTGTACAAGCGGTGGGGTCAACATTAAAACTGAAATATAATAATCCAAATAACAATACAGGGGGAACAGCCGATCCTACGGGTATTACATTGGAATCTTTTGACTGGTCTTTAACGCTAACGCAAGGAAACGTGACAAAAAACACAACTACGCCTACACCCTAGATCCTAGCATTACAAGATAGCTAACCAAGAAATGTTAAGGGAGATTCTCTCCCTTAACTTAAGAGTATTAATATCCAGCTCCCATATAAGAAATAGCTACATAACTCTTAGAAGCTGTAGCAGCTGTTCCAGCAGTTCCGGTAGTTAATTTCAACTCTAACGTATGTTCTGAAAATGCTTTCTCTCCAGGAACCAGAATATAGAAACTACCCACTACAGTCAAACCATCTGAGGAACCTACTACAGAAAATAGGGTTTCAGGATTAGATCCTGTTCCTCCCGTTGTTTTTTCTGTAAGTGTTCCGGTACATGTGACAGCCTGATTTTGAGAGGAAGTAAATTCATAAGCAAATGTTACGAGATAAACGCCTCGTCTCAATAGAGAATAGGTAGAATTCTCCTTTTTAATATACTTATCAGCATTAGTAGATTTAATAGGACTTTGAGTACCACTACCTGAAGTCCCATTGGGATTCTGCTCCACAAAATAAGGAACTTCTTGCCCTGTCCAATTTGGGAAAGTAGGTGTTGTCGTTGACCCCGTTCCTGATCCTGAACCTCCAGAGGAATTATTTTGTAAATCATTCAGTATAGTCGTTAAATCTGAGACAGTGACAATTTTCTGTAACTTTTCTTTAGGCGTTGCCGTTCCCACGACTCCTATGTCACCAGTTTTTAGATTTTTTATTGTAGGCGCGGCAGCTGTTGGCAAAGCTCCCTGCTGTTGCTCGAAACGCAAAGTCCCTGTCATAGCATTCTTAGCGCTTAATAACAGCCACTTAGCCTCTTCAGGCTTATCAAATGTTATGGTAGTCGTCGATCCTGACGTGGTCTCTTTAGGACTTCCTAGATCTGTGATGAGTTTGGCCATGCTGCCCTCTCCGGTCCCAGCATACATATTGATTTTAGCAATCAGATCATTTAATCGGTCCTCATAGTTTCCTAAGACATCATTTACTATCCCAACAGATGCTGCATAATCATTTCCTAGAAATGACGCTTCTCCCCAGGAAGAAGGAAGACCTCGAATGGTATTCTGTTGGTTGGTTCCCATATTAATATCTCCAACCATCATTCCCCCGGAAGTCGAAAGAAATAATCCGGCTATTGATTTAGCCCCTTTCTGTAAGTAGCCATCCAGTTGTGACAACACGACAACATCCTGGTCTTCAGTCCCAGCACCAACCTGACGTACTTGCTGATTCTTGGCATCTAAATTAACATAAGCTGTGGTGACCATCCCATCAACACCAGTATTTCCCCCTGTCTGAGTACATTCCAACAACATTTTGGTAACAGGAGCTGCAGGCTGGGTAGGAGGGATTGCCGCAAAAGCAACAGATTCTTTATGAATTATCGTTTTATCATTCATGTTTTGTCTTTTTAATTAATTAAAACTAATTTCCTTTTAATTAGAAAAAATTAAATTAACAAACAAAACAAAGTTTCGCATAAAACAACTAAAAAGAATTAACGAACAGAAAAATAGCGGGGACTTTTTTCAAACGTTCGCGAACCTCTTCTAGATCAGAAGATTGATTCCAAACAGCAACGCTACGTGTCGAGACATATTCCTGATCCCCCATCAAATCAATGGCAACACAAAGCTCTCCATGAGCTGGAAGCTGATCTAACAAAGCTTCGAATGTGTATTGATTACGATAAGGAGTCTCTATGCAAATATGCGTATGCGCTTTCCCCGAGCATCCCCGTACATAACGAGCTCTTTCTTTAGGATTTTGAGGAAGATAGCCATGAAATGTGAAATTCTGACCAGGTAGACCAGAAAGCATTAATGCTTGCGTAATGGAACAAGGACCAGCTACAGCCTGAACAGGCACTCCTAATGACCGAGCTCTTTGAACGAGCCTTACCCCTGGATCAGCAATGCATGGCAATCCTGCATCAGAAATAACCCCCCAAGACTCTCCCTTTTTAATAATAGGTTCTAAATAGAAGTCACAAGCCTTAACAGAAGTATCATTCTTACTCATTACAGCAAGAGGGAACTTATGCGGATCTTTAACCTTCCATAAACTTAGGAACAAACGACCGCCACGATCACTTTCTACTATTAATCCCTGAATTTTATTCCGGACAATCTCTCCTACAATAGAAGGAAGGTCCTCCACTCTTTTGTTACCTAAAGTATTGGGAAGAAGATATAGCGTCATAGACAATAAGCATCCCTAAATAATTGGATTAGAGTCCATTCTAGAAGATGCCAAGGAAAAAATACACTGCGAAAACGTCCGATCAAAAGAAATTTACAGTCTTGCAATCATGGTTTCTAAAGAAAGAATGGGATCTTGCACGTTATTCTTAATCAAACTCTCCGCATGAAAAAATAAGTTTAATCCATTCAAAAGAGCCTGCTCTCCTGCTGCGAAAAAGATTTGTGTTTTGCGATCTTTCGACTGTTCCGCTATTGCTCGAAGCCCAGATAAATATTGGCTACGTAAAAAATTGAGAATAGCAAGAGGATCTTCTCCCAAATCAGATACCAGAGATTGCATCAAACTTTGCCCTGTTGAGAGATCTCTACGAAGAAGAGCATCCCGTAATTTCCATAAAGAAGCAGATTCTCTTTTTTCTACAAACGATTGAACGTCTGAAGCTTCTAAACAACTCTTGCCCCCAATTTGACAAATCAACTTTTGAAATTCACTAAAAATTTCAAAAACTCCAACCTGCGGGAACTTACTTACGAAAAGCTTAGCGACCCCTAAAGAACAAGACAGTTGAACATCCATTGAACGCTTGATCAATACCTGTGCTATACGAGAGTCGCGTTCTGCAAAATACTCACCAAAGAGAGATAAACAAAGGGCATTAGGGAGCTTCGATGAAAAAGCTGAGAAGAACTCTGCTTTACTTGTGAAAAGAAATAATGTGAGATGCGGATTAGGATGATGAGCATAGCTTATGATAAACTCTTGTAAAGAGGAGCTCATCTTCTCAACTTGATAAATACCAATAGTTTCCTTTGAAGTGAACAACCCAAAATTATCAGTCCAAGATAAAAGCTCTTGTTTAACTAAACGTTGTCCATCAAATAGTCGCCCTCTTCCGGAAACATAAAGTTCCAGAAAAATATCCTTGTCTTCGGGAAATGAAGAGCCAATTATAAACACTTTAAAGCGTTGATTTTCAAAATGATGAATAAAGTCTTTTATAGACTCTATGCGGACACTATTTTGGCAGGTTTCCATAAGCAATGCCTGAACTCAACCCATTAGGATCATTCCTCTTGCTCTAAGATTCTAGCCATACTAGCTATTTCAACTCAGCCAATAAATATAAAAAACCGGGAAAAGAGCATTCTTTTTCCCGGTTACTCCAGATTGGAAACAGCAATTGCTATTTAGCAACAAGCTTCATTAATTGCTGACGCCAACTATGAGCTGTACGAGAACGATTATGATGTGTTCTTCTCTTAGCAGAGGAAGCACAAACTTTTACTCCAGAAGCAGCTACACGTCCGCAAGCTGCAGTATGTTTATGTTTTTTCATACAAACTCCAGCTTTTGCTGCTACGGCTGTTTTTTTTGTTGAGACAGTTCTTTTAGCGGCAGGCTTTCTAGCTGCTACTGCTTTTTTAGCTACAGTCTTGCGAGCCACAGTCTTCTTAGCTGCAACTTTTCTTACTGGAGCTTTTTTAGCTGCCGTCTTTCTAGCTGCTACAGATTTTTTAGCTACTGTTTTGCGAGCTGCTACTGCTTTTTTAGCTACAGTTTTACGAGCCACAGTCTTCTTAGCTGCGACTTTTCTTACTGGAGCTTTTTTAGCTGCCGTCTTCTTAGCGGCAGGCTTTCTAGCTGCTACTGCTTTTTTAGCTACAGTCTTGCGAGCCACAGTCTTCTTAGCTGCAACTTTTCTTACCGAAGCTTTTTTAGCTGCCGTCTTCTTAGCGGCAGGCTTACGTACTACAGTCTTTCTTGCAGCCGTCTTTCTTGTGCTGCGTTTCTTTTGTACTCCCAACATGTTCATTCCCCTAATTAGACAGGTAACTACCACTTATTTGATCTATCGACAGGAAGAATGAAAAACTTTAATAAAAAAGGTTGGTTTTTAATAAAAAAATTAAAAACCAACCAAATCTTTTTATTTTGACAAACCTAAACAAGAACTATTTAGATAAAAACTTGTTCATATAATAAATTAAACAACGAACACCAAATCCTGTTGCATATTTAGGATAAGGAAGCTCTTCTTTTTCATGGTAAGCGGTACCAGCAATATCCAAATGTGCCCACGCTACTGGATTGTCTTCAAGAAAACGTTGTAGAAACAGAGCCGCAGTAATGGACCCTGCTCGGTTGCTTCCGATATTTTTCATGTCTGCAATATCTGAATGAAGAGCACGGTCATATTTTTCGACTAAAGGCATTCTCCAAAGGGCCTCCCCAGTCTCTGATGCAGCCTCTGCCAAATCCCTAGCCAAAACGTCATTGTTAGCAAAAAATCCAGCTACAGCTTCTCCTAAAGAAACCACCATGGCTCCTGTCAAAGTGGCAAAATCAATAATTCGCGTAGGGGCGCAATACTTCAAAGCATAGGTAATCGCATCCGCTAAAATAAGTCTTCCCTCAGCATCTGTGCTTCCAATTTCTACAGACAGCCCAGACATGCCCACATAGACATCTCCCATCTTATAAGCTGCAGATCCTATAGCGTTCTCCGTAGCAGGAATGATTCCTGTCACATTGATAGGGAGTTCTAAAGAAGCCAATGCAGAAAAAATGCCCAAAACTGTAGCTGCTCCAGCCATATCTTCTTTCATAGTGATCATCGCCTTACCAGGCTTCAAATCTAATCCACCGGAGTCAAACGTCACCCCCTTACCAATGAGCACCGTTCTATCTTTTGACTTAGGTTTTCCTTGATAATCCAGAACAATAAACCGAGGTTCAACAGCCGACCCCTTAGCGACTGCGGCCAATAGTCCCATCTTCTCTTTTAATATGGCTTTCCTATCAAGGATCTTGACGTCCAAACTAGCAAATTCTCCAGCTAGTCCCTTAGCAACAGCAGCAAGTTTTTCTGGAGTTACCTCATCAGCATTCGTATTTACTAAATCTCGTGTTAAATATACTCCTTCAAATAAGCTCTCTTCTTTTCTAAAAATCTTGTCTCCTACTTTAGGAACAATCCCCAATACAGTGACTTTTTCTAATAAAGGCAAGGAGGCATCGACTTTATGATAAGTCGGATAGTTATAGTTAAGAGAAAGAACTCCTGCAGCTAGATTCGTCAAAAATTCTTCTACAGAGAAACGCAACTGCGAAATAGTAGGTAACAAAATATTTACAGTCTTACACTTAGCTTTTCGTAAAACTGTAGTAACATGAGCATAGGCATCCAAAATTGCAGTCCCGGAAACCTCCTCGCTCTTTCCTAACCCTAGAAGAACTATTTTTTGCTCTTTGGTTTTATCATTTCCAAAAAGAAAAACAGCTTCCCCCTTCTTTCCAGAAAAATTTTGTAATGCGTTTTGATAGACAAGCTTGTAGTCCTCATCAACAACTGCAGCCTCTTGAGCTTTAACGTTCTTCATCCAAAAAGGAAGAACAAGCGCATCTGCTTTCGATCGTTTATCCCAACTCGCTTGAGAATAGAGCAACACCACAATAACCTCTTTGTTGAATCGATTGAGTCAAAATTACAAGCAGAACGCGTTTTGCAAATTCCCATCTCAAACTGGCGACCTGGCCAAACAATTGACTCCGGAAGAGAAGACTAAAAAGCAAAACGACCCAGCTTTCACCTCTAACTTATTCCTAGGTGAAAAAAAGGACTATAGGAAAGAATCGTCTTTTTAGCAAATATGCTACGCAGCCTTATTCACTAATGGACCAATAATTTCTTAGCTGATTGGTTAAATGAAATGAAAAAAGACAGGCCCCTTAGGAAAAAGAAACTCTCTTGCCAAGGGGCCAAAAACGAAAAATTAGAAAGGAACATCCTCGCTAGCGTATTGCTGATCCTCTCCAAATCCAGCATATACTTCCTTATCAAGGGCGATTTCTGTATCCAAACTCTCTCCTTCAAATCCAAGAGAGACATTATCATTAGATCGCTGACGCCCCTCATCCGAACCCCGACTTTCAGGACGAGAAGACCCTGAATTAAACTTCAGTGTGTCTACACTTACAGAGATAGAAGCTTGAGGAGAACCGTCTCTCCCCATATAGCTCTCTACAGAAAGCTCTCCCGCAACAATCACTGAAGATCCTTTTTTCAGATAAGGGATCATTTTATCATAACGATTATTCCAGATATTGCATCGGCACCATACTGTTTCGTCTTTAGACCCCACGCGGGATTTAACGCCTAAACGTAAAACAACAACCCGTTTACCCCCTGACGTCATTCTTTCTTCAGGATCGGCAGCTAGAAATCCTACCAAATATCCGAACAACATAAAAACCACCCTTGTCTATTAAAACTTACTTCCTGCGAATTACCCTACTCAAAAGAAGAAGCTGTTCATTCAGAACCTCTTCGTCTTCTTCGAAGACTGTACACTAGGACTGATTTTTTCGTGAACACAAGTATTCTCTATAGAGTATTGCAGAAAATAACTAAAAAAAATATCCTGTGACAATTGTCCCCTCATTGTATCTACGGATAGATTAAGCTTAAGCTTACAAAAACTAAAGGGACTTTAGAAAGCGTACGTTCAATACATAGTAGAACGAGGGAGCACGAGCTTGCGCCTTCTTATTTTCTTGTCAGTTGCAACTTGATGTGTCAAGAAATCTTGAGAAAGGATGCCTCACTCCTCGATAAGAAAGTTTAGCCTAACAGCAAGTATTCTTATCGCGGCTCTAATCGTTTACTAACAAACCTGCTCATGTTAAGTTAAAAAAAACAGTACAAAGGAGATTCCCTCATGTCCAGACAGAATGCTGAGGAAAATCTAAAAAATTTTGCTAAAGAGCTCAAGCTCCCCGACGTGGCCTTCGATCAGAATAATACGTGCATTTTGTTTGTTGATGGAGAGTTTTCTCTTCACCTGACCTACGAAGAGCACTCTGATCGCCTTTATGTTTACGCACCTCTCCTTGACGGACTCCCAGATAATCCGCAAAGAAAGTTGGCTCTGTATGAGAAATTGTTGGAAGGCTCTATGCTCGGAGGCCAAATGGCTGGTGGAGGAGTAGGAGTTGCTACTAAAGAACAGTTGATCCTAATGCATTGCGTGTTAGATATGAAATATGCAGAGACTAATCTATTGAAAGCTTTTGCACAGCTTTTCATTGAAACTGTTGTGAAATGGCGAACGGTCTGTTCTGATATCAGCGCTGGACGAGAACCTTCCGTTGACACTATGCCTCAAATGCCTCAAGGAGGCAGCGGAGGAATTCAACCTCCTCCAACAGGAATTCGTGCGTAGGTTTAGCTTTCATATGATAAAAGGAAGAGTCTCCCCTCTTCCTTTTTTTTATTTAACTTATGCATTCTAGTTTTTTATGGGATCTTTGTCTATTCACCTCACCACCCCGCTTCCCTTAGGAGCTCAAAAACTCTCTTCGGATCGTTATCGGTTCTCGCTGGTTGCTCCCCGTGCGCAACAAGTCATTTTAGTACTACTAGATCCTTTTTCTGAGATTCATGAAATCCCTCTTTCTTCTACAGATCATAGAACAGGAGCTATCTGGCATATAGAAATTTCAGGAATTTCAAACGAATGGTCTTACGCTTATAAACTTAGACAATCGGATTCCGCTTTTCCTAATTTCTCTACAAATGCTTATATCGCTGATCCGTACTCTAAAAACATTTTCTCTCCTCAGCTATTCGGATCATCTAAACAACCAAACGACTACACTTTTAGTTACTTAAAACAAGAAGATTTTGACTGGGAAGGGGATACTCCCTTAAGGCTTCCTAAAGAAAACTATTTCATCTATGAAATGCATGTTCGTTCGTTCACGCAGGACCCTTCTTCCCAAGTTACGCATCCAGGAACCTTCCTTGGCATCATAGAAAAAATTGATCATCTTAAAAAACTGGGTGTTAATGCTGTCGAATTGCTTCCTATTTTTGAGTTTGATGAAACTATTCACCCATTTAAAAATAAAGATTTCCCCCACTTATGTAATTACTGGGGGTACTCTTCGATTAATTTTTTCTGTCCTTCTCGCCGTTATACCTATGGAACAGATCCTTGCGCTCCTGCACGCGAATTTAAAACTTTAGTAAAAACATTACACCGCGCAGGGATAGAAGTTATATTAGACGTAGTTTTCAATCACACGGGATTTGAAGGAACAAGCTGCCCTCTCCCTTGGATAGATCTCGAGTCGTATTATATGGTCAATGACAATGGAGATCTTCTTAATTTTTCCGGATGTGGAAATACAGTAAATACAAATACACCTATAGCCATTAAATGGATTCTTGATGCTTTGCGTTACTGGGTTCAAGAAATGCATGTAGATGGATTTCGTTTTGACTTAGCTGCAGTATTTTCAAGAGATTTGCAAGGAGTTCCCCGCTCTTTGACTCCTATTCTGCAAGCAATATCGTCTGATTCCATTCTATCGGAAACCAAACTTATTGCAGAGCCTTGGGATGCAGGGGGACTCTATCAACTCGGGCACTTCCCTTCTATATCAACTAGGTGGAGCGAATGGAATGGGTGCTATCGCGACCACGTAAAAGCCTTCCTTAATGGGGATCCTCATCAGGTTAGTTCTTTCGCGTCTCGAATATCCGGATCTCGTGATATCTATCCTGCAGGAAATTCTACGAATTCTATTAATTATATTTGTTCTCATGACGGGTTCACTCTCTATGATAGCGTTGCCTATAATCACAAACATAATGAAGAGAACGGAGAGAACAACCGTGACGGAACTTCGGCAAATTACAGCTATAATTTTGGATGTGAGGGAGAAACTACTGACCCAAACATTTGCCAGTTACGTGAACGACAAATGAAAAATTTCTTTCTCGCCCTCTTTTTATCCCAGGGAATCCCTATGATAAAATCTGGCGATGAATATGGTCATACTGCTTATGGAAACAACAACCATTGGTGCTTGGATACTAAAATTAATCACTTCCTTTGGGATCGATTAGCTGAAAGAAAAGAATTTTTTTCTTTCCTGTGTCAAATCATTACTTTGCGTACAACGCATGCTGAACTATTCAACACAAATTTCTTATCAGAGGAGACAATAACCTGGCTAAATTCTCAAGGGTTGCCTAGAGAATGGACTCCAGACCACTATCTAGCATTTGAATTAAAACATCCCAATTACAGTCTATTTATAGCTTTCTACAGTGGAAATGAGCGTATTGAGATCGCTTTACCTAAACTAAGACAAGAACATCTAGCCTATGAGAAAATTGTGGATAGTACAACTGGCTTCTTTTCTCAAATCTTATCTCCTAAACTCTCATTAGAACCATATAGCTCTTTGGTGGCAATTAGTAGAAAAAAGAAACCTATTGAACCCAAATAAAAAGACCGAACCCTATAAAGAGTTCGGTCCTTACACACAAAAGAACTTAATAAGTTCTTCAAACACCTCTATTATTGTCTTCCCAAGACTCAATGACGACAAGATCAGCATCTTTATAAAATTTCTCTAAAATTTGCCGCGCATTATAGCCTTCTATAGCTAAACGATCTACATTGGATTGCAACAGATAATCTGCATTGAAAACTAATCCCTCGGGATTATCCAACACGAGTCGAGATGTCCAATCCACAGCCTCTTCTACACCATAAAACTGGGATGTAACTCCATACCCCCCATAACGATCTTCCTGAGCATTGACATGCCAAAAGCTATTAGCATTACCTGCAAGAAGACGCTCGTACAAAGCCGTTCTCTCTAAGATGACGCAAGCCGATAAAGCTTCTTTATCCAATTCTTTCAAATATTTCACAGAAAGGACTGACTTCAGATAGTCTTCTATCGCAAGCTCGTTCACCACAAACAAACAGTTACGCTCTGTTTTGTGAATGTATACGGAGCCTTTGTATTGAATACCATTAACAAATAGAGACGCGGATCCATCAAGAGGTTCGATTTTTAAACACTCAACATTAGGATAATTCTCTCCCCAACGAATCCCTCCATATAATGCATGAGCAGCACAACGTTGTCCTTGAGAAGAAACTCGCAAAAGCTCGCCATCTCCAAATACAGAAAAAGCTCCCTTAGCTTCAACTAAAGCCGTCGTACTTTCACTCAACAAAAGAACGCGGATCCTTGGTTCGGAAAGAATAGACTGAGACAGGGCATCAGATACCTTAACATCGGCATCTCCAACAGCCCCCACCCCACAAAACACTCCTAACAGCACGAGTAGATTTAACTTTTTCACTTTCTTCTTCTCCCTACTTGTCCTTTGGGTTCCTGTTAAGATGTTCATATGCCAAAGGAGTTGCAACCCGCCCTCTCGCGGTTCGTTGAACCAATCCTTTTAAAATCAAAAAGGGTTCGTACATATCTTCCAGAGTCCTGACATCCTCGCCTACAGCCATTGCAAGCGTTTTCATCCCAACAGGGCCCCCTTGATAAAAATCAATCATCACGGAGAGAAGTTTAATGTCAATCTCGTTTAACCCTAAGTTATCTATTAATAACATAGCTAAAGCTTTTTCTGCTACGACGCTATTAATACAATTTCCCTCTCGCATTTGTGCAAAATCCCGAACCCATCGAAGCAAATTATTCGCTAAACGTGGAGTCCCGCGTGCTCTTCTAGCAATCTCTAGAAGAGTTTCCTTATTTGCTTCTATAGAAAGCAACTGCGCAGAGCGAGATAGAATTGCAACCAAATCTTCCTCGTTATAGTAATCTACTCGTCCAGTAAAAGCAAAACGTGTGCGCAAAGGTTCACTCAACATTCCTGCACGAGTAGTCGCACCAACTAGAGTGAAAGGAGCCAAATCAAGACGTACGGAACGTGCCCCTGGACCAGAATCTAAAGTAATATCCACTTTAAAATCTTCCATTGCCGGATACAGATACTCTTCAGCAGTTTTCCCCATGCGATGGATCTCATCAATGAAAAATACATCACCCTCTTGTAACCCAGTCAATAGTCCTATAAGATCAGATGGTTTCAATAACTGGGGACCAGAAGCGATTACTAGACCTTTTCCTACTGTATTCGCCATAATGTGTGCTAATGAAGTTTTCCCTAATCCTGGAGGGCCGTAAAACAAACAATGGCCAGGGACCTCCTTCCGTTGAACTGCTGCGCGAAGAAAAAGATCTAGTCGTTCTTTTAGCTGTTTTTGCCCGTAAAACTCTGTTAGCTTTTTTGGCCTCAAAGAAAAATCGAATTTTTTATCTTGGTGTAAAACAGAAATTTTATGAGTCATAGATTTATTCGTTAACTAACGTCGAGAAATCTTATTTTGACATCCCATAATAACCGAAGTCAAGGTATTCCCAAGACTATTAGGAAATACCTTGACCTATATAAAATACTATTTAAAGAAAAAACACTCTTCACTAAGACATTAAAACGTTGCGTCTTTTCATACAATTGCACATGCTGTAGTGTTGAGAGTTCCGGCTCTTTTTTCTAACTACAATCGTTCCTAAAATACAGGCATAAAAAATAATCGAGAGAAGTTATGGGGATTAAAGAAGACAACTGGATTCGCAAAATGGCAATTGAAGAGGGTATGATAGAGCCATTTGCTGATAATCAAGTAAAAGTACATCCAGAAACTGGAGAAAAACTCATTAGTTATGGCTTGTCCAGTTACGGATATGATTTACGTATCTCTAGAGAATTTAAAGTCTTTACCAATATATACAATTCCCTAGTTGATCCGAAATGTTTCACAGAAGACGCTTTGATTTCCATCGTGGATGATGTTTGTATTATTCCTCCTAATTCTTTTGCCTTGGCTCGCAGCGTAGAATATTTCCGAATCCCTCGCAATGTTCTTACCGTTTGCATAGGAAAATCGACTTATGCACGCTGTGGACTTATTGTAAACGTCACCCCCTTTGAACCCGAATGGGAAGGATATGTGACCATCGAAATTTCTAATACCACTCCACTACCTGCAAAAATTTATGCTAATGAGGGAATTGCTCAAGTTCTTTTCTTTGAAGGAGACTCCGCATGTGATGTTTCTTACGCAGATCGCCAAGGGAAATATCAAAAACAACAAGGCATTACAGTTCCTTTTGTGTAAGCCCTATCTTCCTGGACTAATATGGTAAGTAAAAAACAGACTTCTTGGTTCGGGTATGTTGAAGAAATTGTCATTCGCTCTTGGTGGCTCATTCTTTATCTACTTGGAGGTGGTTTTGTGTATGACAGAGCCATCTCTCAATTGCATGTGCAAGAATTACGATTACAACAGCGTGTTTTTCATTTAAAATCTCGTTTAGAAGAAGCCCTGGATAAACAACAAGAGTTCAGCACCCATTTAGCTTCTTGGGATAATCCTCAAGTAATAGAGCTAGCTCTGATTCATAAACTTGGTCTAGTGCCTAAAGGTTATGAAAAAATCTGCTTCCAGGATCCCCCTAAAACGAAAAAAAATCCCCGTAAGTAAAAATCTCATTCGTAATTACTTGACTTTTTATTACCTACTCATGCAAAATGTTGCTTTGAACTGTTCCGGAGTAGCTCAGCGGTAGAGCAGTGGACTGTTAATCCATTGGTCGTTGGTTCGAACCCATCCTCCGGAGTCCTTTTTATTCGTTTAGCGTATCCTTTTTCTTTTAGATCTCGATAGAGAGTTTGGCATAGTTGTTCGTTCGCTAAGGGCTATTCTAGTTGTTGTTCTCTTTCCCTCGATTCCCAAAAAAAGCAGTAAGAAGAGTAAGTTTTTCCCCTCTCACAAATTGTTATTGGAGTTTAGTTAAAAAATCTTTTTTAATTTATTTGGAAGATCAACAGACCTTATGTACCCTGTAGAATATCCTCCCCCACTTTATTCATCCTGCAAACATATTCTTTCTTTAACGGCCAAACAGTTAAAGACTAAGGCTTTTGTAGTCTTCTCTGCGTCGCTCTCTTTGATAATAGGATTGATCACAGGGTGTTGCCTCCTTTTTGCCAGTCCTCCGGCTTTTATAACCTCGGGAATCTGTTTGGCTTTACTCGTTTCTGTAATCAGCTTCTTTGGATGCCGGAAACTCATCCCCTACGGAATACAACGACTCATTTCCTATACGAAATCTCTTCCTGCTCTCTCAGATTCCCTCATTGATTTTTTAAAAACAGAATCAACAAGTATTTCGAGCCTACTTCCTGATCCTAAGTTAAAAAACTGTTTCAAAGGGACCTCTTCTGAATATAAAAAGTTTTTCTTTGATCATCCAGAAACACTCCTATCTTCGGCTTTTATGGATTGGACACCTCAGATCGGTCCTTCGGCTCCACAACAGACTAAAACTATCGTCCTATCTCACTATTGTCTACCCTTCTCTCTCACATTATCCACTCTTGATTTTGAAACTCTTCATACCTACATAGTCAAATCCAATAAGTTAAGGTGTCATGTAGGCTATGCTCACCAACTACCTCCAGCGAATCCCGTTATTCGCCAAGCTCGGCAGGGGGTATTGCAACAGCTCTATAATACAGGAACAGAAACCTTCTTTATTCCAATTCAAGAAAGCGCGCTCCTCCAACAGGAAGAGCTTTTTAAAACACTTTTTAGACACTATGTCCAAATTATAGAACGCAATTTATCGAGTAGGGTTTTGCTACTAGAACCTTTAAAAACTCCCGTACACACGCATAAAGCTAGAACTCTAGAGTCGCTCGCCCTATTCTGTGCACTAGAATATCTGTGCTACACAACATTAGGAGATTGGGGAACAAAAGAACTCGATCCGACACCACCTTTAGATTATAAAGATTTCTTTACAATCCTCATAAAAAAACAATGCCCTGCATCCAATATGAGGATCTCATCTCCTGCTAGACCTATGAACGCAACAAAATTAACAACCATTGTCCTTTCCGGACTAGAAGAGGAAGACAAACTAGGGCTATTAGGACAAATGCAGCCGTTCCTATTCACAGCAGAGATAGCCCATCCTCAAAGATTCGAGGCAACCCTAATACAAAACGTGCTCGACGACATTGCTTAACAAACGTTTGATTAAAGTCTGCTTATATTCTTCAAGCCCCGCAGAGTTCTTTGCAATTTGCTCTCGAGCATGAACAACATTCTCTTCTTGTAGCGAGCAGAACTCTGGAAGATATTCAATATGGGGCCCAGAAAGAACCACCAAGCCTCTATCAAGACGTCGAGAAATGATAGCCGCAGGACTTCCTGGAAGATCATTGTAACGCGCCTCTACCCGCACTTCTGAGAAATCTTCGGCATTCTCAAAGTAACACCCTCCATTAAAGAGCGCAAAGCTCTTTCCAGGGAAATCTGTAAAACGTAATGAAGCAGCTAAAACTCCAGAGGAGCTTGTATAAGAAAAAGCACTGTCATAGGCAGGGCCATTAGCCATACCGGGGAAAAAGCCTAAATCTCTTTTAGCAACCAATAGAGAACCATTAGGTTCTAAAAAAGAAAAATGGGCGCACCCAAAATATGCACCTGCACAAATCCCTAAATACGCTCCCCCCTCTCTTACATAATTATCAATCCTGGCAGTCCCTAACCCATGCAACACATGATGATAGGGAACATCTGCCCCTCCTGGGATAACTAAAAGCTGGGTAGTCTCCTCCCAAAGAGGCTCGTGGATGAGAAATTGCCCATTCACACGACATACTTCCATCTGGAAAGGAAAAGCAGCCTGTTTCAGCCAACGAACAGTATGACGTAAATAGTAAGGAGAAACTCCTTTGTCTGAATAAACTAAAATACGTTGCATATTCAATCCCTTACAACAAGCCTCTTCTCATTGTACCAGAAAACGAACTTTGTTTACTTCTAACCAAAATGGAAAATTGTCAACTATTCAATAAAAAAAATATTTTAATTTTTTTACTAAAAACAGTAAGTAGCCGCTCCCTCACCCTGTTTACGAAAAATCTTTATGAGAATATAATTGTTCTTTGATAAGTCCATTCGGACTGTGGGCTCCCTGAAGAAGGGAGAAAAGAAGAGGGAGGCTTTCCACCAACTCTTTTTGTCTTTATCTGACTTTCGTCCTCACTAGTCCCCTGTTTTTAGTAATATCTTAGTAATATAACGTTTAAGCTGGAGATCCGATAAAGCATGATGTCCTACCATAGTCCGATGTCAACCTCTCGTAATACACCTTTAGGCATCTTCTATAGCTTATTGGCCTGTTTCTATTGGAGCATTGTTTTTGTGATCCCTAGTATGCTAGGGAACTTTCCCGACCTAGATATTGTACTTACTCGATATTCCGTTTTTGGGATCTGTTCGTTAGTTACTATTCTTTATAAACGTTCCAATATTTTCAAAACCGTTCCTTTTTCCCTCTGGAAAACCAGCTTGTTCTGGGCTTTTCTTATTAACATTGTATATTATTTTTGCATTGCGCAATCCGTCCGCTATTCAGGAGCTGCAATTACAGTGATTATTGCAGGATTAGCTCCCATTACCATCCTTTTTTATTCTAATTTAAAAAAAAAGGTGCTCTCTTATCCTTTTCTTCTAAGTATGAGCGGCATTATCATCATTGGAATCATCCTATCCAATCTTTCAGAATTTCAATCCAATTCAAGTTCCTCCCCTCTTCTCTATCTTTTTGGACTGGTATGTGTAACAATAGCTACTAGCATTTGGGCGGGATACATCATATGTAATCATGATTTTCTAGAGAGATATTCAGAAATTTCTCCTGAAACTTGGTGCCATATGCTGGGTATTAGCTCTCTTATCATTAGCCTCCCCCTGATCATCTTAGGAGATAGCTTTGGCATCACCCATGTGACCCAAGATTTTCTATTTCACATTCCTGTTTCTGAAAGATATTTATTCATTCTTCTCTGCGCCGCTATGGGTATTTTTTCATCTTCCCGAGCGATTTCGGCTTGGAATAAAGCTTCCCTCCACCTATCTACAGCGTTATTAGGAGCTCTTCTTATCTTTGAACCACTCTTTGGCTGGATCCTCTCTTATGTATGCAAACAAGAAATTCCATCATTCCAAGAAGGATTAGGATTCTCTTTAATGCTAGGAGCCAGTCTCTGTCTTCTTTTTGCACAGAAAAAAGCCAATGAACGAGAAGATTCTGAAAAAACTTTCGTAGTTACAGAACTTGATTCGAACTAAGTTTTCCATTCTTCTTGGTTACACCTCCCCTAAAGTTATCTTTTCTTCTTGGGAGGTGTCTTCTCTTCTTTATCTAACAGCTCTAAAATCTCTAAAAACATTCAGAGAAAGTTTCATTTTTCCATGGACTTCTTTTGTGAGTTAAATATAAAAAAATACCGATCGGAGACTTATGATAATCTATAATGCTGTCCGATACCGACTTAAGCCTTTCTAAGATTCGAATACTTCCAAGAGAGTTAAAAAGATATGGGTTGCGAAGAGAAACTTTCCGGTACTTTGGAACTTATTCTTCCAGAAGATTCCCTATCCAATCAAATGGGATATGCTTTCCTACGAGTCCCTTACAAAAATTCATTAGTGACCATTTGTGGAAATTCCTCTCTTTCTCTCTTTAAAATTGGAGCTTCTGTTGATTTAACAGGTTATTGGAGTGTGGACGCTAGCGGAGCTTTAGTTTTTCGCTTTACTACAGCCAAAACGTACAGTCCTTCTTTGGGAATCATAGCCTACCTTACTTCCCAAATCAAAGGCGTGGGTCCCAAACTTGCTCAGAAAATTATAGCAACCTTTGGAGAAGAAACTCTTTCTGTGCTTGATTCATGTCCCTCCAAACTTGTAGAAGTAGATGGAATCTCTCTTGCCCGCTGTGAGGATTTTTCTAGGCAACTCCACGAGCAAAAAGACCTACGTAATGCCCTACTATTTCTGCAACGACATGGAATTGCTATTCACTATGGCTTACGTCTATATAAAAAATACCAAAACCAAACTATTGATAAAGTCTGTCAAGATCCTTTTCTTCTTGCAAAGGAAATGTATGGTGTAGGGTTTAAAACTGCAGATCTCATTGCCTCATGTCTTGGAGTCCCACTGAATTCTCCTAATCGTATCGTTGCAGGAATTCAATACTCTTTAGATGAACTGCAAGAAGAAGGCCATACGTGCTATCCCCTTAATGATTTCATTGTTCTCGTTGAAAAACTACTGAACGAAGATACTCCTGAAAAAATTGTACGTAAGGAAGAAATCCTTACTCAAGTGCATTTTCTGTCTCGACAAAAAGCTGTTTATATCAAAGAACTAGAACAGGACTCTTATATCTGGTCTAGACAGCTTTTTCTTGCCGAACAACAAATCGCTATAGACATCCGAAGACTTTTATTTTCTTCGAAACGCATCCAGCCTATCAATACCCAAGAGGCAATTCTTGAAGTAGAAAATCTTCTGGATTTAAAGCTGGAAGACAAGCAAAAAGAAGCTCTCTATGCTAGTTCTTCCCAAAAAATCCACATCATATCTGGGGGACCAGGAACTGGGAAAAGTACAATTACACGGGCTATTCTCTCAATCTTTGAAAAAATCTCGTCTCCCCAAAAAATCATCCTTGCAGCTCCCACTGGAAAAGCTGCAAAACGCATGACGGAAATCACAGGGAAACGTACCCAAACAATCCATTCCTTACTTCAATATGATTTTAAGACTTTGTCATTTCGTAAAAATCATGAAGATCCTATTGATTGCGATCTCGTTATTATTGATGAATCAGGAATGATCGATACGATTCTCCTTCAAAGATTCCTTGCTGCATTACCTGATCATGCTATTCTTATCCTAATTGGAGATGTGCACCAGCTACCTAGCGTAGGCCCAGGCAATGTCCTTAAAGACCTCATTCTTTCAAACCATATTGAGGTAACCTACTTAACCAAGATCTTCCGTCAGTTACAAAATTCCAATATCATTACTAATGCTCACAAAGTAAACCAGGGGGAATTCCCCGTCCTTAACAGCTCTTCTGGAAAAAAAGACTTTTTATTCTTTCAAAAAGAAGATCCAGAAGAGGCTATAAAGCATATTATCCATCTTGTTTCTGATTTCGTTCCGAAAAAATTCGGCATCTTTATGAAAGACATTCAAGTCCTTGCTCCTATGAAAAAAGGAGTACTAGGGATTTTCAATCTGAATAAAGAATTGAAAGCTGCTCTCAACCCCAATAAACCATTTATCCAAGGGAAGTTTCACTCCTTCTCTACGGGAGATCGCGTTATGCAAACGCGAAATAACTATAATAAAGAAGTTTTCAATGGAGATATTGGGTACATCGCCTCTATAGATTTTGCTAAAAAAAGTTTAGTAGCTTGTGTTGATGGCCGATATATTTGTTATTCACAAACGGAACTAAACGACTTAACACCAGCTTATGCTACTTCCATACATAAGTATCAGGGAAGTGAGGCCTCATGCGTGATTCTACCTATCCATACCTCTCATTATGTTATGCTGTATAGAAACCTCCTCTATACAGCAATCACGAGAGGGAAAAAACTGGTTATTCTAGTAGGAACTAAAAAAGCTATTGCTATCGCTGTACGCAATGATAAAGTACAACATCGATGCACTGGACTACAACAATCTGTACAAACTCTCCTTAATAAGCCTATTCCGCTTTTCTCTCCCACATACACGATTTGCAAACCTTAGGGTAAAAAAAGAAGGGGTTCATTCTTGTAAGGTCACAGGACAAGCTGTAATTTTCTCTAATAGATAAATCCCAAGTCAAAAAAAAAAGGATTCTAGTACATAGAATCCCTCTTTCAAAATGAAATTCAATAAAAAAAATCACTCAACTACAGTGAACAATAATTCAGGTTCTTTCAACGAGAAGCTCTCTTCTGAGTAATCGAAAAAGGCTTCTGTCCAAATTGACTGCAATCTYTCCGGATCTTGAGAACGCAAATCTAAAGAACCTGGAGCAATCATTCCCCAAATTGTCCACGCTGTTTCAGGCATAATTGGATAGGAGATAAGAGCTAACAATTTTTGGCAATAGCAAGCACAAAATAGAATGGATCGCACTCGATTCCAAAGATCTTCTTTAGCTAGTTTCCATGGAGCTTGATCGTTGAAATAACCATTCCCCAAGGCAGCTAATTCCATAATTGTTGAGCAAGCTTTACGCAAACTATATTGCTGATAATGATCAGCAGCTTCTTTAGCAAGTTTTTGAGCTTCAGCTATGAACTCTAAATCTTGTTGTTCTAATTGAGGATGAGAAAGTTCGGTGCATCCATTCTTAGCAGCAAAAGCAACAACTCGATTCACAAAATTTCCGAATTTACCTACAAGATCAGAATTGCATCGAGTTTTAAACTCCTGGAATGCAAACTCGCTATCCGAAGTTTCTGGAGCAATAGCCGCTAACACATAGCGTAATTTATCCAAGGAATACGTTTCTAAAAACGCATCCATATCTATGATATTCCCTTCCGATTTACTAAATTGGAATCCTTCCAAAAGTAAAAATTCGGATGTCACTAAAGCATCGACTTTCTTATAGGGAAGCGACTGTCCCATTTCCATAGCAGGAAAAATAACCGAATGGAAAGATGTATTATCTTTACCAACGAACTGAGTATACGTTACTTTGTCATCTAACCAAAATTTCTTCCAAGCGTCTGGATCTCCGATAGACGCTGCCC